>NZ_CP036515.1:600000-900000 GCF_004323635.1 Lichenihabitans psoromatis
GAACGACTGCGACGTTACGGATCGACCTATCCGATCGACGAGGATTTCATCGCCGCGCTCGCGCATATGCCGCCGGCCAGCGGCATCGCGCTCGGGTTCGATCGGTTGGTCATGCTGGCGGCCGGCGCAACCCATATCGAGCAAGTGCTTTGGACCCCGGTGGCGGGGCGATGAGCGAGACGCTCCGCAGCCCCTCCGCCTTGGCCGACGCCGGACTTCTCGCCCCCGATGCCGTCATGGCCCTGACCGAGATCGCGTCACGCTATGCCGTCGCGCTCACGCCGACCCTTGCGGCCTTGATCGATCCCGCCGACCCCGCAGATCCCATCGCCCGCCAATTTCTACCGAGCCTCGCCGAACGCGACACGACGCCAGACGAGCGCGCCGACCCGATCGGCGACGAGGCTCACACGCCGGTGCCCGGCATCGTCCACCGCTACCCTGATCGCGTCTTGCTCAAGCTCCTTCATATCTGCCCGGTCTATTGCCGGTTCTGCTTCCGCCGCGAAGTGGTCGGGCCGGGCGAGCAGGCGGTGCTGCCGCCGGAGGCGGTCGAGGCGGCGCTCGACTATATCGCGGCTCATGGCGAGATCTGGGAGGTCATTCTGACAGGCGGTGACCCGCTCATGCTATCGCCGCGCCGGCTCGACGCCATCATGCGGCGGCTCGCGTGCATCGCACATGTGCGGATCGTGCGGCTGCATACGCGCGTTCCGGTGGCCGATCCGGCTCGGATCAATGCAGAGCTCATCGCGGCACTTCAATCATCGCGGAAGACCGTTTACGTGGCGCTTCACGCCAATCATTCGCGCGAACTTACCCTCGAGGCCGGAGCGGCCTGCGATCGGTTGATCGACGGGGGCTTCGTCATGGTCAGCCAGACCGTGTTGCTGCGCAGCGTCAATGACAGCGTGGACGCGCTGGCGGATCTGATGCGACGCTTCGTCGAACTCCGTATCAAGCCCTATTACCTCCATCACGGCGATCTGGCGCCAGGGACGAGCCATTTCCGTGTGGGATTGGCGGAAGGGCAAGCCCTGGTTACGGCGTTGCGCGGGCATGTATCGGGGCTCTGTCAACCGACTTACGTGCTCGATCTCCCGGGTGGATTTGGCAAAGTCTCGGCATCCCGCGCGAGCCTGTCGCCGCGCGACGACGGCCGCTTCGACATCGAGGATTTTAGGGGCCAAGCGCACGTCTATCCGCCATCAACACCTTGATTACGCGGTGTAGAACCCCGTTGTTGAGGCTTGGCGAGGTTGCACGACGGAGGGCGCCTCCCTAAGCTTTTACCCGATGCAATGCAGGAGGTGGGTCATGCCGCGCTTGTTCACGGGCCTCGAAATCCCTCCCGAACTCGCGGCCGAACTGGCCTCCATGCGAGGTGGCTTGTTCGGCGCACGCTGGATCGACGTCGAAAATTATCATCTCACCTTGCGGTTCATTGGCGACATCGACGACGCGACCGCCAATGACATCGATCTCGAACTCGGCCGGATCCGGCGCGCTCCCTTCGAGGTCACGCTGCAGGGTTTAGGCTTCTTTGGCGGCGACAAGCCCCGCGCTATCGTGGCCAAAGGGCAAGCCGTCCACCCCCTCATCGAATTACAGGCCGAACAGGAACGGCTGATCCGGCGGGTCGGCCTGCCACCAGAACCGCGCAAGTTCACGCCACACGTGACGCTGGCTCGGTTGCGCGGCGCCTCGACCATGGCGGTTGCAGACTATCTTGGCGCTCGCGGATTTCTGAGCAGACGCTTCCAGGCCGATCGTTTCGTCTTGTTCTCGTCGCGCGATTCAGTCGGCGGGGGGCCCTATGTGATCGAGGCGACCTACCCTCTCGGATAGGTCGCCTCGTCGTCAGATCACAAGACGATTGAAGCGACGGAGCGACGGCCCCGCCGCTCTGTTAGTTACTCGAAGTGGTAGGCGAGACCGGCGCGGACGATATTGCCGTCGCGCTTCTGGACGCAGTCGCAACCATTCAGATTGACGATCTTCGAGTTCGACTTGAACTCGTAGAGATCTTCGACGCGAAGGGAGACGCGCTCGCTCAAGCGGTAATCGAGACCACCGCCGACCGTCAGGGCATCGGTCGGAACGCGACCGCGCTCCGATCCGGTGACACGATCGATCTGCTCGCTGCGACCGAAGCCGACACCGGCCGCGACGAAGGGCAGGAAGCTGCCGAAGGCGTAACCGGCGCGACCGCGGATGTCGGCCTGGATGTAGTTGCGGTAGCTGACCGGGTCGGCCGATCCGGGCAGACGGCCGTTGCCGGTGAAGTCTGCAAAGGACGTGCTGGCATCGAAGCCGAGCATGTAATGACCGAACATGAAGTTTGTACCGGCGTAGATGCCGCCGAGACCGCCATCCGCATCGGTGTTGGTGGCGCCGACGCCCGCGGTGCGGGTATGCGCCGTTACGCTGCCGTAGCCGCCAAGGATACCACCGTATCCACCGGCCCAGTTCACGTCGCCGGCCTGATCGATATAGGCGCGCGGTGCATAATCACCGAAGCGATAGATCAAGGCGGCGCGGAAGAAGTTGCCGTCCGACTTGGTGCGGAACGTCTGGCCGTTGAACGCGTAGGTCGAGTTCGGCAGGTTCTGGTAGAGATATTCGGCGCGGAGGATGACCGGGCCGAGCGCCCAGCTCGGCAGGTTCGGGAACAGAGCCTGCGGATTAAGCTTATATTCGAGACCCGCGCCGACCGTCCAACCGACGGTGCGGTTCACTTGGCCGTAGTAGTTCGGAATGCGGTTGAGGCCGCCCGTGCCGTATTGATAGGTTTCGTTGACGACGGCGCCGCCGGCGATGAACGGCATGAAGTTGCCGAACTCGTAACCGAGCAAGCCGCGGAAGCGGATATCGTAAAGCGAGTCGGTCTCGCTCGGCGTCAAACCGACCTGGCCCGGGTTGATCTTGCGGATGACGTTGAGGTCGATCGAACCTTCGACACCGTAGACGATATGGCCGGACTGGAAATTATAGCCGACCAGCGCGCCGCCGGTCTGGCCGCTCGCGTTGACCGAACGTGAGGTCAACTGGCTGTTATGGTACGAATTGAAGCCGTAGCCGTAGGTGGTTCCGACGTAGACGCCGGACCAATCGTTGTAGTTGATCGGCGCAGCCGCGAAGACCGGAGGTGCGCTGCGGGACGGAAGGTCTGCTGCCTGGGCAAGAGCGGAACACGTCAGCAGGCCGACCAGTGTTCCAACACCCTTCACGATTGAATTACGCATGTTTGATTGGCCCGCCGCGAATGAAGTTGTGCATCACGGTACACCCAGCGGGCCGATGGCAAAACATTCAACGGGGACTTCAGTCACCTATCGGCACTGGTGTGACTTTTACGACGCAGATCCAGCGGTGACCGAACCGGCCAGATGTCAGGACCGATAATCGCCGTTGATTTCGATGTAGCCTTTGGTGAGGTCGCAGGTCCACATGGTGAAGCGCCCCTTGCCGAGACCGAGATCCGCCCGGATCGCGATCGTGTCGCCGCGCATGTAGGTCGAAACCGCCGCTTCGTCGTAAGTCGGGTCGCGCAGACCATCGACCGCCACGCGAATGTCGCCGAACCAGATCGCCAGTCGGTCCCGCTCGGCGCGTTCGCCGGCTTTGCCGACCGCCATGACGACACGCCCCCAATTCGCGTCCTCGCCAGCCACAGCGGTCTTAACGAGCGGGGAATTGGCAATCGACGCGGCGACGACCTTCGCGGCCGCATCCGTATCGGCGCCCGTCACGCGGACCTCGACGAACTTGCGGGCGCCCTCCCCGTCGCGCACGACCTGCTGGGCGAGATCGAGCGTCACGGTCCGCAGCGCGGCCTTGAAATCATCGAGGCGCGGATCCGTGGCGGTATCGATTGGGTGAACACCGCGCGAGCGGGCCGCGCCCGTGGCGAAAATCAGCAACGTATCGGATGTCGACGTGTCGCTATCGACCGTGATGGCGTTGAATGAGTGATCCACCGCTTCGACCAGCATGGACTGCAACGCCGGCGCCGCGATCGGCGCATCGGTGAACAGAAACGACAGCATCGTGGCCATGTCGGGTGCGATCATGCCGGCGCCCTTGGCGATCCCGTTCAGCCGCACTGGGATGCCGTCAATCATCGCCTCGGCCGTGGCCAGCTTCGGAAAGGTATCGGTCGTCATGATGGCACGCGCCGCCGCGACGATCCCGTCCTGCGTCGCTTCTCCGGCGAGGCGCTCGAGAACCCCCTCGAAGCGCGAGGCGTCCAGCGGCTCGCCGATTACACCGGTCGAGGCCAGGAAGACGCTTCCTTCGTCGATCCCGAGTGCCGCCACCGCGAGGTCGGCGGTGCGCTGCACGGCAGCAGCCCCGACACGACCCGTGAAGGCATTCGCATTGCCGGAATTCACCACCAAGGCCCGCGCTTTGCCGCCGGGCAGCATGCTGCGGCACCAATCGACCGGCGCGGAGGGACATTTCGACTTGGTCAACACACCAGCGACGGTGGTGCCCTCGTCGAACAGCACCAGCGTGACGTCCGTCCGGCCCTTGTAGCGGATGGCGGCTTCACCGGAGGCGAAACGCACACCGTCGATGGGCGCAACATCAGGAACGCTTTTGGGAGCCAGGGGAGAGATCGGAGCAGCCGCAGCCATGGAAGCGCCTCGTGACGGAAAGAAGGGGACGAGAAGGGTCACCGGACCGTCGGAGACGGTCCGGTGACGAGTCGATCACGGCTTCGGAGCAGCCACATCCGGGGTGGCCGGAGCCGGAGCGGCCGGCATCGCGGGGGTCGGCGGAGCGACGGGCTCCATGCGCTCGATCTTCGCCGCATCGCGGAGCTTCATAATGGTGTCGCTCTGCGCCTTCTGCACGACGTAGCGGGCCACCTGGTCTTTGACGGCGTCGAAGGGGGGGAACGCCTTGTCGCGCTTGTCTTCCAGCTTGATGATGTGCCAGCCGAACTCGCTCTTCACCGGGTCGGAGATCTGACCCTTCTCGAGTTTGAACGCCGCATCGGCGAACTCCGGCACCATCTTGTCGCGCGTGAACCAGCCAAGGTCGCCGCCCTGCGAGCCCGGATCCTTAGAGACCTCATCGGCCACTTTGGCGAAGTCCTCGCCGCCCTTTACGCGCGCCAGCGCCGCCTTCGCCTCGGCTTCGGTCGGCACCAGAATGTGGCGGGCGTGGATCTCCACCTCCGGCTTCTGCTGCTTGGCGACGTCCTCATAAACCTTGCGCTCGGCCGCGTCGGTCGCGGCCGTCTTGGCCACGTTGGTCAGCACGCTCTCCATCAACGTCTTGTCGCGGTAGTAATCCATCTGTTGCTTGAAGGCCGGCGTGTCGGCGGCACCGTCCTTCATGCCCTGTGCGGCAGCGAGCTTCAGATCGATGAGATAGTCGAGCACGTAAGTGTCGCGGGCCGCACCCTTGAGCTGCTGCGGCAGGGTCGCGCCGAGGTCCTGCGTGGCGATCCTGACGTCTTCGTCGGTGATCTCGACGCCGTTGACCTTGGCCAGCACCTTCGCCTCGGCGACGGTCGCGCCCAAGAGGAGCGCCAGGGCGGCGCCGGCCAGGAGAGTTGATTTCAATCGTACGCGCATAAGGATGTCCGTTCGGTGAGAAGGCTCCGCGACGCCCGAAAGCAGCGTGGACCTTGGGCGGATGGCGTCTTTGCTTGTCTCGTGCTGTGGGCGTTGGTCGGGAGCCTTGACGAGCGATGCCCAGACCGGCCGACCCTCGGCCCGTCCAACCTTTGAGCGCGCCGGTTCGGATCAAGCCACTGGACTTTCGGCCTCTCTAACTCTCGTTGCCAACCTCCGCTGCATTGACAAGGTTTCCGGGCGCTCATATCTGCGATGGCGGAATTTTGCCATTGCTTTCTCGCGCGTCCGACTGCGGAACCGCCACAAGGGCCGCCCATCGCGTTGCATCCTTGCAGCGCGATCTCATCGCTTAGTGTATCACGCACGATCTTTGTCGCGCATTCGCCGTGATGCCGTGACACTGGTTCGAAAACGCATAACGCGAGCCGGTCCGCCGGCTTCGAAAGGTCTTCATCAATGTTCGGCTCGCTCGCAAGAAAGATTTTCGGCTCATCCAACGACCGCAGGCTGAAGACTTTCTCCTCTCGCGTCGCCGCCGTGAACGCGCTCGAGCCGGAGATCGCAGCGCTGACCGACGCCGATCTTGCGGCCCGCACCGCGACGTTCAGAGCGGAGCTCGCGGCCGGCAAGACGCTTGACGACATTCTGGTGCCAGCCTTTGCGACGGTGCGCGAAGCCGCGAAGCGCGTCCTCGGCCAGCGCCATTTCGACGTGCAGCTGATCGGCGGCATGGTGCTGCATGAGGGCGCGATTGCCGAAATGCGGACCGGCGAAGGCAAGACGCTGGTGGCCACGCTGGCGACGTACCTCAATGCGCTGGCCGGCAATGGCGTGCATGTGGTGACCGTGAACGATTACCTCGCCCGTCGCGACGCCGAATGGATGGGACAGATCTACCGCTTTCTTGGCCTCAGCGTCGGCATCATCGTGCACGGCCTCGACGATACCGCCCGGAAGGAGGCCTATGCGGCCGACATCACCTACGGGACCAATAACGAATTCGGCTTCGACTATCTCCGCGACAACATGAAATACGAGCTGAGCCAGATGGCGCAGCGCGGCCATTCCTTTGCGATCGTCGATGAGGTGGATTCGATCCTTGTGGACGAAGCACGGACGCCGCTCATCATCTCGGGCCCGTCGGACGACAAGTCGGACCTTTACAACAGTGTCGATAAGTTCATCCCGCACCTCGTCCGCGAGGATTACGACCTCGACGAGAAGCAGCGCACCACCAACCTGACCGAGGTTGGCAACGAGCATATCGAGGCTTTGATGACCGAGGCGGGCCTTCTGGAAGGCTCGCTTTACGAGGCCAGCAACGCGACGCTCGTGCACCACGTCCAGCAGGCCCTGCGGGCCCATAAGCTGTTCAGTCGAGACAAGGACTATATCGTCCGCAACGACGAAGTCGTCATCATCGACGAATTTTCTGGCCGCATGATGCCGGGTCGCCGCTATTCGGAAGGGCTGCATCAGGCGCTCGAAGCCAAGGAGCACGTGACGGTTCAGCCAGAGAACGTGACGCTCGCCTCGATCACGTTCCAGAATTACTTTCGACTCTACAAGAAGCTGGCGGGCATGACCGGCACGGCCGCGACCGAGGCCGACGAATTCGCGGAGATTTACAGCCTCGACGTGATCGAAATCCCCACCAATCGCCCCGTGTCGCGTCTGGATGGCGACGACGAGGTTTATCGCACTGCCGAGGAAAAGGCCCGCGCGGTGGTGCGCGAGATCGAGGCCGCGAATGCAAAGCTGCAGCCGATCTTGGTCGGGACCACGTCGATCGAGCGATCCGAGCAACTTGGCGAGTTGCTGGCACAGCAAGGCTATCAGCGCATCGACTTCACGGCTCCGAACGCACTCGACAAGCTGTATAAGTCCGCCCGGTCCGGGAGGCCGTCCAAGACCTTCGCGATCCTGAACGCACGCTTCCACGAGCAGGAAGCCTATATCGTGGCCGAGGCCGGTGTGCCCGGCGCCATCACGATCGCGACCAACATGGCCGGGCGCGGCACCGATATCAAACTCGGCGGCAGCGAGGAGATGCGGATCGGGGTCGAGGCGGGGTCGATGGAGCCGGGTTCCGCACGGGACGCCAAGGAAGCGGCCATCCGCGCCGAGATCGCCGCCTTCAAAACGAAGGCCATGGAGGCTGGCGGTCTCTACATCATGGGCACCGAACGCCATGAAAGTCGCCGTATCGACAACCAATTGCGCGGGCGATCCGGTCGCCAAGGCGATCCAGGGAGCTCTAAATTCTTCCTGTCGTTGCAGGACGACCTCATGCGCATCTTCGGCTCCGAGCGGATGGATGCGGTGCTGACGCGTCTGGGCCTGCAGGAAAACGAAGCCATCATCCATCCGTGGATCAACAAGGCTTTGGAAAAGGCGCAGCAGAAGGTCGAAGCACGCAACTTCGACATGCGGAAGAACGTGCTGAAATACGACGACGTCATGAACGCCCAGCGCAAGGTGGTGTTCGAGCAGCGTCGCGAGATGATGGCGCAGGACTCGCTCGAGGAACAGATCGACGAGATGCGGACCTCGGTGGTCGACGATCTCGTGGCGCGCTTCATCCCGCATGACGCTTATGCCGAAACCTGGGATACGGCAGGCCTCAAGCAAGCGTGCCTCGAAACCCTCAACCTCGATGCCCCGATCGACGAATGGGCCAAGGAAGAGGGCATCGGCGACGAGGAACTGAACGAACGTCTACAGAAGGCTGCCAACGAGGCCTATGCGGCGCGCGTGGCGCAAAATACGCCCGACGTGATGCGCTATGTCGAGAAGCAGGTCGTGCTCCAGATGCTCGATCATCTCTGGCGCGAACATCTCGTCGTGCTCGATCATCTGCGGCAAGTGATCGGGTGGCGTGGTCTCGCGCAGCGCGATCCGCTGAACGAGTATAAGTCGGAAGCTTTCGACCTGTTTAACAGCCTCGTGGCCCGTCTGCGAGAGAGCACCACCGCGCAATTGATGCGGGTCGAGATCGCCTTTGAGGCGCCGCAAAACGAACTTCCGCCTATGTTCGCCTCGCATACCGATCCGTTGACCGGTGACGACGATGTCGCGCTTGAAAACAACAACCCTCAATTCGGCAATCGAGATTTCGCCTTCAATACGGCTGCGGCCGGCGCGGCCGTGTTGACCGCGGACGCAGCTGTGCATCGCGATCCGCAGGATAGCTCGACATGGGGCAAAGTTGGCCGCAACGAGCTTTGCCCTTGTGGCACGGGCCGCAAGTTCAAACATTGCCATGGCGCCCTGCTTCAGGGCGGCGAATAGACGCCGTCTCTTGACCATCGCCGGGCCGCTTCCATCCTTCATCGGACGCGGCAATTGCCCCACCCGGCTCGAGGAAGCGACAGACATGCCATCCAACCCATTAAGCGATAAGGCGCGAGGGGTTTTCGCCTTCGCGGCCTATCACCAACTCACCTCCAGCGAGACGGTGATCGACGTCATTTTGAAAGACGATGCCGGGCATTCGGCGGACCCCGCCGCCATCAAGGAACTTGAGGATGGTGGCCTCGTCACGGTCAATGGAGCGCGCGCCGCTTTCACGAGCGATGGGCAGGCTTTTTTCAGTCGTGTGCTCGAGGCGATCCGAGGCGCAGCCTAACGATCGCGATCTGCGAGCCGTGGCGCACACCTCCGGGCGATATGTCGCGCGATCGCGACCATGCCGGTTGAACTCATGCCACCATCGCCGTGTCTAACGAGACGTTCACGAGGATCACGGGAGGCAGGTCATCCCAAGTTCGAACCGGCTCAGAGACGCGCTCGTCGCGGCTTCGCCTCGTCTATCGCCGCCACCGACGCCGTGGTCCAGCATCCTGATCCATGGTGGCATTTCGATGCTATGGCTCTTGCTGTTCGCGCGTGCCTTCGTGCTCGACGGCGTTTTTGCCTGGTCGATCGGCATCGCCTACGTCGGCTATGACACGGCGCTTTTGCTCTTTGTGTTCTGGCAGACACTTGGCTTGCGAAAGGCCGTTCCGGCACGCCCGGCAAATGGCGCGCCCGTCAGCCTCGGGGTTATCGTGGCGGCCCATAATGAGGCCGACATCCTTCCCGTAACGCTGGCGGCCCTCTTCGCTCAATCCGAGCCGCCCGACCGTATCATCATCGCGGACGACGGCTCGACGGACGGCACCGCCGCACTTCTCGAAGGCTCGTTTGGGCTGATCAGCCCAGAGATCGGCGCCATGAGCGCGTGTAGCACGCGATATTCCACGCTGCAGTGGTTACGACTGCCCCACGGCGGCAAGCCAGCGGCCCTCAACAGCGCTATCGTGTTGACCGACACCGATATGGTCCTGACGGTCGATGCCGATACGTTGCTCGACTCGGACGCGATCGCGGCTATGCGGAATGCCTTCGCGGCCGACCCCACCCTCGTTGCCGCAACCGGTATCCTGACGCCCGTCTGCGCCGCAACGACAGGCGGCCGCATCTTTCAGTGGTTCCAGACCTACGAATATATCCGCAACTTCCTCTCGCGCTATGCCTGGATGCAAGTCAACAGTCTCCTGCTGATCTCCGGAGCTTTCGCAGCCTTTCGCCGGATAGCCGTCATCGAGGTCGGCGGCTTCGATCCGGCCTGCCTCGTCGAGGATTACGAGCTCATCCACCGGCTCCGTCGCTACAGCGTGCGCGAGGGACGAGGCTGGACTACCAGCGTCGTCGGGGCGTCGCGCGCCCTTACCGACGCGCCTGGCTCGACAGGTGCCTTTCTGCGCCAGCGGCGACGTTGGTTCGGCGGCTTCCTGCAGACGCAATATTGGTATCGCGACATGGTCGGGAACGGCACCTATGGCTGGCTCGGCTTGTTGATGCTGCCCGTCAAGGCTGCTGACACGCTGCAGCCGATCTACGGCCTCACGGCTTTCGGACTTTTGGCCGTCTACGCCGTGACCGGACGGTTCTCTCTGGTCAATCCCGTGGCCGGCGTCATCGGGTTGAAAATCCTGATCGACTTCGCCTTTCACCTCTGGTCGATCCATCTCTATCGCCGCTGGGCCGCGCCCTCGGCGTCGGTCAGTTTCGGGTCCGGTCTCCTCGCCGCCCTGCTGGAGCCGTTCAGTTTTCAGTTGCTTCGCCATCTCGGCGCCGCCTGGGGATGGGTCATGTTTCTGACAGGCGAACGGACGTGGGGGGTGCAGCAGCGGCTCGGGCTCGTTGCCGTTCCGCATGGGCCGACACGTCACGTGGACGAGCCTGGACGGGACCCCTCGTGAGCGTCATGATCGGAGTGGAGGCTCGACGATGATCCAACGCTACACGCGCACCGCGATGGTGTTTCACTGGCTCGTCGCAGCCCTCATCGCAGCGAATGTGATCATGATCTGGGTGGTCGACAGCCTGCCGGACACCATGGCGCGTCCCGTGATCGACACGCATAAGTCTTTCGGCATCACGGTGCTGGGCTTGGCGATCATGCGCGTGTTGTGGCGCGCGACCCACGCTCCACCTGCGCTTCCGCCCGGCTACCCAAAGTGGGAGCGCTGGAGCGCCCATGCGGCGCATGGCGTGCTGTATCTTCTCATCTTCTGCCTGCCCCTGTCAGGCTGGATGCACGACTCGGCTTGGAAAGAGGCGGCGACGCATCCGATGTATCTGTACGGGCTGATACCTTGGCCGAGAATCGGATGGCTCACCGCCATCGATCCGGCCCAAAAGGATTATTGGCACGATCTGTTTGGCCGCGTGCATACGGCGTTCGCTTACGTGCTCTATGCGATGGTGGTCGCTCATGTCGCGGGCGCACTCAAGCACCAATGGTTTGATCGGGAGCCCGAACTTCAGCGCATGCTTCCCGGACGAGACGCCGTCGGGCTAAAAGCCGAAGAGCCGCGCTGAAGCGGCATTCCGCAAGCCAGATCGTGTCTCAATGCGGAGAGGAGACATGCTCCTTGACGCCCGACATCACGAGCCAGGCGATAAAGACACCGAGGACATTGACGCATAACACCGTGAAGGTGATCCAGGACCGGAGCGGAAGTGTCGCATGGTCGCTGAGGTTCGGCTCGACGATCCGCTCGATGTAAAGCTGCTTGCGGCGAACCTCGGCCCGCGCTGTGTCGAGTGACGAATTGGCGAGCGCCAGCGCCTTCGTGGCGAACTCGCGCTCAAGAGCCAGCCGCTCGTAAGTTCCCAACTTATCGGCAAGACCGCCATCGACGGTTGAGACGCGGGATCGCTCGCGGTCGATCTGGGCGCGGGTCGCGTCAGCCTGCCGACGAAGATTGATCAGCCCCGGATTGTTCGGCGATCCCGCCGTCATATCCGAAATCTGGGCTTGCGTCTGAGCCAAATCGTTCTGCAACTTAGCCACCAAGGTCGAGACCAAGACCGAGCTGGTCACGGGATCGATCATGGTTTCCTTGTTCTGGAAGGCCGTCACGGCGACTTGCGCGTCGGTCAACCGATCCTCGTTGCGCTTCACTTCCCGCTCGGCGGTCGTCACCGCATCCTTGTGGATGTTCGCATTCAACTGGTTGACAAGGTCCTCACCCAGATCGAGCAGCGCCACGGCGATCGCCTGTGCGTCGTCGGGTCGGAACGCCTGAACCTCCAGCGAGGTCACGCCGGTCGCGGTGCTGTAAACCACCGAGGTCATCTTTGTGTAATATTTGTACAATTCCTCCTGTGTGCTGCCGAACATCAGGGAGGGGTAGCGCGAGATAAAATCGGCTCCGCGACCATACATCTCCGCAAGCGGCAGATGCTCTTCCAGCTTTTTCACAGCATCGCGGGATTCCAAGAAATTCTGGACCGAATAGGTATCGTCGTCCGACCGGCTCATGCCCGCCATGCGAAGCAGCGAATTCAGGCCACCGCTCCCGCTCGGCTTGGAGGCTGTCCGCACGATGAAGGCCGCAGACGATACGTAACGATCGCTGGCGATCAAACCGTAATAAGCGCCCGTCACAAGCGTCGGGGAGAAATAAAACAGCAGCATCAGGTAGGGACGCCATTTGATACCGGTCCGGGCGCGCTTCAACACGCCTGCGATCGGGCCGCCCGCGCCGGGAGCACCACGAAGATCGCGCCCTTGAGCGGGGGTAAGGTCGTTGGGTCCGGTCCGCAGAACGGTGTCGTTTAGCTCGACCTGACGAACGTCTGTCATGAGGGACTCTTGGTTGCGGCGGAACCCGGAGGCCGAATGGGTCGCGCGGGAGTCGCGATTACGTCGCTAGTGGCCATGTCTCAGGCCTATGTCAATTTAAGGGCTTCGCGCCGTCAAGCGATGCTCGTGACGAGTCGCTCGTTGGAGAACCGGCGCGAGGCCTCTGGTCGTGACGGTTCGCATACGGCCGCAATTCGGCGCCAATCGCTTTGTATTGCACGCCTTTGGCGGTAGACTTGCGTCTGCGACGTCATTATCCCCCGTCGGCGTCGGTGTCCAGGGTCACCACGGTCCACTCGGGACGTGCCATATCGACGATCCATGCTATGGCACGCTCGTCTTGAGGGCTGAAGGTCTATGAAGCCGTTGCGAAGCGAAGAAATCGAAGTCCAGAACGTCAAGCTCATTCGCATCGTTCCTGATCAGGAGGGCGGCGACGCCTCCCTTCAGGCACGACAGCGCTCCCCCAGCGGCTTTTACAGAAACCTGCCCTTCCTGATCATCGTCGTCCTGCCGACACTTCTGGCTGCCCTCTACTATTTCGGCATCGCCTCATCCCGCTACCAATCCGAGGTCAAATTCGTCGTTCGGTCGCCCGGCAGCGCGGCGTCGAGCGAACTCGCATCCCTCGTCTCGGGCTCGAGCATCGTTCGAGCGGGCGACGATGCCTATATCGCCAAAGCCTATATGCTGTCGCGCGACGCGATGGAACAATTGGTCGAAAAGGACGGATTGCGGGCCGTGTTCGACAAGGCCGGATGGGACTTTCTCTGGCGCTATCCAGGCCCGTTCCGCTCGTCAGATACCGAAGGGCTGATGAAGCATTATTTGAAATTCGTCAGCATCGCCTATGAACAATCGAGCGGCATCCTGACGCTTGGCTTCCAGGCTTTCGAGCCGGAGGATGCAAGACGCATGGCTGGTGCGCTGCTGGCCCACACGGAAGTTTTCCTCAACGGCCTCAACGTGCGGGCCCAAAACGATGCGATCAAGTCAGCCGTCGCGCAGGTCGACGATGGAAAGCAGCGCGCCTACGATGCTCTCGACAAGGTGACGGCCTTCCGCAACCGGGAAAACGTCGTCGACCCGACCAAGTCCTCGACCGGCATCGTCGATAGCATCTCCCGCCTGTCGCTCGAGACCTCGAACAGCAACGCGCGTCTCGCCGAACTCGCGACCACGACGCCTCAAAGCCCCGAGATCCCGACATTGCGGACCCGCGTGGCCGCCCTGCAGGATCAGATCGGCAAGCAGCGTCAATTGTTGGGCGGCACCACCGCTTCGCTGGCGCCCCGCATCGCCGAATATCAGCGCCTCCTGCTCGAGCAGCAATTCGCCGAGCGCTCATTCATGTCGGGACTCGCATCGCTCGAGTCGGCGCGCCTCGATGCGGAGCGGCAACGCGTGTTTCTGGAACGTGTGACCGCGCCTGACCTGCCGGACTTTCCGGCTTATCCCTATCGCCTCGCCTCGGTGCTCGGGACGCTCGCAATCTCCTATGGGGTGTTTCGTGTGTTCAAGTCGGTGTCCAAGGATGTCTGGGATCACGCCAAGAAATGAGCAACGCCGCCCATAATCACCATCTCGTCAACAGCTTACTGGCCGGCAACGGCTTACCGGCAACCGGCGAGACGCCCGATCTTGTGCCGCCGCGTGCCATTGCTGCGGTCGATATCGTCAAGGAATTCGATACCGAGCACGGTCGCCGCCGCGTTCTCGACGGCATCTCGTTCAAGGTGCATATGGGCGAGCGGATCGCCATTCTCGGGCGCAACGGCGCCGGCAAGTCGACCCTGATCCAGATCCTCTCGGGTTTGCAGCGGCCGACATCGGGCCATGTCGATCGCGGCTTGCGGATGTCTTGGCCGCTCGCCTTCGCGGGCGGCTTCGAGGGGGATCTCACCGGCTACGACAACATTCGCTTCATCTCGCGCGTCTATAATGCACCCTTCCGGGAGGTGTTCGATTATGTCGATAGCTTCGCCGAACTCGGTCGCCTGCTTTACGAGCCGATGCGCTTCTACTCGTCGGGGATGAAGATGCGGATCGGCTTCGCGCTCTCCCTTGCGATCAACTTCGATTGCATCCTGATCGACGAGGTCATTCTGGTCGGCGACCGGCATTTCCAGGAGAAATGCGTGCGCGAGCTCTTCGAATACCGCAAACATTGCGCCATGATCATCGCGACCCACGGCATGGACGTCGTGACGCAATATTGCTCGCAAGCGCTGGTGATGAAGAATGGCCGCGGCCGGGTCTTCACCGATCTCGACATGGCCGTGAAGATCTACTCGTCGCTGTGATCGCGATGGTCCTCGGCCGACCCCTTGCCGTGTCGCCAGCTTAACCGGCGATGCGCGAGAACGTCACCTGACCCAGGGCCATGTGCCCCTCGATCGTGCCTTCGTCGTTCATAAAATGAACCTCGATATTATGTTCGGGGTCGTGGTGCTGCATCGTAAACGTGCCCTCGAAGGCGCCTCCATCGCTCGGACGCAGCAACACCTTCGCGATGGCTTTGTTGTCGCAATAGAAGGTCAACCGGAACGGCGTTCCTCGCGCCTCCATCGAAAAAGCCAGAATCAGTCGGACTTGCCAGGTCCCGGGCGGGAGATGGAAATAAGGTCCATAATAGATGATCCGCGCCGCACCCGTCACGTCCGCGACGGCCGGCGCGACCTCGTTGGGTTTGTCGCCCGAGAGGAACACCTTCGACGGCCATGTGATGATACCAATGTCGTGACTGATCGCGCCCAGCACCATCGGTGACAGAACCTGACGAGCCAGCATCGCCTCGTCGGCCGTGATGGTGTCGGCCAAGTGATCGAGCCGGACATAATGGGGCACTCGGCGTTCAAGCGCCGTCTCGAGGCTCCAGGGCGCATCGATTGGCCCAGCGAAGGCTTCGATCAACGCCTGCAGATTGATCGGCTCCAAGTCCAGGCGGAGATGCTCCACCACAAGCGCGACGATTTCCAGAGCCGACCCCTGGAACGCGCGATGAACGAGGGTGACGGCGGAATTGTTCGGCAACACGTGATTGGCTGCGGCGCATGAGGTCGACAGTCTCAAGGCATTCAGCACATCCGTTCCAGCGGCCGCCTTGGTGAAGCGAACGCTGTCGACGGGATCGTCCAGCACCGCAACGACCGGGATCGTCGCGCCCGCGACAGCGTCGGCGATGCGTCGGCCTGGATGTGTGACGATCAACGTTCGACGTGCGCCCTCGACACGCCCGAGGTCGGCTGGCGCCTGATCCCGGTCGGCGATTTCGACATCGACGGGCGGCGTCGCCCTGACGCAGGCTTCGCGCACCAAGTCCGAAACCCATTGGCCAAGGACGCTCGATCCGCTGATCACGATCGCATCGTGAACATCACCCGCTCTCAGCAATTCGTCATGCCCTCATGTGTCATCGCCAGCAGCACCATGACTGCAATCGGCATGTGGCTTCAAGTCGGTTTCGGCGGCCCTGGCACCAAGTTGGAGCCGTGCCGCTTGGTTCGACGGAACCCAGACCCTTGAAGAGAGCGAGCGATTCCGTCAAGGCACGCGGCGCCCGCACGCAAAGCCAGAGCTTCATTTCCAGCTGCTTTCATTCTAAACCCCGAGGCATCCGCGTTCGACGATGGTTGCGACACGTCTTTCCGGCATGTTCCGATCGGCCCGGTGAAGCGAGCCGGACGATCGGGTTGGGGGTCAGAACGACACGATGGCGACGATTTTATTCGACGGGCGAGATGCTTATCGCAAGGGTGGGACCGGCATTGCGACATACGCGCGGCTGCTCGGCATCCTGGCTCGCAAGCTCGGGTTCGACACGCAACAGGTCGTGTCCAGCGAATACCCGCCGGACAAGAAAGACCCGGTGCTGAACGAGATCCGCTTTCACGATGTACCAGGCAAACGGCTGACAATTTCGCAACTCGTCAAGGTCGGCTGGCGCGCCTCGTTAGGGGGCTTTTCGGACATTCGACCGACGAAGGTGCTCAACACGGGGGCGGTCGTCGATCCGACGCCTGAAAGCAAAAAAGCCTTTGCCAGCACATTCGCGAGTTTCAAGCTCTTTCTGATCGGCGAGGCTCTCTATCGTGTCCATGGCCGGCGAGCCGTGATGCAGTTCGATAGGACGCCAGACATCTTCCACGCGACCTCTCCGGTGCCGCTTCAGGTGCGCGGGGCCGCCAACCTCTACACGATCCATGACATCATCCCGATCCGGCTTCCCTACACCTCGCTGACCAACAAGAAGTTCTTCTACAATCTGACGAAGGAGCTTTGCGCCAAGGCCGACCACATCATCACGGTGTCGGAATTCTCGCGCCGCGACATCATCAAGCTGACCGGCATTTCCGAGGACAGGATCACCAATACCCACCAAAGCGTCAGCATGCCGCAGCATCTGCTGTCGCGCAGCGATGATGCCGTTGCGGCAGATCTCGCGCATATCTTCGAACTCGACATGGATGGATATTTTCTGTTTTTCGGTGCCATCGAACCGAAGAAAAATGTGTCGCGCCTGATCGATGGTTACCTTGCATCCGGCTCGAAGCGACCCTTGGTGATCGCCGGCGGCCTCGGTTGGCAATTCGAAGGCGACGTCAAACGCATGCAGGACGAACGCTTCTTGAGCTATCGCGTCACCGGGGAGCGGATCGCGGCGGAGCGGATGGTCCGACATGTCGACCATGTGCCGTTCGACCAACTCGTCAGCCTCATCCGGGGCGCACGCGCCTTGATTTTCCCCTCGCTCTACGAGGGGTTTGGCCTGCCCGTGTTGGAAGCCATGTTGCTCGGAACACCGGTGATCACCTCCAACGTATCATCGCTGCCGGAGATTGCAGGCAATGCCGCGCTTCTGGTCGATCCCATGGATGTCGCATCGATCGCCCAGGCGGTCCGGACGCTCGATAAGGATTCGGACCTGTGCCTCGATCTGACCGAGCGTGGACGGATCCAGGCATCTAAGTTTTCTGTGGAGCGTTACGAGACGAATATGGCGGCACTTTACGCTCGGTTTGCCAGTTGAGCATAAAACCAAGGGCGGCGGCCGTGGTGCTGGCGGGGCTAGACAATCGATCGCGCGCAAGTCAAACAAAACGGCGGAAGCCATGTGTGAGGGGCGATCGCAATCCATCGATGCAATTATGAGCGGCGTGACGTCACGAGACCGGGCATGACCCCGTTTGCCCAGCACATCGTCGCTACCTTGGGCGGACCGGCGACCCAGCTTTGTGCTGGTCGTTCGCAGGCCCGCACGTCGCCAGCCTGTCAAGCGTCCAACCTTGCGCAACCGACCCGAGCCGGATACCGCTTTGTGTTGCAATCGTGGATAGAGTCCGCGGACGCGGTCGTGGCCTGATGAGTTGGTACTGGATTCGCTTCGACAGTCAGCGAAAGAGGCACATTGAAAAAGAACTCTGAAATCGCAATTGTCGGAAGGGCATGTCGCCTCCCGGGCGCGAATTCTGTGTCGCGCCTGTGGCAATTGCTCCGCGATAACAAATGTGCGGTTACTCATATTCCCTCTGACCGTTGGTCGTTGGACCGGTTCGGCCATCCCCGGCATGGCGAGCGGGGCCGGAGCTACACTTGGGCGGCTGGCGTTCTCGACGACATCTGGGGCTTCGATCCGGCGGCGTTCGGCCTGTCGCCACGGGAAGCCGAGCAGATGGATCCGCAGCAGAGGCTGCTGCTTGAATTGACATGGGAAGCGTTGGAAGACGCTGGCATCAAGCCGTCCAGCATCGCCGGTACCGAGACGGGCGTTTTTGTCGGTGCATCCACGACCGATCACGGCAATTCGAAGATGTTCGATATTGCGTCGACCGATGGCTATTTCGCCACTGGCAATGCCGCCTCGATCTTGGCCAATCGTGTCTCCTATATCTATGATCTGAATGGCCCGAGTTTTACGGTCGACACGGCTTGCTCCTCCTCGATCGTGGCGCTCGATGCCGCCGTTCAGGCCCTGCGAAGCGGCCGCATCGAGACCGCAATCGTCGGCGGCGTCAGCATTCTGACGACCCCGTTTCAATTCGTGAATTTTTCGCAGGCTTCGATGCTGTCGCGCGTCGGCCTGTGCCAGGCTTTCTCGGCGAACGCCGACGGCTATGTGCGGTCCGAAGGCGGGGCCGTGCTGGTGCTGCGGGCACCTGGCAGTGTCGCAGAAGGGACGGACCGTATTCACGGCACCGTCATCGAAACGCGCGTCAATTCTGATGGGCGCACCAACGGAATCGCACTGCCGTCCAAGAAGCGTCAATCGCAATTGCTCGATCAGCTCTACGGCGGAGCGGCGATCGACCCCAATCATCTCGCCTTCGTCGAGGCGCATGGAACGGGCACGCCGGTCGGAGATCCGATCGAAGCGACCGCGCTCGGCGAAACGCTGGGACGAGGACGCATCGCGCCGCTTCCGATCGGCTCGATCAAGTCCAACATTGGCCATACGGAAGCCGCGGCCGGGCTGGCCGGCGTGCTGAAGGCCATGCTGGCGCTCGAAAACGATCTACTTCCCGCGTCGCTCCATTGCGATGAGCCCAATCCGAACATCGACTTCGACCGGCTCAATTTGCGGGTGGCATCGACGGCCATCCCCCTGAAGCGCGGCTCCACGCCACGGCTCGCCGGCGTCAGCTCCTACGGTTTCGGCGGCACGAACGCCCATGTGGTGCTCGGCGACGCTCCTCCGGTTGCCGACCGCGAATCGGCGACTGCGCCGAACGTTCTGATGTTGTCGGCCCATACGCGGGCCGCTTTGGCCGATCTCGCCGAGACCTACGCGCAGCGCATCGATGCTGCGGCACAGCGGAGTGATGCAGCTAAGCCCGACGCCGCGACTCTGATGGCCGCCGCCAATCATCGACGCGACACCCTGATCGAGCGTCTGGTGCTGCCGGTCGATCGCGATACGGACGTCGCGACTGCGTTGCGGGCCGTGGCGCAGGCCAATGGTGAAAACACGCCGCCTGCTATCGTCGGAACGGCAGTTGGTCGGGAGGCGCCGGTCGCCTTCGTGTATTCCGGCAATGGTAGCCAGTGGGTCGGCATGGGCCGCACAGCCTATCGGGACTCCACCGCCTTTCGGACCCGCTTCGACGAGGTCGACACCCTGTTTCGGCCGCGTGCGGGCTGGTCCCTCGCGACCATGCTGACGAGTGACGCGCTCGATGAGCATCTCGGCAAAACGAGCGTCGCGCAGCCGCTGATTTTCGCCATTCAGTCGGCCACGACCTTCGCGCTTAAGCAACTCGGGCTGGTGCCCGACTTCGTCTTCGGACATAGCGTCGGCGAGGTGGCGGCGGCGGAAGCCGCAGAGATCCTCGATCTCGCGACTGCCGTGAGAGTGATCTATTTCCGCAGCTTGCATCAAGAACTGGCCTTCGAGGCGGGCGGCATGACTGTCGTGATCGGCTCGCGCGAGGCGGCCGAGACCTTGCTAGAAACGATTCCCGGCCTGTCGATCGCGGCCTATAATAGCCCGCGCGCCTACACGTTTTCCGGCTCACTGGCGGCGCTCGACCAGCTTGCGGTTTCGGCACGCGGTCTGAAGGCGCGGGCGCAGAAACTCGATATCGCCTATCCGTTTCATAGCGCGCTGATCGCGCCGATCGAGCAACCGCTGCTCGCCGATCTCGGCACGCTGCCGAGCGCCACCGGCACCGCGACTTTCGTGTCCACCGTGACCGGCACGGCTCTCCCCGGTACCGATCTCGACGCGCTTTACTGGTGGCACAACGTGCGCGAGCCTGTGCTGTTCTCACAGGCAATCGAGGAAGCCACACGCCTCGGCGCGCGTCTTTTCGTCGAGATCGGGCCAAGCCCGATTCTCCTGTCCCATATCAACGACACGCTAGCGGCCGGTGACATCACGATCGCGACGCTTCCGGTGCTCGACCGCAAGGAGCAAAGCGCGGACGCCTTCCGCACCGCGGCCGCCGTTGCGTTGTCGCGGGGTGCCGTGCTCCGGCACGATTCGGTGCTGGGCATTGATCCCGGACCTTTATCCGACCTGCCCTCGTATCCGTGGCAAAGGAAAAGCTATCGGCTGGGGGATACGACCGAGGCCATTGGGTTCCTGACGGCTCGACCCTGGCATCCGCTTGTCGGCGCTCGTTATGCGCTCGATCAACTCGAATGGCACTCGCAGATCGATACAGCGCTGGTGCCGGCCCTGGCCGATCATGTGGTCGACGGTCACGTTCTTCTGCCGGGAG
Source organism: Lichenihabitans psoromatis (assembly GCF_004323635.1). Classification (NCBI taxonomy): domain Bacteria; kingdom Pseudomonadati; phylum Pseudomonadota; class Alphaproteobacteria; order Hyphomicrobiales; family Lichenihabitantaceae; genus Lichenihabitans; species Lichenihabitans psoromatis. Next base: position 620,949 of record NZ_CP036515.1, read on the forward strand.
CGGCCTTCGCCGAAATGGCGCTTGCGGTCGCGCGGGACTGGCTCGGCACTGAGACGGCAGCGATCGCGGATTTCGAGATCCACCAGCCGATGATCCTGGCCGGGACGGCGTCTCGCGATGTCCGCTGCCGTGTTCAGCCGGTCACCGGCACGATCGAGATCATGAGCCGACCAAGGCTCGGTCAAGCGGCGTGGCAAACCCACGCGGTTGCCAAGATCCTCCGTTTCACCGGCGCCCCCGTCGATGTCCCAGATCGGTCTAACCCCGAGGGTCGTGCGACCATGTCGGGAAAAGATCTTTACCCGGCGGCCGCGATTTCCGGCCTTCAATATGGACCGGCTTTTCAGCTGCTCGAGAGCGTCTACCGAGTGGGGCCCGACGCGATCGTTGTTGATCTCGTCTCGGGGGAGGGCGACCAGCGCTTCGGGTTCGATCCGGCCCGCGTCGACGCATGTTTTCACGGATTGGTGCTGCTCTTCGCCGATCTTGCTGTTGCCGGTCGTTTGAAGCCCTATGTCCCGGTTGGGATTTCTGAACTGAAGCTCTTCCAGCCGCATGTTCCGGTTGCTCGTGCCTATATCGAGGTCGTCCGAAGCGACGAGCGAACCATCGTGGTGCATTTCACCCTGGTCGACGCCCAAAACCGCCCGGTTGCCCTGCTTCACAAGGCGCGCTTTCAAGCCATGAACGCGTTCCGCTCGTCCGAGCGGCCAATCGATTATATTGGGCAAAAAGCGATCCTTGCGGCCGAACCCCTCGCGGTTCAGGAAGAACCGGCGATCACGCCCGCGCAGGTCGTTTCGGCCGCGAAAGCCGCGGGGCGGTTGAGCGGCGATGACGCAACGGCTCCTTACGATTACGTTCTGCTCGATGGATGGGCCACGGCGGTCGCCTTCGGTCTGTTCGAAGCGCTCAGCCAGAACGGCATCATCGATCTCGAGGCCTTGGTTGCGGCTGGCACGATCGAGCCGAGACTGACGGAGTGGTTCACACGCCTGTTGGGCGCCTTGGAGCGCAGTGGCCTCGTCGTCAATGGCGACGCCGGCTACATGGTCGTGGCGAATTCCGAATTGCCCGATCCGCGCGACATTCTCCGCGCGCTGGCGGCAGATCATCCGGATCGCTCGGCAGAATTGCTGCTCGCGGCTCGGACCGGTGCTCTCATCGACACGATCGCGAAAGGCAGCTTCGGCGGCTCGGCGCCCGCCACCCTGACGGCCATCGACGGGTTTGAGTTCGGCGGTCATGCGGCGCTCGGATCGGCGACATTGCTGGCCGACATCCTTGCCCGCCTCGATGGCGCTTGGCCAAAGGATCGTGCCATGCGCGTCCTGCAGATCGGCGATGGGCCCCTTTCGGCCCATGCGGTGCGGCTCGCCGAAGCCCATTCGGCCGAACTGACGATCGTCGAGCCGGATCGTCGTCGCCTCGAACGGGCACGTCTGTCCTTCGACAAACACGATCGTCTCGCTTTCGTGGCGGGGGTCGATCAATTGGCTCCAGCCTCCTTCGACGTCGTGATCGCGGCGCAAAGCCTGTACCGGATTGCGGCCGACCGCACCGCTTGGCTGGGCGTCTCGGACGCCATGGCACCCAATGCCGTGCTGATCGCGGTCGAAGCCGAAGCATCGGTCTTCCGCGATCTCGTGTTTGGCTTGCATACGGTCCTGACCGCGTCGGCCGACACGGTCGAGATCCGCTACCCGGGTATCGCGTCAGAAGCCGGATGGACCCGTGCGCTCGCCGAGATCGACTTGACGGATGTCTCCGTTCTGCCGACGAACGACACGGATTATGCGCTTCTCTGCGTCGGCCGTAAAAGCGCGGCGCGAGCAGCCCGTGTGTTCAAAGGCGACGCGCTGGTCATCGGCGACAGTGGCCCGATGAGCGGAACCGCGAGCGCTTTGGCCACGATGCTGATGTTCTCGGGCCTCAAGGTCTCGAGCCTGGCGGATACAAGCGGCGCGGCCGAGACGCCGCTCGAGATCCCCGAAACGCTCGTTTATCTGGCTCAACCCACCGGCGATCTGACCTCCGCTGAACGGCTGGCGGAGCGGTGTCTCGACCTGAAGCGGCTGGTGTCACTGATCGGCGGGAAGAAAACCTCGCTCTGGATCGTCTGCCCCGGTGCGACGCGATCCGGACCGGGCGCGGACGCGGTCGAGGCCGGCGTGTGGGCTTTCTCGCGGACGCTCGCCAATGAGATTCATACCCTCGACATTCGGCGCATCGATCTCGTTCCAGGCCTGACGGCGGATGTCGCGGCGCGGCGGCTTCGCGATGTCATCTTGTCCGGGACGGCCGAGACGGACATCGTGCTGGACGAATCCGGCACCCATGTGCTTCGCTTCACCAAGGTCGATCCCCAACTCGGCGGCGCGATCGATCCGGACGTGTCCGTGCTCCGGCTCGTCAAGGGCGAAAACTCGAGCCTCGACCGGCTGCGTTGGGCCCACGAACTGCGTCGGGAGCCCGATGCTGGCGAAGTCGAGATCGCGGTCGAAGCCGCCGGCCTCAACTTCCGAGACGTGATGTGGGGCCTCTCGATCCTCCCAGAGGAAATCCTCGAGGATGGTTATGCGGGAGCGACCCTGGGGCTCGAAGGCGCCGGGCGAATCGTTCGCGTCGGGGCTGGCGTCACGCGGTTCAAGGTTGGCGATAAGGTCCTGGCTTTCGCCAAGGCAGCGCTGGCAACTCATGTGACCGTCACCGAAAGCGTCGTCGCTCCGATGCCCGACGGATTGTCGATGGCGGCGGCCGCGACGGTTCCGGTGGCATTTTTGACGGCCTATTATGCCTTGGTTCGATGCGCCCGCCTCGACGAAGACGAGTGGGTGCTGATCCATGGCGGCGCCGGTGGTGTCGGTCTCGCGGCCATGCAGATCGCGCGCTGGCGCGGTGCTCGCATCATCGCGACGGCCGGCTCGCCCGAGCGTCGCGACTTGTTGACTGCGCTTGGCGCGGAACATGTCTTCGATTCCCGTTCCAATCAGTTCGTCGACGATATTCGCCGCGTGACCGATGGTGGTGTGGGCGTCGTGCTGAACAGCCTATCGGGCGAAGCGATGGAGCGCAGCATTGCGGTCCTGAGGCCTTTCGGGCGCTTCGTGGAACTCGGTAAGCGGGACTATGTGGCCAACACCCACATCGGCCTGAAGCCGTTCCGCCGCAACCTGTCCTATTTCGGCGTCGATCTCGATCAGTTGATCCTGAAGGGGGACGCACCGGGCCAGAGCTTGTTCGATGACGTGATGGCCCTCTTTGACGAGGGGTCTTTGTCGCCCCTCCCCTACCGCATCTTCTCATCCGATGACGTCGTCGATGCGTTTCGCATCATGCAGCGATCGGGCCATGTCGGTAAAATCGTGATCGTGCCGCCCACGTTGCCGACGGAACGAACGCAATCCGCACAATCCTTTCTGGTGTCGCCCGATCGAACCCACCTGATCACGGGGGGGCTCGGCGGATTCGGCATTGCGACGGCGCAATGGCTGGTGGACCGAGGCGCGCGGCACCTGATCCTGATCGGGCGTTCCGGCGCCGCCAGTGAGGATGCGAAACAGGCCGTCGATGCGCTGACGGCGGCCGGTGTGTCGGTTCATATCGCCAGCCTGGACATCACCAACGAGGCGGCGGTGCTCGACCTTTTGGCCGAAACAGCACGGACGATGCCGCCACTTGCCGGTGTCATCCATGCCGCGACCGTCTTCGACGATGCGATCGTGGCGAACCTCGATCGGACCAAGCTGGATAATGTCCTGTCGGCCAAGATGATCGGCGCCGAAATTCTCGATCGAGCGACGCGGACCAGCACGCTCGATTATTTCCTGCTCTATTCGTCCGCCACGACCATGATCGGCAATCCGGGCCAAAGCGCCTACGTTGCAGCGAATGCGTTTTTGGAGGCTTTGGCGCGGCGGCGGCAAAAAGAGGGTCTGCCCGGCTTTGCGGTGGCCTGGGGTGCGATCGAGGATGTCGGCATTCTCGCACGCTCGGGGTCGAGCACGACCAATCTCCTCGCCCGGTCGGGCGTCCTCGGGATGAAAGCGAGAGACGCGCTCGATCATTTGGCCGACATCCTGCCGATTGCGGCCACGCTGCCGGATCCCGCAGTTCTGGCGGTTGCCTCGGTGAACTGGTCGACGGCTCGGGAACATCTCCCGGTGTTGCGGTCCAGCAGCTTCGCCGAACTGATGCATGGCGTGCAGGTGTCGGAAGCCGGCGATGTCGCGAAGATCGACGTCAAGGCGCTGGTCGAAAAGCTCGGACCGGCGGCTGCCTCTAAGGCGATCGTCGAGACGATCTCGGAGGAGATCGCGCGCATTCTTCGTCTTCCGCGCGACGACGTCAGCCGCAGCAAACCCTTGATGGAAATCGGCCTCGACTCGCTGATGGCCGTCGAACTCGGCATGGGCTTGGAAGAGCGCTTTGCCTTGGACTCACCGTTGTCGACCTCGGCCGGAGCCATGACGGTTCTGGAACTGGCGGATTATATCGTCGGCATGTCCGGCAGCGGCGACGGCAAGGATCAGGCGTCTGAAGCTCTGGCACTGCGCCACCTCGATGCGGATATCCGCAAGGAGATGGTGGATGCGCTTCCGGGGCTCGTCGACAGCGCTGACCGCAAGGAAATCGTGCAGCACTAAACCTAACACTGGTTCGACTGCGTCGGCCGGTCGCCACGCCGACCATCGGACCGGTTACGCCTAAACCCTTGCTGCGATCCGTCGTTTTGCGGCTGTAACCTCGCGCTCCTGCCGGATTGACGTCGACGTCACCCGGTCGCACGTCTAGATTGCTGCCATCGGAGCGGTCCCGCCCATCGTGCGGGGTTTCGCCACCGGTCAGGGCGGGGAGCATTCATGGAACCGAGCAAAGGTGAGCTTCGCAGCAAGGCGTTGCGAGAGCGCGACGCCTTGGACGACGCGTTGCGCAACGCCTTTGCGTCGCGTCTCTCTCGGATCGGACCATCCTTCGTCGCGGACTTCTCACCCACGGTCGCGAGGCCGGTGACCTCGCTCTATGTCCCCATCGGCAGCGAACCGGATGCGATGCCGTTGGCTTTGGTGCTGCACGCCGCGGGCATTCCGCTCGTGCTGCCTGTGGACTGGTCGCACGGAGCGCCCCTCATCTATCGGCGATGGGCGCCGGGAGAACGACTGGTGGCAGGCCCGATGGGGATCTACGAGCCCCTCGACGATGCGCCGGACGTCGATCCGGACGTTCTTTTCGTTCCACTCGCCGCCTTCGATCGGCTGGGACAACGTCTTGGCTATGGTGCCGGGAACGTCGACAGCACCTTACGGGCGATGCGGCGACGCAAGAACGTTCGTGCGATCGGCGTCGCTTATGCGGTGCAAGAACAACCGGCGATCCCTGTCGAGCGTCACGATGAACCGGTCGACGTCGTGATCACCGACCGCGAGGTCATCCTCTGTCAGCGTTGACGGGGCTTTTCCTTAACGATGGGTCGATCGACGTCCGAGATGATCGGCTCCGCCGGATCATCCGTTTTTTGCCCCTCCGAGACGGGACGCTGCGACTCGATCATTCGAGGAACCCCCGCAATGATCGCAGCGAGTTCTGGCTCTCTCACGGTTGCTGCGGCGGTCGCGACATCGAACCAAGCCGTTTTCCGCTGCCCCTTCTCGGGCCAGGATTTCCGCTGTCGCGAGACCTGCAGCGCGAATAGCGTCAGTTTGCAGGTGAGCGGCGGCTCATCCTCCATTGCCTTGCTGTAGAGATAATGACCGAGCGGCGCCTTGCCGACGATCTTGCCCCTCAGCCCCGCCTCCTCCCACGCCTCCTGCGCCGCCACCTGCCGCGGCTTCAGCTTGGAAATCGGCCAACCCTTCGGAACGATCCAGCGCCCCGTGTCTCGCGAGGTGATCAGCATGATCTCGATGTCGCCCGAGCGCTTGATCCGAAACGGAACCGCGCCGTACTGGCTGTATACTCGCGTTTTCGACGACATCCGAGCCGGGTCAACCTTTATAAGAGGATGACGGTTGAGGATCTCCGAATCGGTCGATCCGACAGTCGATACAGCCCCGTAAACGCCGACAACGTTAGCGATACGGCCGACCTTGTCATTCTCCTATGTTGGTTATGCGACGTTGCGCGGCGGCTTCGGTGGCATGTCGCTTGCAATCCTGGCAGGGTCGAGAAGGCGGTCTCGAGACGTCGCCATACAGGACCTTCAGCCATGTCGATCCTCCCGCAGCCTTCGTGTTCGTCTCGCACGCAGTCGCTCGGGTCGTGGCAAAGCCTGGTGTCCAAAACCTATTTCGACCTCGATCTTTCCAGCCCGACCTCCCAATCGTTCGAGGGCGTGCTCGGAAGTTGGGAATTTGGCGCCTTTGGAGTGTCGATCCTGCAGTCAACGCCGGTCATGTATCGGCGACGGCGGGAGAGTTGCGGAAGCCACGCGGCGCGGATCCTCGTGACGGTCCCGATCGAGGGTCGTATCGACTTTTCGCAATTCAATCGACAGGCGGTTTGCGGAACAGGCGGCTTCGTAATCGAAGCCAGCGACGAGCCTTACGTCTTTGCCCAGGCAATTTCCTCGAAGCTTTTGGTGTTTCGGGCGAATGAGGATGCGCTCCGCGATCGTGTCCACGATCTCCGAAGCGCGTTTGCGACGGTTGTCGACGGCCGGAATGGGCTCGGGGGCATGTTCGTGGATGTCCTCACGCTTGCGGCCGCGCGGATCGCACGCGATCCCGAACGCCTGCTGCCCCGCCTTGGGCCGCACCTCCTCGATCTTCTGGCGCTTGCGCTTGAGGGTGAGCCCAAGGCGCTCGGCTCGTCGCTGTCCTGCGTCAAAGCCGGGCATCTCGCGCGCGTCGATCGTCACATCGAAGAGCATCTCAGCGATCCGGACCTGTCGCTTGGCGATGTGGCACGCGCCTGCGGGCTATCGCTGCGCTATCTCCATCGCCTGTTTCACGATGCCGGATCGACGGGCCGACAATATATCCGCGACCGACGTCTCGATCTGGCCAACCACCTGTTGCAGCGCGCTCCCACGGGCGGCGGCTCCATCGCAAGCCTCGCCTATCGGGTCGGCTATAGCGATCAGGCGCATTTTTCCCGCGCCTTCAAGGCCAAGTTCGGTCACTCACCAAGCGAAAGTCGCGCCCGCCGAATAACCGACTGAGGCCGGCTTTGGCGCTGGCATCCAAGCTTTTGTGCACGCATCGGCAAGACCACGTGCCGCATCCCTGACTAGCATGGGGTCGTGACAGTTTTGGCGAGCTCGGTTCGCCATAAGAGTGTCCGAGGTGGGCGACGATGAGCTTCAAGATTTCGGTCGATACCGGCGGCACGTTCACGGATGTCGTGGTCAGCGACCCGAGCGGCGCCTTCACGATCGGCAAGGCGCTGACGACTCCGGACCGCATCTTCGAGGGCATGCGCGGCGCCATCACGGCTGCGGCCGAGCAGATGAACCTCTCCTTCGAGCATCTGCTGGCCGAGAGCGACATCCTGATCTATGGCACGACGCGCGCCACCAACGCGATCGTGACCAAGACGGTGGCCAAGACGGCATTCCTCACAACGCGTGGCTTTCCCGATACGCTGGTGCTGAAGGAAGGCGGCAAGTTCCGCCCGCATGATTTCAGCCAGGACTATCCCGAACCCTACATTCCCCGCCGCTACACATTCGAGATCGACGAGCGCGTCGGCTCCTCCGGCACCATCCTGACACCGATCGACATCGATCAGGTGCGCGAGACCCTGGACACGCTGAAGAGCCGTGACTTTCAAGCGATTGCGGTATGTTTTCTCTGGTCGGTGCTCAACCCCGCCCATGAGGAAGCCGTCGGCACCCTGATCGAAGAAAGGCTGCCGGGCGTCACCTACAGTTTATCGTCGCGTCTCATCCCGATCATGCGCGAATACCGCCGCGCCTCGGCGACCGCGATCGACGCCTCCCTGAAACCGCTGATGCAGCGCCACTTGCGCGAGCTCGAATCCGATCTCGGGGCAGCCGGATATCGTGGCAATATCTTCGTCAGCACCGCGGCGGGCGGGTGCAATTCCATCGCGGCCCTCGTCGAGCGCCCGATCTTCACGATCGGATCCGGGCCCGCCATGGCACCCATCGCCGGCATCACCTATTCGCGCATGGAGGGGTTGGGTGAGGACGTCATCATTTGCGACACCGGCGGCACCACCTTCGATGTCGGCGTCGTCCGCGGCGGCAGTCTGACCTATAACCGCGACACCTGGCTCGGCCCTCGCTACACCGGCGACCTTCTCGGAATCGCGGCGGTCGACATGCGGTCGGTCGGTGCGGGGGGCGGCTCTATCGCCTGGATCGACGACGGCGGCCTGATGCGGGTCGGCCCGCAATCCGCTGGTGCGATGCCGGGTCCGGCTTGCTATGGGCGGGGCGGCACGCTGCCGACCGTCTCGGACGCCGCTGCGGTGCTCGGTTATTTCGATCCGGATTATTTCCTCGGCGGCCGCATGACGCTGGATATGGGCGCGGCGCGGCAAGCGATGATCGAGGTGTCCACGACCCTTAAGCTCACCATCGAGGAGACCGCCTGGCGCATCCTGACGCTGGCCGGCGACCTGATGATGCGGGCGATCGTGGACGTGACCATCAACGAAGGCATCAACCCGCGTGAAAGCAGCATCGTGGCGGGTGGCGGAGCGGCCGGCATGAACATCATGTTGATCGCCAAGGAACTTGGCTGCGACCATGTGGTGCTGCCGAAGACCGCCTCGGCGCTCTCGGCGGCCGGCATGCAATATGCCGATATCGTGGCGGAAGAGGTCGGCAGCCTCTACAGCCTGTCGAACCGGTTCGACTTCGAGCGCGTCAACGCGCTGCTCGACATGCTCGAGGCCCGCGTTCTCGGCGTCCGCGACAAGCTTCCCGGGCAAGTCGGCGAATCCAGCCTCGAATTCTATGGCGAGGCTCGTTACCAGGCCCAGGTGTGGGAACTCGATACCCCATTCCCGGACACGCCCCTGCCGTCACGGCGGTTTCGGAGCCAAGAGGACCTCACCTCCTACACCGAGAATTTCCACGCCCTGCACGATCGCATCTTCGCGGTGAAGGATCTCGGAAGTGCGGTCGAGACCGTGAGTTGGAAGGTGCGCCTGACCATCAAGCTCGATGCGCCCGCAACGCGGCACGTCAGTGTCGTCGCGAGCGGGACCCCGACCCCATCCGGTCATCGCCGCTGCTTCTTCGGCGAAGCCGAGCCGGTCGATACCCCGATCTACAAAGCATCGGACATCCATCCCGGCCATACGATTGTGGGACCCGCCATCATCGAAGAGCCGACCACGACGCTCGTGGTCTATCCGACCATGTCGGTCCACGTCGGCAGCACCGGTCATTACCGGCTCAACATTCACTGAGGCGCGATCATGACAGACACCATCGAGGGCTTCGATCCCTACATGACCGCCATCCTCGCGAACCGGGTTGATGGCATCATCCGCGAGATGACCAACACGCTGCTGCGCGCCGCCCGATCGGGCGTCATCAACAGCGCACGCGACTTCTCCTGCTCGATCTGCACGGGCGACAACCAACTTCTCGCCTCTGCCGAAGGCCTGCCGATCCATATCTTCGGCAGCCACATGCAGGCCCGCACCATGACCGAGAATGCGGGAGCGACCCTCCGCGAAGGCGATTGCTACCTTCATAACGATCCCTATAGCGGCAACAGCCACGCGGGCGATCACGCCTTTCTGGTCCCGGTCTTCGTCGATGGCGAACACATGTTCACCACGGTCGCCAAGGCGCATCAGGCCGATATCGGCAATTCGTTGCCGACCACCTATATGGCCGGCGCGCGCGACCAGTATGAGGAAGGCGCGCTGATCTTTCCGGCCGTGAAGATCCAGTCGAATTACGAGATGGTCGACGATGTGGTGCGGATGTGCCGCTCGCGCATCCGCGTCCCGGATCAGTGGTACGGTGACTTTCTGGCCGGGATCGGCTCGGCCCGCATCGGCGAGCGCCGTCTGAAGGAGCTCTGTGACAAATACGGCAAGGCCACCATCAAGGCGTTTATCCAGCACTGGATGACTTACGCCGAGCAGCGTATGGTTGCGGCCATCAAGACCCTTCCGGCCGTGACGCTGCATAATTCCGGCAATCACGACCCGTTCGGCACGCTGCTTCCGGATGGCATCCCGCTTCAGGTGAGCCTCACGATCGATCCGGACACGGGCTATATCGACGTCGATCTGCGCGACAACGGCGATACCGTCGCGTGCGGCTTCAACCAAAGCGAAGCGTGCGCCGGCGCGTCCGTGATGGCCGGCATCTTTAATTCGATCGACGCGGACGTGCCGCGCAATTCGGGGTCGTTCAGCCGCATCCGGTTGCATATCCGCAAGGGTTCGGTCTGCGGCGGTGCCGTCTTCCCGAGCAGTTGCTCGCTCGCCACCACCAACGTCTCGGATCGGATGGTCAACATCGTCCAGGCCGCCTTCGCACAGATCGGCGACGGCTGGGGGCTGGCCGAGGGCGGCGTCGGCATGGGGGCGGGCTGCGCCGTGGTATCGGGGCGCGATCCGCGCCTCGGCGACAGCCCGTTCGTCAATCAGCTCTTCCTCACCAATTCGGGTGGCCCGGCGAGTGCCATGGCGGACGGATGGGTCACCTATGGCCTGCCGGTCGCGGCCGGCCTGATGTATCGCGATTCCGTCGAGATCGACGAGTTGAAGCATCCGATGGACGTCCAATATGTCCGGCTGATACCGGGCACGGGAGGCGCGGGTCGCTTTCGCGGCGCGCCATCGATGGAGACCGGCTACATCTCCCGCTGCGCCCGCATGGAGGCGATCTGGCCTTGCGACGGCACGCATTTCCCCGCGAAAGGCGCGCGCGGCGGCTTGCCCGGCGCCAGTGCCGAACACCGTCTGGTGCGCCTCGACGGCACCATCGAGCCTCTCCCTAACATTGTGGTGCTCACCCTAAAGGAAGGCGAGATGGTCGAGGGTCGACATGCGGCGGGCGGCGGCTACGGCCATCCGCATGAGCGCGATCCACGTCGCGTCCTGCATGACGTCCTGGAAGGCTGGGAGACGCTCGAACGCGCCGGCTCGATCTATGGCGTGAGCCTGACAGGACGCATCGACGACGATAGTCTGGCGCTCGACCTCGCGGGAACGGCGGAGCGCCGAGGCCGGACGGCGGCCTAGCCGGCAGTTTCAGCCGATCGTCGCCGGTCCCATCCCATGAGGATCGCGTCGCGATCCTTGTGGCTGTCGCGGGCCGCGAAGCCATCCAGCAACCGGCATGCGCTCTCGTAGGTCCGGAGGATATAGTGCCGGTTGTCGGGGAAGAGCAGGACTCGCCATTGATTGAGCAGCACGCGCGTCGTCAGCCGCCCGAGGATGAGGTCATAAAGGAGCGTCACCTCCGCCTCGGTGAGGAGAAGTTGCGCGTCGTATCCTGCAACGATGTCGCCGATCGCTGCGACCGGATCGTGCTCCATCGAAACGAAATAGCTCGACGCGACCGCGATCTCGTTGATGCGCGGCGCATGGACCATGTCGCCGAAATCGATGATGCCGGCCACGACGGACGGCGCGTGTCCCGCCACCATGACGTTACTGCCACTCATGTCGTTGTGGATAATCTGCCAGGGCAGCGTCGCGGCGCGCGGACGGATCTCGTCGACGAACCGAGTCATGAAAGCGACGATCCAGTCCCGCCGCGTCGGATCCTCGACCATCCTGGTGATCGGCCGCAGCTGATCGACCCGCATCAGATCCCACAGCAGAACCCGGCGGCCCTGCGGATGCTCGAAGGTCGCGAGCGCTGCATCGACCAGGGCGGCGGACCGGCCGAGGTCACGCCGCAACGTGGCGGTCGATCGTTCAGCCTGCACCTGCTCGCCCTCGATCAGCGAAATCAGAATGCCGGGCTGTAAGCACCCCGCGATGCGCGCGGTGCAGTGAGCCTCGCCATCCAGGGTGCGAAACAAGCGGGGAACCGGGCAACGCGTCGCGCTCCGCTCGATGTGCAACAAAGCCCCGTGCTGCATGTCGCGCGTCGCCGCATCATCCGCATCGTTGTAGAATTTCAGGATCCGCCGGGTGCCATCCCGCAGTTCGACGAGATAGTTGCGATCGCGTTCGCCGGACAACAGCGTCACGCTGCCAACGAGGCCGTAGTGGTGCCGAAGCGTTGCTTCAGCCGCGCGCGGATCGATCTGGGGAGGCGCGGTCGTCAGCGCGCGAGCGGCGACCTCCAGCGTCGGCCCGAGCGTGTCGAGGCCCGTCATGAATGCTCGCCCGCTCTGTTTCGTGTCTTCCGCATCATTGGTCCGGGTATCGTAATCGCACTCAAGGTGAGATCACAGCAAATAGCCTCGATCAAGAGCAAGGCTTGCGGCGCTCACAAAGGAAGGGACGCGGGCAAAAACTGTCGACGCCGAGGATGATCGCGGAGGTCGTCGCAGGAGCCGACATTGTCAAGGCTGGCGGCCGCCTGTAGTCTTGTGATCTCAGTCGAAGACTCGATTCACAGTAAAGGCGCGATCCTGGCGGTCCTCCGAACGGCCTCTCCGATCGTCGATCCCGACGCGGTCGACCTCGCTCCCTTTCAAAGCGACGCGCAAGCGGCCGCGAGCGACGACGGCCTGAATCTGCGGGCCTATCGTGTGTTGCGGGAGGCGATCTTGTCCGGTGCTTTCGCGCCCGGGGCGCATCTCAATATTCGCCCTCTCGCGGTTCAGCTGGGCATGAGCCCGATGCCGGTGCGCGAGGCCTTGGCGCGGCTGCGGTCGGATGGGGCGCTGGAAACCTTGCCCAACCGCGCCTTTCGCATCCCGGTTCTCGCCGTCGCGACCTTCCGCGACATCCTGTTGACGCGCATCCGTGTCGAGGCGCTCGCGTGCGAGCAAGCCGCAATCCGGGCGTCGGTGCAGGACGTCGTAGCGGTTGCGGCCCTGTTCGACGACCTCACGGCGGCTGAACGTGGCAAGCCCGACCGGTATCTTCGCCTGCATCGCAATTTTCACTTCGCCATTTATGCACTCGCCGGAATGCCGGTGCTGGTGGACATCATCGAGGGGCTTTGGCTTCGCATTGGCCCGCTGATCCTCGCCAGCAGCCGGGAACGGATGGCGGTCGATCGCAACCATCATGGGGCGATCCTGCGGGCTCTGAGGGCCTCCGACCCGACCGCGATCGCGCTCGCGCTGCGCGACGACATCGCGGACGGGCTCGCTCCCGTCTCCGCCTATCTGGCCGGTCAGGCAGATGCGGGAGCGCTCCGCCATGCGGTTTGACTTCTGCATCGTCGGTGGGGGCATCGTGGGTCTCGCCACGGCGCGGGAGCTGCTGCTCCGCCATCCTGGGGCCTCGCTGGTGCTGCTCGAAAAGGAAGCGGGTGTCGCCCGCCACCAGACGGGACACAACAGCGGCGTCATCCACTCCGGCATCTATTATGCGCCGGGCAGTCTGAAGGCCCGCCTCTGCCGCGAGGGGGCCGACGCGACCCAGCTGTTTTGCCGTGAGAATGGCGTTCCGGTCGAGCCATGCGGCAAGCTCATCGTCGCCACCACGACGCTGGAGCTCGAGAGAATGGAGACGCTCCGGAAGCGTGCGGCCGAGAATGATATCGCGGTGACGCAGCTTTCAGCGACAGGACTGCGCGAGACCGAGCCCGCCATCGTTGGTCTCGGTGCGTTGAAAGTGCATGCCACCGGGATCGTCGATTACCGGCTCGTCTGCCGACGCATGGCGGACGAGCTCGTCGCGCGAGGCGCCGACCTCCGCTTCGGCGAAGGCGTGACGAGGATCGCCGAAGAGGAGACCGTCGTTCGGATCACGACCGCGAACGACATGATCGAAGCGGGGCATCTCGTCGTCTGCGCGGGTCTGCAATCCGACCGATTGGCGCGGCTCGCGGGCCTTGACATCGATTTCCAAATCGTCCCGTTCCGCGGCGAATATTTCGTGTTGCCCCCGGAAAAATCGACCCTTGTGCGGCATCTGATCTATCCCGTGCCGGACCCAAACCTGCCGTTCCTCGGCATCCACCTGACCCGCATGGCCGACGGCACCATCACGGTCGGACCAAACGCGGTGCTCGGCTTCTCGCGTGAGGGCTATGCTCCGCTGTCGGTCGACCTCCGCGATTGTGCAGAGATGATCGCCTTCCCGGGCTTGTGGCGAACGCTGCGGCAGAACCTGTCGTCCGGCCTCCATGAATTCCGCAACTCTCTGTGGCGACGAGGTTATCTCGCAGAGTGTCGCAAATACTGCCCCGGTCTGGACATTTCGGATTTGCGACCCTATCCCGCTGGGATACGTGCCCAAGCGGTCAGGCGGAGCGGGGAGCTGATCCACGATTTCCTGTTTCTCCAAAGCGCACGATCACTGCATGTGTGTAACGCTCCGTCGCCGGCCGCGACATCGGCTATCCCGATCGCCCGCATGATTGCGGCCCGTCTGTTCGAAGAGGCTATGCCGCCTCATGCCATCCCGGCTTGAGGCGAGTCCGACGATAACCGGCGGCGCCATGCGTTCCGCCCTGTCCAGCAAGGTTTCATCATGTCGCTTGCCGTCAAAACCCCTCCTGCTTCCGCGCTGTCGCTCAACGACCCCTCGCTGCTGATCGAGAAAGCCTATGTGGCGGGCGAGTGGATTTCGGTCGAGCACAAGAGCTTCACGGTCACCGATCCGTTCGACGGCGCAGTTTTGGCAACGCTGCCCGATCTTGGTGTGGAGGATACACGCCGCGCGATCGACAAGGCCGCCGAGGTTCGGGCCGATTGGGCGAAACGGCCCGCCAAGGAACGCGCCAATGTGCTGAAGCGCTGGTTCGATCTCGTCATCGCCAATGCGGACGATCTCGCTGCGATTCTGACGGCCGAACAGGGCAAGCCGCTGACCGAAGCCAAGGGCGAGGTCGTATCGAATGCCGCCTATCTCGAATGGTTCGCCGAGGAAGCCAAGCGTATCGACGGCGAGATCATCCCCGGGCCGAATGCCGGACAACGCATTCTCGTGCTGAAACAGCCCGTCGGGGTCTGCGCCGCCATTACGCCGTGGAATTTTCCCAACGGCATGATCACCCGCAAGGTCGGGCCGGCGCTTGCGGCGGGGTGCACGATGGTGCTCAAGCCCTCCGAACTGACACCCCTGTCGGCGCTGGCGCTGGCGCTTCTGGGCGAGCGGGCCGGCGTTCCGAAGGGCGCTTTCTCGGTGGTGACGACCACCGACGCGGTCGCGTTCGGGACCGAGGTCTGCAAGAACCCGACGGTCGCGAAGATCACCTTCACGGGGTCGACCAATGTCGGCCGCTGGTTGATGCGCGAGGGGGCCGACACGATCAAGCGCCTGTCGCTCGAGCTCGGCGGCAATGCGCCCTTCATCGTGTTCGACGATGCCGACCTCGATGCCGCAGCCGATGGCGCGCTTTTGTCGAAGTTCCGCAATGCCGGCCAGACCTGCGTCTGCGCCAACCGCATCTATGTGCAAGAGGGTGTTGTCGAGGCCTTCACGCAGAAACTGCTCGATCGCGTCGCCAAGCTGAAGCTCGGGCGCGGGTCGGAGGCTGGGGTGTCGCTCGGTCCGTTGATCGACGAACGGGCCGTCGTCAAGATGGAACGGCACCTGGCCGATGCGGTCGGCAAGGGCGCTCGTGTCCTGTCCGGGGGCAAACGCTCGCCGCTCGCCCCTACCATGTTCGAACCAACCGTCGTGACGGGCGTCACCCAAGACATGATCGTGACGCGGGAAGAGACCTTCGCGCCGCTCGCACCGATCATCGCGTTTAAGGACGAGGCCGACGTGATCGCCATGGCAAATGCGTCAGAATTCGGCCTCGCGTCTTATTTCTACGCCAAGGATATGGGCCGGATCTTCCGCACGGCCGAGGCGCTCCAGTCCGGCATGGTGGGCGTCAACACGGGTGCGATCGCCAATGAAGTGGCCCCGTTTGGCGGCGTCAAGCAATCGGGCCTGGGCCGCGAGGGGTCTCACCATGGCATCGATGCATATCTGGAGCTGAAATACGTGGCTCTCGCCGGCCTTTGAAACACGTCGTCTGAGCCGGCCGTGAGCCATAGAGTTTCCGCAGAGTCCTGTCAGACCCCCTGGTCGAAACAGGAGCGTTTGGCGTGAAGCGATTGACTTGGCTCGGATTAACTTGGCTCAGAGTAATTTGGCTCGGATTGGCTTTCTTGATCGGGGTGGCGTCTGTTCCTGCCTCCGCCACGACGCTTTGCACAGTCGTGGCGGATGCGGCCGACGGGAAAGTTTTGCTCGAACAAGGCGATTGCCGCACGCGCGTCACGCCGGCCTCGACCTTTAAGATCCCCCTCTCGGTTATGGGGTTCGACTCGGGCGTGGTGCAGGACGCCCATACCCCGGTCTATGCGTTCAAGCAGGGCGATCCGGATTGGGGTGGCGAGGCTTGGAAACAGCCGACAGATCCAACGCGATGGCTGAAATATTCCGTCGTCTGGTACTCGCAGCGGGTGATGCACCAGCTCGGCGCCGCACGCGTGACCGACTATGCCTCCCGCTTCGGTTTCGGCAACGCCGACGTCTCGGGTGATCCAGGTCGAGACAATGGGCTCGATCGGTCGTGGATCATGTCGTCCCTGAAAGTCTCGCCGGTCGAGCAGATCGCCTTCCTGCGGCACCTCGTGAATCATGACCTGCCGGTCACACCGACCGCGATCGACAAAACCATGCAGATCGTCGAGGCCACGCCCGCTCCTGACGGTTGGACGGCGCACGGCAAGACCGGAGCCGCCTTTCCGCGTAACCCGGACGGCAGCTTCAATGAGGCGCGAGGCTACGGATGGTATGTCGGTTGGATCGAGAAAGCCGGCCGCAAGCTGGTCTTCGCCCGGCTCGATCAGGACGATCAGAAACAGGCATCGACGCCCGGCGTGCGGGCCCGCGACAGTTTTATCGGCGGCTGGCCGGCGCTCGCAACCTCCCTCAAGCTCTGACGGCCGACACTTTTAGGAGAGCGGCATGGCGACCGGCCGCATCGGTGCGCCGGTCGCGCCGCGCAGCTTGATACAGGCGCCAAAGAAGGCGAACTCATAAAGCTTTGCGGCCGCGAGTTCCTCGAGCCATGCCATTTCGAGGATCGGAATACCGGCTTCGGCCAGCAGATAGGTATGGACCGGGAAGAAGTTGAGCGGATGCGCCGAGGGCGTCTGCTCCAGCGTCAAATTATCGGCCCCGATCATGATGGCGCCGGCCTTCGCGAGATATTCGGCGCCCTCGCGGTTGAGACCGGGCGTATCGTTGGTGAAAGCCATGTCGGGCCAGAGGTTCATTTGGCCGGTGCGGATCAGCACGACATCGCCCGGCCTCAATTCGCTACCTTGATGTTTGAGGCATCCCTCGATGTCGGCTTGTCCGACCGCATGGCTCGGCGGCAGCGTTTGAACCCCATGTAGCCCCGCGACGTCGAGCAACAGGCCGCGCGCCAGGATCGGCGGATGCTTTTCAGGGCCGCATTTCTGCCAGGCGCGACTGCCGAGATGATCCTTGGCCGTAAAGCCGTTGAAGATCGCGCCGTTGTAGCCGAAGTGATTGAACGTATCGATATGCGTGCCGCAATGCGTGTACATCGAAATGCTGTCGCCAGAATAAGCGACGAGTTGGTTCGCGGCGGCGCTGACCCCCATCGTATTGGCGACGATTTCGCCCTGTGGCGTGTGGGTCATCCAGATCTGGTAGGGTTGATCCCCGGCGCCGAACCAGCCGGGCATGCCGACGAAGTGATCGACCGAGAGATCGAACATCGTCGAGGCATCCGCCCGGCTCAGGATAGCCGAGCGGGATCGCCCGTCGATCAGGTTCAGCATCCCGATCTCGTCGCCCTTGCCATAAGGGCTTTGCGTCACCTCGTGAAACTTGGCCCCATAGGCGATGATCTTCGCTTTGGTGGCTTCGTCGATCAGGCAGGCGACGCACATGGCTTGGCTCCCTCAGTGGCGGTTTGCGGTTCGTGTCACGCCGGCATGCCGGCTTCGACCCAAGCCGCGGTCTCGTCGAGACAGACCGAGAAGATCGCGATCATCTCGTCGATTTGCGCTTCGGTGGTGATCAGCGGCGGACAGAAACAGATCGTGTCGCCCACGGCCCGGATCACCAGCCCATGCTCGTGGCCGCGACCATACAAATACGGGCCGACGCGGCCGGGCTCGAAACGGGCCTTGGTGGCCTTGTCGGCCACCAGTTCGACACCCGCGATCAGACCGACGCCGCGCACTTCCCCAACCAGCGGGTGAGACGCGAAGGGTCGCAGTTTAGCCTGCATATAGGCCCCGACCTCCGCCGCATGGGCGACGAGCCCGCGCTCCTCGATGATATTGAGGTTTTCCATCGCGACGGCGGTCGCGACGGGGTGGCCGCTGGCTGTGAAGCCGTGCCCGAAGGTGCCGAGCTTGTCGGACCCGTCCGCGACGCCCTGGTAGATCGCATCGCTGAACAGCACGGCGGCCAACGGCAGATAGGATGAGGTGAGTTGCTTGGACAGCACCAGGATATCGGGCGTGATGCCATAATGCTCGCAGGCGAACATCGTTCCGAGGCGGCCGAAGCCGTTGATAACTTCGTCGGCGACCACCAGCACGTCATGGCGACGACAGACCGCCTGCACTTTTTCCCAATAGGTTGCGGGCGGAGGCAGCACGCCGCCGGCCCCGATCAACGGCTCGCCGATGAAGGCCGCGACCGTCTCAGGCCCTTCCTCGATGATTCTGGCCTCGAGTTCGGCCGCGAGCCGGTCCGCGAAGGCTTCCTCGCTCTCACCCGCTTCGGCATACCGATAATGATGCGGACAAGTGACGTGCTTCATCTGCGGTAGCGGCAGGTCGAAGCCGCGATGGTTGGCCGGCAACCCCGTCAGGCTGCCAGACGCGATCGTGATGCCATGATAGCCACCCTGCCGGGCGATGAACTTCTTCTTCTCCGGCCTGCCGATCGCGTTGTTGTAGAACCACACGAGCTTGATGACAGTATCATTGGCCTCCGACCCCGAGTTGGTGAAGAAGACGCGATCGAGTCCCTTAGGCGACATCGTCACCAGCCGCTCTGCAAGATCGATGGTGGGCTCGGAGGATTTGCCCGAAAAGCTGTGATAGTAGGGCAACCGGCCGAGTTGCCGGGTGGCGGCCTCGACGAGGCGGGGTTCGCCGAACCCGACAGCGACGCTCCACAAGCCCGCCATTGCCTCGAGATAGCGCTTGCCCGCATCATCGTAGACGTAGATGCCCTCACCCCGCGACATGACGATCGGGCCCGTCTTCTCATGTTTGCGGGCATTGGTGGCGGGATGCAGCAGATAAGCGACGTCGCGGGCCTGGGCGGAATTGGGCAAGAGGGTCATGATCTGTCCGATTGAGAGAAGTGACGCGTCGGCTAGCCGACTCGCGGGGGTTTAGGCTGCTTCTATTCTGCCATAGACCGAGCGGGCTTGCTCCAGCGTGATGAAACCATCGGCAAGATCGCGCTCGACCATGGCCGGATCGCGCTTCTCGGGTGGTCCCCACCCGCCGCCGGCCGGGGACGTGATCTTGATCCGATCGCCAGGCGCGATCGGCACGTTGGCGAATTTGCTGGGCGACACTTTGTTGAACGCCTGCGTGATCGTGAGCCAATCCCGGCTGCCATCCCGCATGATGAACAGCTCCGCACGGCCGCCCTCTTGCCCGCCGTGGATACCCCAGGGGCTGACCTTCTGGCGATCGCTCATGTAGCTGAAGGTCATCGCCGTATCGGTGCAGCGGACGGTCTTCGACAGGCCCAATCCGCCGCGAAACTCTCCGGGGCCCCCTGATCCCTCGACCAGCTTGAATTCCTCGACATGCCAGGGAAAGCGATATTCGAACACCTCGACGGGGATGTGCGGGCAATTGCCGTTGATGCCGCCAACGGCGTCATTGCCATCGGCGAAGCTGCGACCGCCCCAGCCGACCGGCGTAAGATCGTAGCAGCAGAAGAATTCCCCCGTTTTCCGATCCGTGCCGCCAAAGAGGAAGTTGCTATGCGTCGCGCCGTCGGTCGCGGCCGAGCGTTCCTTCAGGCCGGGCGCGAGCGCACCCATGACGACGTTGGCGATGCGGCAATGGGTTTCCGTATTGCCACCGACCGAGGGACCCGGAAAGTTGACGTTGACCATCGAACCGGGGGGCGCAAGCACGCGAATGGGCCGGAAGCAACCGGAATTCTTCGGGATTGTGGAATCCGTGAGTTGCAGCACGGCGTTGTAGGCGGCCCCATAAGCCACCCCGAGCGTGGCGTTGATCGGGCCTTTCGCCTGGGGTGAACTGCCGTGATAGTCGACCACGAGGCTGTCGCCATCGACCGTCACCTCAGCCTTGATCGTGTAGACTTTGTCTTCGATGCCGTCGTCTTCCATCACGTCCTGGAAGCGGTACCGCCCGTCCGGGATCTTGGCGATCTCGGCCCGCATACGGCGCTCGGAATAATCCATCAAGGCGCCGACATGCTCGGCAAAGGATGCCGCGCCATGTTTTCGGGCAAGGTCGGCCATGCGCCGCTCACCGAGATCGGTTGCGGCGATCAGGGCGCGGAAATCGCCATAATTATATCGCGGCGTTCTGACGTTCGCGAGCATCAGGCGCCAGATGTCGTCGACGTCCTTGCCGGCGCGTTTGATCTTGATCGGGGGAACGCGAAGCCCCTCATGAAAGACTTCGGTCGCCTCACCCGCGAAGCCGGCCGGGGCCATGCCGCCGACCTCGCAGACATGGCCGATCGAGACCGCGAAACCGATCAGGGTCTTGTCGACGAAAACCGGTTTGAAGAACGTGTGCTCCGGCGTGTGCAGACCGCCCCGATAGGGGTCGTTATGAACCAGGACGTCGCCGTCCTCGAGCTCGTCGAGCGCGATCTCCTGCACGCAGGATCGCAGCAGCAACGGCATGCCGCCGATCATGGAGGGGCAGAAATCGCCCGTCGCGATCAACTCGCCGGTCGGCAGCGCCAAGCCGCATGTGAAATCGAGCGACTCGCTGAAGATGGTCGAATAGGAGGTCCGCATGAGCGTCACGCCCATGTCGCGGCAGATCGAGACGAGGATGCCTCCGACGATGTTCAACGACACCATATCCATGGCTATACTCCGAAATGAAAGCCGTGGCTCATGCCACCGAGGCGGTGTCGTCGACCGCGATCATCAGGTTGCCATAGCGATCGACCGTCAGCATCTTGCCGCCGTCGAGCACCGTCACGGAGGCGCTTTCCTCGATCACGGCCGGGCCCTCGATCGTATGGCCCGCGCGAAGACCGTCACGGCGATAGACCGCCGTTTCGATCCAGCCTTTGTCGAACCAGACCGGCCGTGTCCCGACCGCCACCGCCGCCCCGTCGTGGTCGGGGAGGATCGGCAGCGACAGGCCGCCGGTCTGAGCGACGCCTGTCACTAGAAAGTTGACGATCTCCATATCGTCGTCGAGCCGGAAGCCGAAGCGCGCCTCATGCCCGGCGTGGAAGGCCTGCAGCAGGGTCGCCACCTCCCCGTCATCGAAACGGTCGGCGTCGACCGGGATCTCGAGTTCGTAATTCTGGCCGAGGTAGCGCATCTCGACCGTCCGGGTGATGGTCACGTCGCGATGACCTTGCGCCGCGAGTTCGGCCCGGCATTCGGCCACGAGTGCCGTCATGGCATTCTCGGCCCGTGTCCGGTCGAAGAAGCGCGAGTTGAGCTGCACGGTTCGGTAGCGATCGACCCGCGCATCCGCCATGGTGAAGCCGAACGCTGAAAATTGGCCTGGGAAATTCGGCACGAGGCCGCGCGGGATCGAGGCTTCGGTCATGAGGTCGCTAACGTGAGGCGGTCCGGCGCCGCCAAAGGCCACCAGCACGAAGTCGCGCGGATCGAGACCCTGCTCAGTCAGCACGGTGTGGAGGGCGCCGACCATGTTGTTGTTGGCGATGCGGACAATCGCATGCGCCGTGGCCTCGATCGACATCCCGAGCGGGTCGGCAAGCGCCGCAACGGCACGCCGGGCCGCATCGGAGTCGAGCCCCATCGAGCCGCCGAGGAAATTTGCGGCGCTGATCCGGCCCAGCACCACATTGGCATCCGTCACGGTCGGCTGCGTCCCACCGCGACCGTAACAGGCCGGACCGGGGTTAGCCCCGGCGCTCTCCGGCCCCACCACCAGCATGCCGCCCGTGTCGATGCGGGCGATCGAGCCGCCCCCTGCCCCGATAGTGCGAATGTCGATCATCGGGATCTGGATCGGCCGACCCCATTCGATTTCAAAATCGGTCGTGAACTTTTCTTTGCCGTTCACGACCGTCGACACGTCCGTCGAGGTGCCACCCATGTCGAGCGTGACGAGATTCGGCAGGCCGAGCACCTCGGCGGTGCGCTTCGCCGCGATGACGCCGCCGGTCGGCCCGGATACCGCGATCTGGATCGGCGCCGCGACCGCCGCGTCGAGGCTCATTTCGCCGCCGTTCGAGCGCATCACGACCACCTTGGCGGCGACGCCCTGCTGGTCGAGCGCCGCGCGCATGGAGCCGAGTTGACGGCCGACCACGGGCTTGATGAAGGCGTCGCAGATCGTGGTCGACGACCGGAAGTGTTCCTTCCACTTCGGCAGCACCTCGTAGGAAATCGACACCGGAAGGCCGGGTGCACGTTCGGCGAAGATCTGCTTGATGCGAATCTCGTGGTCCGGCGTCAGATAAGAATGCAAGAGGACCACCGCGACCGCTTCGATGACGCCGTCGGCCGCGAGCCTGTCGGCCAGCGCCTCGACCCCGGCCTCATCAAGGCCCGACAGGATGTCGCCGGAGGCCCCGACCCGCTCGTCGATCTCGTAAGCGTCCCGCCGCTGCAGGAATGGTTTCGGTTTCACCCAGGCGAGATCGTAATGATGCATGCGGTTCCCACGCCCGATGAAGGGAACGTCCCGGAACCCGCGTGTCGTCACATAAGCGACACGGGCGCCCTTACCTTCGAGCAGCGCGTTGGTCGCGACCGTCGTGCCGAGACGGATCCCCGAAATGTCGTCGATCTCGCCGAAGCTGCGGAGCCCGGTCATGATCCCCTGGATCGGGTCATGCGGAGTCGACAGGTTCTTCCAGGCCCGCAACGCCTTGCCGGCTTCGTCATAGGCCACGAAGTCGGTGAACGTTCCCCCGATATCGATTCCCAGGCGGTATCGCATAGGCGTTGCTCCCCTTGGTCCCATCAGTCTGCGGCGGAATAATCGACCGGCGTGCCGTGCCAGCCCTCGGCCCGGCGCGACCAGAAGCGCTCACGCAAGCCCGTCGAAATCGCGCCAGGCCGGTCGTTGCCCATGATGCGGCCATCGATACGAGCCGCCGGCATGATGCCGCCCGCCGTCGTCGACAGGAAGATTTCGTCCGCCTCGCGCGCCTCGGCGGCCGACACCCGCCGGGCTTCCCAGGGCAGGTCCATCTCGTCGCAGAGATCGAAGACGGAGCGGCGCGTGATGCCTTCGAGAACGCCGGCATCCGGCGTCACCACTCGTCCGTCGATCACGAAAAAGACGTTGAAGCCCGGGCCTTCTGTGACATTGCCATCGCGATCGAGCAGGAGACAGAAGTCGGCATCCCGATCATAGGCTTCGAATTGCCCGCGCGTCAGATCGGCCCAATGGAAATTCTTGGCGGTCGGGTCGACCGAATCTTGGGGAATCCGCAGCGTTTCGGCGATCACAAGATGGGCGCCGCGCTCCTGCACGGCGGGGGCCATGACCCACACCCAGGGAATCGCAAAGGCCGCGATGTAGTTGCGGGCATAGATCGGGTGATAGGGCATGCCGGGCCCGGGCCGGCCGCGCAAGCAATCCATCGCCACGTAGGCGTTCCGCAGACCGCTCAGCGCGACGCAGCGATGCAGAACCGCTCTGATATCGGCATCGCTCTCGCCCGGGCTGAACCGGAATTTGTCCATGGAGGCGCGGAAGCGAGTGAGATGCTCATCGAGACGGAAAAACCGGCCGTCCCAGACGCCGACCACGTCATAGGTCACGTCTGATCGGCGATAGCCCCAATCGGTGATCGGGATCGCGGCTTCACCGATCGGCATGTAGCGGCCATCAATATAGGCGGCACCGGCCGCGAACGGATTGTCGGCCGCCGGGGCTCCGGCGTGGAGGAGCTCGCTCATGGCACTCACCTCGCGTTGAGAGTGTTGGGATCGCTGGTCAGCAAAACCGCCCCGTCGGTGGCCTTGGCCGGCCCAGACCGAAGGACCGCCATTTCCCAGCCGCGGCTCAATCCGTTCGGTCGGAAGATCAGGATGACGGCGAGCAGAAGGCCGAGGCCGAGTTCCTGGCTGCCGGCTGGAAGCGCCAGCGTGGTTCCGCCGACCGGGATGCCGCGCTCGAAGACACGCAGAACCTGGACGATCGCGGTCACAACCACGACGCCGAGCACCGAGCCGGTGAGGCTCGACATGCCGCCGACCACCAGCATCGCGATCGTGATGAAGGAGAGGCCGAGATAAAACGGATCGACCGTGAGGATACCGAGGAACTGGGCATAGAGGCCGCCGCCCGCACCGACCAGCGCGGCGCTGAGCACGAAGGCCGCGAGCCGCATGCGGATCGTGTGAACCGCCGACGCGCGCGCCGCGACATCATCTTCGCGCGAGGCCCGGAGCAGCAGGCCGAAGCGCGAGATTTGGAAAAGATAGGCCGCAAGGATTGCGGCGGCCGCGAACCAGAAGGCCGTCCAGGGGCCGACCACGGTCGGGATGCCGATGATCGAACTGACGCCGGCCGTCACCGAGTCCCAGTTTGAATAGACGCTGTTGACGATGATCAGGAACGCGAAGGTCGCGATAGAGGCCGCCGTGCCGGCGAGCCGCATGATCGCGAGGCCGAACAAGGCCGCCACCAGCGCCGGCAGGATGATGGCGCCCGCCATGGCGACCGGGAATGGGAATTGGTTGTCCTGCAAAAGGCTGGGGAGCCCTTGCAGCATGATGCCCTTGAAGCTCGGCTCCGCCGTCGCCCAGGCGGCCGCATAGGCGCCGATACACATGAAGCCGATGTGGCCGAACGAGATGATGCCCGAATTGCCGATGAAGACATAAAGCCCGACCACGACGGTGACGCGGATCAGCATTTCGGTCAGCGTGACCTGAATATCGTCGGCACCGATGACGGCCGTGAGGGCGGCGATCACGGCCAGGGCGACGATCAGCAGAACCGGCGTTTGATGGCGAGCGAGAAATTGGCGCATATCCGGGTCTCGCCTACACGCGTTCGATGATGTTGCGGGCCGGGATCAACCCGCTCGGTCGCACCAGCAAAACCAGAATCACGAACGCGAACGCGAAGGCGTCGCGGAAGGCTCGAAGCTCCGG
Source organism: Lichenihabitans psoromatis (assembly GCF_004323635.1). NCBI lineage: Bacteria > Pseudomonadati > Pseudomonadota > Alphaproteobacteria > Hyphomicrobiales > Lichenihabitantaceae > Lichenihabitans > Lichenihabitans psoromatis. The sequence goes on from NZ_CP036515.1 coordinate 646,288, forward strand.
CGGCAGATAGGCCTGCAGCATGGTCAGCACGATGCCGATCAGGAATCCGCCCGCGACGGCGCCGACGAGGTTTCCCATCCCGCCGATCACCACAGCCACGAAAGCGAAGAGCGCGAGCGGCACCCCCATCGTATTGGTGAGCGAACCGGATTGCGTGATGGTGAGCAGCGACACGGCCGCCGCCAGAATACCGCTGATCGCGAAGGCGAGGCCGATCACCACATTGCCGCGCACGCCGAGATATTGAGCCGTTTTGAAATCTTCGGCCGCGGCCCGCATCTGTACCCCATAGGAAGTCCGCTTGAGGAACAGGCTCAAGCCCACCATTAGAACCAGCGTGACCGTGAGCGTGATGAGCTGCAGCATCGGGATCCGCAGGTCGCCGATCATCACTTGCGTGTTCGCGCCGCTCCAGAAGTCGACCGCTTTGGGACGCGCGCCGTAAGCGATCAGGATGCCGTTCTGGATGATGTAGCTGACCGCAAAGGAGGCGATCATCAGGGTCGGGGACGAGGCCCGCCGCAGCGGGCGAAACACGAGCGCCTCGGTCAGCAGGGCTGCCGCGACCACGATGACCGCGATGGCGGGAATCACCGCAAGGGGTGTCCAACCGCCGATGAGGAGATGCGCGGTCACATCGGCCGAGGGAACGATCAGCGCGTAACAGCCGATCGTGATCATGTCGCCATGAGCGAAGTTGATCAGCCGAAGAATGCCGAACAGCAACCCGATGCCGAGCGCCACGAGCGCATAGATGCTGCCGAGCGCCACCGCGTCGATGAGGTTTTGGATGAATTGGATCATGCCGCAGTCTCCGTCGTCTGCGACGCCCCGAAGCCGAAATAGGCATGTTTGATGGCTTCGCCGTCGCGCAGATCGGCAGCGCGCCCTTCGAGCTGCACCTGGCCACCGCGCAGCACATAGATCCGATCGGCATGTTTCAGGATGCGGGTCGAACTCTGCTCGTTGATCAGCAGCGTCAGGTTCTCGCGCTTGCGAAGATCGAGCAGTGTCTCGTAGATCTGGTCGACGATCAGGGGCGCAAGGCCGAGTGAGGGTTCGTCGACCAGCAGCAGCCTCGGCCGTGTCATCACGGCGCGGGCGACCGCCAGCATCTGCTGCTCGCCCCCCGACAGGCGGCCGGCCGGATAGGTCAAACGCTCCCGCAGCCGCGGAAAGATCATCAGAAGCCGCTCCATGTCGTCGAGCGCCTCGCGGCGATTGCCCCGCATATAGCCGCCGATCCGGAGGTTCTCCTCGACCGTCAGGGTGCCGAAGATATGCCGGCCCTCTGGCACCAGCGACACGCGGCGCCGCGCGATATATTCCGGCCGACGACCCACGACGCTCTCGCCATCGAAGCGGATCTCGCCCGCCGACGGTGCCACGCCACCGGCGATCGCCGCCAGGGCCGTCGACTTACCCGCGCCGTTCGGGCCGATGATGCAGACAACCTCGCCTTCGTTCACCCGGAGCGAGATGCCCCGGAGGGCGGCCAGATCGCCATAACGGACGTGGAGCCCATCGACTTCCAGCAGAGCCGACATCAGGCCTCCATTCCGAGATAAGCCGCCATCACGGCCGCGTCTCGCTGAATTTCAGCGGGCGTTCCTTCGGCGAGCGTGCGACCGCCGTCGAGCACGTGGATTCGATCCGAAATGCCCATCACGACCCGCATGTTGTGTTCGATCAGCAGCACCCCGCAGGTGAAGGTTTTCGGAATGGCCGCGACCAGCACCATCAGGTCCTCGCATTCGGCATCCGACATGCCGGCGGCCGGCTCATCGAGGAGCACGAAGGCCGGCGACAGGACCATGGCGCGGGCGATCGATAGCCGGCGCTGGTCCGTATAGGGGAGCGCCCCCGCCGGGAGAGTTGCTTTATCGGGCAGGCCGACCCAGGCCAGCATCTCATGCGCGTGGCTCGCGGCGGCCCGCCGACCAAGGCCGAGCCCAACGCCCGTGACCTCGACATTTTCGAGCACCGACAGCTCCTTGAATAGCCGACCGGCCTGAAACGTGCGGGCGACGCCACGCTCGCGAAAACGGACCGCCGACCATCCTGCCGTGCTCTCCCGACCGAGCAGCACGCGGCCTTCGGTGGGTGCCTGGAAGCCCGTCAGGCAATTGACCAGCGTCGTCTTGCCGGCCCCGTTGGGGCCGATCAGACCAAAGACTTCGTGGCGCTGAACCGTGAGGCTGACGTCAGCGATCGCGGCCAGGCCCTGGAACCGGACGGCCAAACGGTCGGCCGTCAGTTCCGAGGCATTGGTGTCGCCTGGGTCGGCCTTCGACAATCTGGTTAGGGTCGCGATCTGGGTCATGGCTTTCGCGAAAGTGGATCGATGAGAGGGAGCGCCGCGATGCGGCGAGGTCTCCGCCGGCCCGTGCAGGCCGGCGGATTTGTGGTGTGAGCCGGCTCAGTTCCCCTTCAAGCGGTAGAGGACCGCATCGGGGATCGTGTCCTTGATGCGCCATTCCTCGCCGGGCGTTTCCTTGCCGTCCGCGTAGGACATCACGAACATCGGCATGTCGATCTGCACATGCAGCTTCGGCGTAAAGGTGCGTGGCCCGAGCACTGTCGGCGCATCCTTCAGCTTGTTCATCTCGGCCACCACGATGGCCGCATCGGTGGTCTTCGCCTCGGTCACGGCTTTGGCCCAGAGATCAAGGAATGCGTAGATCGGATAGGCATATTGCGTGGTCGGCGGCTTGCCGAACTTCTTCTCGAAGGCGGCCGAAATCTCGTTCACGGCGGGACGCGGGTCGTTGACCGCGAGGGCCTGCGAGGGAAGGTAGAAATCCTTCAGGCCCGGCACCGAATTCAACCAATAAGTGCCATCCATCGCGGTCGCGCTGAAGATCGGCAGAGTGATGCCGGCGGCCCTCAGTTGGCGCACCGAGCTGGCGGCGCCGGGATTGGTCGAGCAGAGCATGATGTGATCGACGCCGTCGTTGCGGATCGCTTCGCTCAACCGCGTAATCTGCGAGCTGATCGTGGGGTCGAGACCCTTGAACGTATCCTGCCCGACGACCGTGCCCTTGTCGTTCTTGAGCGACCAATTGTAGCCGGCGCAGACCGACTTATTATATTCGATCGTCTCGTCGACCAGCATATAACCCTTACGCAAGTTCTTCTTCTGGTAGCCCCAATCCGCCATGATGGCGCCTTCGAGCTGGCCAGCGTTGTTGGCCGTGAACGAATACGGCCCGACCCCGACCACACCCGCCTTGGGATCCGACGCTCCCATGAAAACCGATATAATTTTGGCTTTCTGCGCCTGAAGCGCGGCCGGTGCGCCATAGTCGTAATCGGCCGACACCAGAAGCAGGTTGGCGCCCTGTTTGACGAGATCCTGGCCAACCTTGGCGCCCTCGACGCGGTCGGTCTTGGTGTCGCCCGAGATCACCTTGATGGGCTGACCGAGCAGACCGCCTTTCGCGTTGGTTTGCTCGATCCACAATTGAGCCATTTTGGCGGCTTCGCCATCATAAGCCTCCATCCAGCCCGAGAAGGCCACCGCCATACCGATCGTCACCCCGTCGGCCGCTGCCGCCCTCTGGGCGCCACCTAAGACGAGAACGCTGCAAGCCAGTCCCAGTATCGATGCTTTGATCTTCATCTTACCCTCCATGACGATAACGGCGCGGCGCCTTGCTGTTGAAGCCGATACGACCAGGCAGTCGCACGACACACCCCTCCGTTCACGGACACGCTGTCGTGCCGCCTCGGTTTGAGCTTCGATGAACCTGATCGAGAAAAAGAAGGCGCCTAGTTGGCGACTGCTTCAGCTTCGAGTCTTACAGTGCGTTCCGTTTCCCAGGAGACGCACCACGCGGAACAGTAACGAACTCCGTTCAACGTCACGGATTCGGTCTTATCGGTCAGCGATCCCTCGAAAATGAGGATCCCGCAATTATGACACTTGATGTAACTTTCGACATACATTCTGTTCTTTGCAAACTTCATTCCACCAACTCCCGCTGCTTGAGGGTGGGCGTTGATGTTCTTGCAGGTGGACGCGTCGTCGGCAGCGGCGCCGCGCCATCCGGATGCGCAAGGCTCACCTTTTTGTAGATGTCCCGAACGTCGGCCCAGGTCGACGCGATATGCCGCTCCATCGTCAAAACGGCAGCATCCACGTCGCCCAGCCGCAGCGCATCGACAATCGGAACATGAATCAGTGCCGAGTCCATCAGACTCTCCTGTTCGAGGTCCACGCAGGCGATCAGCATCGAAATTTCCGTTTCGATCCCGTCATACGCTCGAAGTGTTTGGCGGTTGTTCGACATCTCGCAAAGGCGACGATGAAACGTCAGGTCCCATTGCCGAACATCCCCGACGCGATTGGTCTCAGCAGCAGCAATCATCTCGCCCAATATCGCTTCGAGACTGACGAGATCGGTCTTGCCGATGCGCGGCATGGCTTGTCTGATCGCAAAAGACTCGACGCAGGTGCGGAACGCAAAAATATCCTCGACGTCCTCGATCGCAAAGCGTCGGAGGCAGTGGCCACGCCTCGGGAGAGCCACGAGATAGCCCCGTTCAGCCAATCCCGAGACGGCCTCGCGAATGGGATTTCGACTGATGCCCAACCGCCGCGCTAAACCCGCTTCGTTGATCCGATCGCCCGGCCGCAAAAGCCCGGTCGTCATCATTTCGAGAAGATGACGTCGAACCTGATCGGACAGCGTCAGCGTCTCCGCGATTGGAGACCTCCCCTGAAGCGATCCGTGGTCGAGAGCCGTGATCACAGGTTGCCTTTTCGATTGCGCGAGAGACAGAATGACGCGCGGACTGTGGACAGATTAGTTTGCCAGTTGCGAACGTCAAGTCGAATTGATGCAGAAATATTGCTCTATAATATGCTTATTTGCTGATCAATCTGACCGATTCTTGCTATTGGCTGATACGGCAAGATCACTTGCGAAGAATCGAAGAAAAACGCCACGAACGTTGCAAGTCTATAACCGCTTGAAGAGCGAATCAGTCATGGCTCTGCCGCGCGCGGTTCAGCCAACACACACGCCCGAGCGCGGCGACGTCGTCCACGACGACATGAGACCAAGCCTCGTCGCCGCTCGGTCAAGACTTGAGCGACACTTCGACGAGCTAAAAAAGGCGACGATTATACAGGACCGAGATGGTGCCGCACCGCCTCCAACACGCCCGCTCGCTCGCGCCGCGCCGCCAGAGCCGCAGCCATGTCGACCGGCACGAATTGTATTTTGGAATGCGGCTGTAACTGCCCGATGAAGTCCATATCGGCTGAGATCACAGTCCCGAGCATAAAATAGCCGCCACCCGAAACCGCATCGCGGTGCAGCACGATCGGTTCGGTCCCGCCCGGCACCTGGATCGAGCCATAGGGATAGCAGCTGTCGACGATGTTGCTTGGATCGGAGCCGGCGCCGAAGGGTGGCGTTCGCTCGACGAAAGTCAGCGGCGCCCCACCACGAAAGCGGTAGCCGATGCGATCGGCTTCCGGCGCGACCTTCCATGTATCGGCGAAGAAGCGCTTGGACGCCTCCGGCGTGATGCGATGCTCGTAGAGGCCAGGAAGCATCCGCAGGGTGGGGCTGGGCACGGCCCCACGCCGCAGATGCTCCGGAATCGATGCTCCCGGTGAAGAATTGCCTGCCGCTTCCCCCACGGCCACATCATCGCCGACCTTCAACGGACGCCCCTCGTAGCCGCCCAAAGCGCCGAGCGCATAGGTCGAGCGGCTTCCGAGCACCACCGGGACGTCGATACCGCCCGACACCGCCAGATAAGCGCGCGCGCCGCGTTTCAGAAAATCGAACGACAGGACCTGCCCGGCCTCGATCGGGAAGCTTGTCCAGGTCGGCTGCGCGACCCCGTCGACCTTGGGCGGTAGTTCGGCGCCCGTCACGGCCAGGACCGCAGGCGTCGTGAACAGAAGTTCCGGCCCTAGGAACGTGCATTCGAGCGCGGCCGCCCCCTCGTCATTGCCAACCAACATGTTGGCGCAACGCAAGGCGAAGCGGTCCAAAGCGCCCGAGAGTGGGATGCCGACGTCGTAATAGCCGGGTCGGCCAAGATCCTGGACGGATGTCGCGAGGCCGGGTTTTTGAACCTTAATGGCCATGGAGCGCTCCATCGAGGGTCTGATTATAGGCCGTCGGGTCCGTGCTGAACTCCCGCAGGTCGAAGGTCACGGGACGGATCAGCGGATCGAAGCGGCCGGCGTCGACCTCCCGCACGGCTTGATCATAGGCCTCGCGATCGACTGGTTTGAACCGAACGATGTCGCCGGGTTTGAAGAACGTCATGGTCTCGCGAAGGTAGCCGATCTCCTGCTTTGGATCGTAGATCGGCATCGGCGTAATGCCGAACATCTGGTATCCGCCGGCGCCACGAACCGAATAGATGCAGCCGAAGCAGCCGCCATGGCCGACCGTCAATTTCGGAGTGTCGGTGCGTGGACGCAGGTATTTCGGTACTTCGATCTGCCGCTGGCGTTCGACCATCTGATACATGAACGGGAGACCCGCCACGAAGCCGACCATCGAGACGAACCAGGGCGATCCCGCATGGGCCGCGATGAAGTCGGGCACGCTGGCATAGCCGTTCAGCTTGGCGGCATAGTCGAGGTCATCGCCGCCCGGTTCCTGATGCCGCTCGCGAAACCGCATCAGGGTCTCATGGGTCCAGGGGTCGTTGTAGAAAACCGGTATTTCGACGATGCGGGTGGCCAGCACCGGCTCGGCTTGCCCGCTTGCAGCCTCGAGAGCCTTGATCTCGCGCATAAGGTCGTCGGGCGCGATGATGTCGGGGTTGAATTTGACCTGAAACGACGCGTTTGCCGGGCAGATTTCTGTGACCCCGGTTATACGCGCTTCGCGGATGGCGTTGCAGAGGAACAAGCTTTTGAAGAAGGCGTCGAGCGACATGTCTTGATCGACCTCGACGAAGATGTGCTCGTCGCCGCCGAATGAGTAGCGTGGGGTCATGACGTGACACCTCCTGCGGTTGATGGGCTGTCGATCGACGCGGTCGAGAGCCAGCCTTCGAGCCAGCCCGTATGGACGCGGCCGGCCAGGACATCGGGGTCGCGCGCCAGCGCGTCATGCAGCGGCGCCGTCGTGGTGATGCCCTCGACCCTGAGTTCGCCGAGGGCACGGCGAAGACGCAGGATCGCGCCGTCGCGGGTGTCGTCCCACACCACCAGCTTACCCAGCAACGAATCGTAGAACGGCGGAACCGTATAGCCTGGGTAGAGCATCGTATCGAAACGGACGCCGAAGCCGCCCGGCACCGTCAAGGCCGTCACGGTGCCGGGATCGGGTTGGAAATTCTTGGCGGCATCCTCGGCGTTGATACGCACCTCGATCGCATGACCACGAAGCGCGATATCGGCTTGCGTTAGGCCGAGCGGTTCTCCGCCCGCGATACGGATCATGGCTTTGAGGAGATCGATGCCGGTCACCATCTCGGTTACCGGATGTTCGACTTGAATGCGGGTGTTCATCTCGATGAAGAAGAACTCGCGGCTGGCGTCGTCGTAGAGATATTCGAGCGTGCCGGCGCCCCGATAATGGCAGGCTTCCGCCAGCCTGACCGCCGAAGCGCAGAGCTTTGCCCGGATGTCCGGTGGCAGGGCGGCGGCGGGCGCCTCCTCCCACACCTTCTGACGACGGCGCTGCAGGGAACATTCGCGCTCGTGCAGGTGAATGGCCGAGCGACCATCGCCGAGGATCTGCACCTCGACGTGACGGGCGCGGGCCACGAAACGCTCGAGATACAGGGAGCCGTCGCCGAAGGCGGCGCGTGCCTCCTGGCTGGCCTGCGGCAGCAGGGCTTCGAGCTCGTCCTGGTTCCGCGCGACGCGAATACCGCGTCCGCCGCCGCCGGCCGCCGCCTTGATCATCACCGGATAGCCGATCGCCTCGGCCAGCGCCGGTGCGCTCGCGAGATCATCGAGAACGCCATCACTGCCGGGCACGACCGGCACACCCGCGGCCTGGGCGCTCGCGCGCGCCGCAGCCTTGTCGCCCATCGTCCGGATCGTCGCCGCTGTCGGCCCGATGAACACGAGCCCGGCGGCTTCCACAGCCTCGGCGAAAGCGGCGTTCTCGGCCAGGAACCCATAGCCGGGATGCAAGGCATCGGCGCCCGTCGCGAAGGCGGCCTGCAGAATGGCGTCGATCTTCAGGTAGGACTTTGCCGGATGCGCCGGCCCGATCTCGATCGCTTCGTCGGCAAGCCGCACCGCGAGCATCTGCGCGTCGGCCTTGCTGTAGACCTGCACGGTCGCGATGCCGAGATCCTTCGCGGCCCTGATGATGCGGACCGCGATCTCGCCCCGGTTGGCGACCAAGATCTTCTTGAGCGCCATGCCGCTCAGGCCTCGATATCGAAGAGCGGTTCGCCCGCCATGACGGGATCTTCGTCGTCGACATGGAACTTGGCCACGACCCCGGCAATCTCGGCCGTGATGGTCGTGAAGGATTTCATCACCTCCACGAGGCCGATCGTGTCGCCGATCGCCACGGTGTCGCCCTCGGTCTTGAAAGGCGGCTGGTCCGGCGAGGGGCGACGATAGAAGGTTCCCGGAAGCGGGCACGGAACGGTGGTGATGGCCATGGGCGTCCTTCGATCGACACGCTGGAGGGGCGGCTCAGGCGCGGCGGGCGCCGAACCAGAGTTGTGCGGCCGCCGTCAGCAGAGCGAGCTTCAGCGCCTCACCGAGCAAGAACGGGACCAGACCGACCGCGATTGCCCGGTCCCACCCGATCAGGGCCGCAAGCCAAGCAACGCCGATCGCGAAGACGATGGCGTCGGCGGCCGCAAGGGCCGCCAGCGTGGAAACCGGCGTCGTCAGCCAGCCGCGCCGCGCCGCAAGGCCAGCGACCCCGGCGGCCGCGACATAACCGATGAGGTAGCCGCCGGTCGGGCCGAGCAAGGTCGCGAGCCCGGCACCATGCGCGAACACCGGCAGCCCGGCCAAGCCTTCGAGCAGATAGGCCAGAACTGTCGCGACCCCGAGGCTTGGGCCAAGCACCATGCCGAGGCCGAGAACCACCAAGGTCTGCAACGTGATCGGCACCGGCCAGAACGGAACGGCGACATGCGCCGCAAGGGCCAGAAGCGCCGAGCCGATCGCGATGGAAGCAAGCGCGCGGAGCGCTCCGATGGAAGTGGGCCGTGCGACCGCGACACGGATCTGAGACGACGACGACATGCGTGGCTTCCCCCGAGACGATGGAACGGCACCGAACTTGCCACGCTGATCAGCCGTGTAAAATTGAAAAATTTGCGACAAGGCATCGATCTGATCGATATAGGACCTGGAGCCCTCGACGCCGATGAGTTTCTCACTCAAACAGATCCGCCACTTTCTCGCGGTCGCCGAGGCGCGGCAGATCAGCCGAGCCGCCGTCGAGCATAATATCTCGCAATCGGCACTGACGGCATCGATCCAGCAACTTGAAGCGATTTTGGGAGGTCCTCTATTCGAGCGGCGATCGAGCGGCGTGACTTTGACCCATGCGGGATCGCTGTTTCTGCCGCTGGCCCGTAAGGTCATCGCGTCCTGCAGCGAGGCGCTCGCCGTGTCGGGCGATATTCCCCGCAAGGTTCAGGGCCGGCTCGACATCGCCGTCACCTATACGGTCGCGGGCTATTTCCTCACGCCCCTGCTGATCCGCTTCCGCCGCATCTTCCCGCATGTGGAGTTCACGATCCGGGAAGCCTCCCGCGCCGTCATCGAGGCCGACGTGATGGCCGGAAGCGGCGAGATCGCCATCCTGCTCACCTCGAACATCACGCCCGATCCGCGCCTCGCCTTCAAGACGCTGTTTCGATCCAACCGCAGCTTGTGGGCGCCGGCCGATCATCCTTTGCTCAAATGCGAACGGATCGGCCTCGCCGAGATTGCCGCCTACCCCTATGTGGCCCTGACGGTCGACGAAGCGCTGGACACTGCCTCGCGCTATTGGGAACAGACGCCGCACCGTCCGAACATCATGTTCAGGACGGCGTCGGTCGAAGCCGTGCGATCGATGGTGGCGGCCGGACTCGGCGTGACGATCCTGTCCGACATGGTCTATCGCCCCTGGTCGATCGAGGCACAGCGGATCGAGACCCGCGACATCGCGGACCCTGTGCCCACGATGGATGTGGGTGTTGTCTGGAGGAAAGATACGGCGGTGACACAGGCGGCCCGCGCCTTCGTCGATTTCATGCAAGGCGCCTTTCAATCGAGCGGGGAAACTGTTGGCTCGCCCTGACGATATCGATTGGTCCGATGGACAAGGGTTGACAATCCGATTTGACCTCCGCGTTGGACACGGCATCGTTGAGTCTCGCAACGAGGCGTTTGGAAGGACCGCAGATGGCCATTATTCTTAATTGCGATATGGGCGAGGCCTACGGACTGTTTCGGTGCGGCGACGACGAGGGGATCATGCCCCTGATCCATGTCGCCAACGTGGCCTGCGGCTTCCATGCGTCGGACCCGAGCGTGATGCGCCGCACCGTCCGCCTCGCCAAACAGCACGGCGTCAAAGTCGGGGCGCATCCCTCGTTCCCCGATCTTCAGGGCTTCGGGCGTCGCGAAATGAAGATGGGTCACGACGAATTGGTGGCGTGCCTCATCTATCAGATCGGCGCCTTGAAAACCTTCCTGGATCTCGAGGGCATGCCACTCAACCATGTGAAACCGCACGGCGCGCTTTATGGAATGGCCAGCCGCGAGGCTGCGGTCGCCGATGCCATCGCCGAAGCCGTCGCGTTATTCGGGGTGCCGATCTTCGGCATGGCGGGCACGGCGCATGAACCCGCCTATCTGGCCAAGGGCTTGACCTTCGTTCCCGAATATTACACCGACCTCGACTATACAGACGAGGGCACGCTCATCATCACGCGGGAGCATGAGGCCAAGGACCCTACGGAAGCGGCACGCCGCGCCGTCCGGGTCGCGCAGGATGGACTCGCGACCTCGATCAACGGGCGCAGTCTGCCCATGACGGCGGAGTGTTTCTGCATCCACTCCGACACGCCGACGGCCGTTCCGCTCGCCAAGGCGGTCCGCGAGGCGCTGCAACCCTGGCTCGCCTGACGATACCGGACCGGTCCCGGCCGCAGGCGATCCCTTATTTGAACCCATCGGCAAAATTCGACCAGCGCCGCGCCAAGTAATTATACTCGTCCATCGTCGTGTTCCACACGGCAATATGCTCGGCCCGTTGCCAATAGGGGCCGCCGGGGCGCACAGCGCCTTGTGGGATCATCGGGCGTCCCTCGACGTCCGGGAGCGAGGCGGGCGCCGGCTGGCCCGCGTACCAATAGGCCCATTCGGCCGCCGGCATCGCGGCGCGGACGCGGCCCGGAACCGACATGTAGAAGCCCTGCCGCGCCAGAAGAGCGCCCGGCTTTCCATCGAGCCACCAGTTCAGATAGGCATAGGCGCTGTCGAGAAGATCGCCATCGAGGCGTGACGACAGGCAAAGGCCGGCGTGCCACGCGCGATATCCTTCGCGCGGTACCGCTTCGGCCAGGGTGCGGCCGGCCTGCTGCACGGCGGCGATGCCAGGCGACCACATGCTGCCAATCCCGGCCTGTCCGGACATCATATCGCTCGCAGACTGGGCCGCGGTCCGCCAGAGGCCCGCAAAAAAACCCTCCTTCTTGCGCGCCCAGAGCAGGCCCATCAGCCCGTCGATCTCGTCGATCGTCATATTGCCCATATCGCCAAAGCGGATGTCGCCGCGCGACTCGAACGCCATCGCGGCATCGAAGACGCCGATCCCCGGTTCGTCCACTAGCGCGAGCCGGCCCCGGATCTCCGGATCAAACAACCAGCCCCAGCTTGCCTCATCGGCCCGTCGGTCGGGAAACAGATGCGGCAAGTAGGCAAAGGCATCGAGATTATGAACGGTCGGGAGCATGGAGATGCGCGAGGATGGCCGTTCGCCGAGCGACAGGTCGGGTTGGACATAGAGAACCTTATTGGGGTTCTCCCCGCGCCCGAGCGAGGCGAGCGGGCTGATCCTGCCGCGTTTGGTCAGGTCGCTGACCTCGCTCCACCGCTCGATGCGACTGAGGTCGATCGGCTGGATCGCGCGCCAGAACCAGACGATATCGAGATTGTGGAAACACTGATCGTAGATGTCGTAGCTGTCCGGCTCGAGCGCCGCCTTCCGCTGCGCCGAGAGAAAATCAAGGCTTTCGAAGGAGAGCGAGATGCCGAGTTCGTCTTCGGCCATCCGGCGCAGCGGCTCGATCAGGGTGATCTCTGTCCCGAGCACACGAAGATGAGGCCGCGCGGCCTTTCCAGACGATCGCGGCGCGGCAAGACGGGGACGCGACCGATCGCGAAGCGCCATACGATCAGCCGGCCGACGAGAGAGCGAGCGGGTCGCGCAGGAGCCCGAAGGCAGCGAGCGACCGCTCGATCAGGCCAGGATCGAGCCCCCGCGTGATAAACACCAGCCGCGAGCGACGATCCGCGTTGGGCCATGCCGAGAGATGCGTGGGGACATGGACGAGTTGCTGCACGCCGTGGATCGCGACCGGCGTATCGGCCCCCTCGACGTTGAGCAAGCCCTTGACCCGCAGAATGCGGCGACCGTGCCGGTTGAGCAGCATGGTCAGCCACAAACCGAACAGCGTCCAATCGAGCGGGCCGTCCACCACCAGCGAAACGGACGAGACGTCCTCTCCGTGAGCCGATCCAACGCCCGTGCGGCTCGGTGCGGCGACACAGCGAAAACCGTCGATCGCCGCCGTAAGCGCGGGCCGCTCGCTCAGGATGCCTTCGGCATCCAGCGTGTCGGTGCGTGCCATCATCAACGGCGCATCCGGATTGATGACCCGAAGCGCAGCGACGACGGCCTCGATCCCTTCGGGGTCGCAAAGATCGGTCTTGGTCAGCACCAGGCGATCGGCCACGGCGGCCTGCGACACGCTCTCGGGCTGATGCGCCAGTTGATCGCGGCCGTTGACGGCATCGACCGTGGTGACGACGGCTCCCATGCGGAAATGGTGCTTCAGCACCGCGTCGGCCGTGATGGTGGCGATGACCGGAAGCGGGTCGGCGAGGCCGGTCGACTCGATCACGATACGGCGGAACGGCGGCACCTCGCCGCGCGCACGGCGCGACTGCAAAGACTTGATCGCATCGGCGAGTTCCCCCCGGATCGTGCAGCAGAGGCAGCCGGACGACAGCATCACCATGGTGTCATCGATGCGGTCGAGAAGGTGGTGGTCGAGACCGACCTCACCAAATTCGTTGATCAGCACGGCCGTGTCGGCCAAGGCGGGATCCTGCAACAGACGCGCCAGCAGGGTTGTCTTGCCGGAACCGAGAAAGCCGGTCAGCAGGATCACGGGCGTGAAATCGGGGATCTGGCTCACGCCTGCCGCTCCATCCGGTCGAGGAGCCCCGCGTCCAGCGGATCGACCGGACGGCCGAGAAGATGCTCGGCCGCCACCCAAAGATGGCTCAGGTTGTCGACGATCTCGGTCTTGCCGGTGCGGGTCGACAGCAGAAAAGCGCTGCCCTGCCAGTCCGACAGGCTCAAGCCGAAATGGCCGAGGATGCGATTGGCATGGCTGACGCGGCGAGCGCGCTCACGGCGCCGCTCAAGCGGCCCGGTGTTGCGGGTGAAAGCTCCGGGCCGCGCATAGGCATCGGCCCAATGCTCCGAACCACCGAGAACACCGCAGAGCGCGCACATAAGGGCTTACTTTCCGCGCGGGACGCGCTTGGCATAGTCGTCCGCCATCTCGTCCATGGTCACGAATTTCACGCCCGGATGCGAGATCATATGCTGATAGAGACGCTCCAGCATCATGAGCACATGCGGTCGGCCCGATACATCCGGATGGATCGTGATCGGAAAGACCGCATAATCATATTCCCGATACACCCAATCGAACTGATCGCGCCACATCTGCTCGATGTCGCGCGGGTTGACGAAGCCATGGCTGTTCGGTGCCTTTTTGATGAACATCATGGGCGGCAGATCATCGAGGTACCAGCTCGCCGGGATTTCGATGAGGTCGGTTTCCTCGCCGCGCTTCAACGGCACCATCCAGTCGGACGGCTTCTTGGAATAATCGATCTTGGTCCAGCTATCGCCAACCCGCACCCGGTAGGGTTGGTGATCGTGGTGCATCAAGGAGTGATCGTATTTGATGCCGCGTTCGAGCAGCAACTCGTTGGTGACGGTCGAGAATTCCCACCAAGGGGCCACATAGCCGGTCGGGCGCTTGCCCGACAGCTTGGTGACGAGCTCGATACATTTATCGAGAATTTCGGTTTCCTGCTCGCGCGTCATCGCGATCGGATTCTCGTGGCTGTAGCCGTGAATGCCGATCTCGTGACCCGAATCCGCGACAGCCTGCATCTCCTTGGGGAAGGTCTCGATCGAATGGCCGGGGATGAACCAGGTCGTCTTGATGCCGAGCCGGTTGAACATCTTGAGCAGACGCGGGCTCCCGACCTCGCCGGCGAACAGGCCGCGCGAAATATCGTCCGGCGAATCTTCGCCGCCATAGGAGCCGAGCCAGCCCGCGACCGCATCCACGTCGATGCCGAAGCCGCAGAGAATTTCTTTTGCCATAGGGTATCCTTTCTTCAGGTTTCTCGTGGCCCGGACGTGCCGGGAGGCCTTAGAGCGGGCTCGCGACGGGGCCGCGGATCAGAGCCTCCGCCGCAAGCCCGGTCGCCAGCAGATCGTCATCAAACCCCGGCCCGCCCGACAGCAGACAGGCGGTCGGCAAGCCCTGGTGATCGAATCCGGAGGGGATCGATAGGCCGCACCAATCCAGGAAATTGCCCAGCAAGGTGTTGCGAAGCGTCTTGGTGTTGGTCGCGACGAAGAGATCGTCATCCGCCTCGAGTGCCGCGATGGGAGGCGCCACATGGGGGATCGTCGGAAACGCCACGAGCGTTTGGCCATCGAACAGGCTCAAGGTTTCGTCGATCAGCCGCGTGCGGGTTGCCCGGATGTCCTGCTCGGCAGCGGGCCCAATCGCCCGGCCGCTTAAGAGGCGCTTGACGACCCGGCGATCCATCCGGGTCGCGGCATCGCTTGCCAGCCGGTCCTTGTGAAGCCGATAGGCATCGACGGCCGCTAGCGGGCCATGGCTCGCGTTCAGCGCCACGATCGCGTCCAGCACCGGCAGCGGACGTCGCACGATCGTCGCACCTGCAGCAGCCAGACGCGCGAGAGCCGCCTCGAAATTCTGCGCAACGTCCGGCTCCATCCCGTCCCACACAACGTTGGTCGGCACCACGAGCCTCAGACCCGCGATACGGCCGCGACGGAGATCGGGCACCACCAAGCCCCGCGCCGCCGCATCGACGATCACCGCATCGACGACCGTGCGGCAGAGCACGCCAGCCGTATCCAGAGTGAGAGACAGGGGAAAGCCGCCCGCCATGGGCCAGCGACCGCTCGAGGGTTTGAACCCGATCACGCCATTATAGGCCGCCGGAATGCGGACCGAGCCGCCCGTATCGCTGCCGATCGCGATCGGCACGAGGCCCAGCGCGACAGCGACACCCGAGCCGGATGACGAACCACCCGGGACGCGCGGCTCGTCCCGGCTCCACGGATTGATCGGCGTGCCGTAATGCGGATTGAGGCCGAGCCCCGAATAGGCAAATTCGGTCATGTTGACCTTACCGATCGTGACGGCTCCTGCTTCGGCGAGCCGCGTGACGAGGGCTGCATCCTGTGCTGCGGGACCCTCGTCGAGCACGACCGAACCGGCCCGCGTCACCTGGCCTTTCAGATCGAACAAGTCCTTCCAAGCGACCGGCACGCCGTCGAGCAGGCTGAGCGGACGTCCGTCACGATGGCGCGCCGCGGAAGCCGCGGCTTCCGCATTGGCCCGGAGGGGCGTCGTCACCGTAAAGACAGATCGATCCGTGCAGCCGTCAATCGCTTGCAGCGCCTGCTCGGCCGCTTCAACCGGATCGGGGCCACCGCCGGCAAAGGCCGCCGCGAATTGGAGGATGGATCGTCCGCGGAACGCCTCCATGTCTGCGCTCTCTTTCGTCATGCGGCGGCCGGAATGATCGTCGCCTTGGCTGCATCCCACGACACATGCACCGATGAGCCGGTCGGAAATCCCTGGCCATACCGCTCGACATGGCCTTCCAGCGCGACGGATTGGCCGCCTTCGATCGCGAGCAGGAAGCGGACGATCGGACCGACCATGTCACGGCTTTCGATCGTCGCCTGCAGCACATTGCCCCGTTCGCTCTTTGAGACCGCGAGACCCGCGCTGACGGCGTTCATGGTGAACGCCTCCGCCGGCACCACGAGGGACGCCTGAGCGCCAGGCACCACCGGCTTGTTCATCACGCCTGAAAAACGACCGAATGTCGTCAGCACCTGGCCGCGACCGTTCTCGACGCCCTGTAGTGACCCGGACAGGATCGTGTTGCGCCCGATGAACTGAGCCACGAAGCGGCTGTCCGGCCGGGTGTAAAGGTCGCGCGGGCTCGAGATCTGTTCGATACGCCCATTGTTCATCACCACGATCCGATCCGACATGGTGAGCGCCTCGGACTGGGCATGCGTCACGAAAATAAAGGTGATGCCGAGGTTCACCTGCAGCAGCTTCAGTTCCGCCTGAATCGCTTTGCGAAGATTGGCGTCGAGCGCGCCGAGCGGCTCGTCGAGCAGCAGAATGTCGGGCTCGACCACGAGACCGCGCGCGAGCGCGATGCGCTGGCGCTGGCCGCCGGAGAGACGATCGGGTTTCTGATCCGCGATGTCGGTCAGGCCAAGGGTCGCGAGGATGCGCTCGACCTTGGCGTCGCGTTCGATGCGGGGCATGCCCTTTACGTCGAGCCCATAGCCGACGTTGCGGCGCACGGTCATATGAGGGAACAGCGCATAATTCTGGAAGATCATCGAGGTCGGCCGGCGTTCCGGCGGCAGATCGTTGATCCGTTGGCCTTTGATGAAAATGTCGCCCGAGGTGATCGTTTCGAAACCCGCGATCATCCGCAAGGTCGTGGTCTTGCCGCAGCCGGACGGGCCCAGAAAAGCGATGAACTCGCCCTTCTGGATAGTGAGGTCGAAGTCGATCACGGCCGGCGACCCGTTATCGTAGGTCTTCCCGACTCCGATCAATTCCACGTCATAGGTCACGGCCGCTGTCCCTTTCCGCTCCGACCTTCCCCCGCTTGCGGGAGAAGGCACCCTGTTGTCGGTCTATGCGCTCAAAAACTCGTCCCACTTCGAAACGACAAGGTCGTATTCGTCCGGCCATTGGTGCCAGTAGGCGACATTCTGGGCGCGTGTCGCGAGCGATCCGCCGTCGCGCAAGTCGCCTTCCTTGATGCCGCGCTCACGCGCGCCCTTCCACGGCTTGCCCTCGTACCAGAAGGCATATTTGTCCGGCGACATCACCTTCTGGATGTTGGTCGAAGGCGAGTAATAGCCCTGCTCCGACACGGTGATGCCCGGCTCCCCCGACAACCAGAAATCCGCATAGGCGACGACGGCATCCTTGTTGGCCGTTCCGGCGATCATGGTCGGGCCGATCGCCCAGGCGCGGTAGCCTTCCTTCGGCACCGCATATTTGCAAGGCTTGCCCTGCGCCTTCACGGCCATCACGGCCGGCTGCCACGCATCGCACACCACCATTTCGCCCGAGGCCATGAGGTTCACGAGTTCGCCGAAGTCACCCCAAAGGGCGCGGAACTGGCCATCCTTC
This sequence comes from Lichenihabitans psoromatis, assembly GCF_004323635.1. Classification (NCBI taxonomy): domain Bacteria; kingdom Pseudomonadati; phylum Pseudomonadota; class Alphaproteobacteria; order Hyphomicrobiales; family Lichenihabitantaceae; genus Lichenihabitans; species Lichenihabitans psoromatis. The sequence continues at coordinate 663,994 of NZ_CP036515.1, forward strand.
TTCTTCGAAATCAGGAACTTGGCACCCTCTTCGATTTCTTGCTTGGTCGGGTTGCCGGGGTTCTTGGATTCGAGCAGGCCCAAAGTATTCATCGCCATGATGGCCTGGCCGAAGGCGATCAGAGGGTCGGTATTGAGACCGGATTTGCCTTTATACTTCTTGTCGAAGATGGCGGTCCATGTATTGGCTTCCTCCGCGCTCAGCGCATCGGGGTTGTAGCCGATCGAGTCGTAATTATAGACCGCCGGCACCATCCAAAGCTTGGAATGCGCGTCGTTGACCCAGATCTGGCCGGTGATCTGCGCCTTGGGGGCCCATTTGGGATTGGGCTTGGTGAAGGTGTCGCGGATGTTCGACCAGTTTTTCACGTCGGCGACGGGGACCGGTTCCACGTTATTGGTCTGCACGACGGCCGGCAGACGCTCCGCGATGATTTCCCAGCAATCATAGTCCTTCGAGCCGGACAGAATCTTGGTCTGGGCGTCCGGGAAGGTCGCGGCCGTCCCCTGCGTCGTGCCGGTGCCCGATTCTTTCTTGAAATCGGCGAGGATGCGATCCTGCACGGTCACGCTAAGACCGATCGTGCGAAGCTGCTCGCTCGCCAGCCCACTCGCGGCCGCATAGGCCCGACCCGACCCCAGGAACGGCGTGCCGCCCCCGAGCGCGAGCGCCATGGCGCCGGCCGTCCCCTTAAGCAGGGTCCGGCGATCCAAATCCAATTTATCGACCATAAGCGCGTCTCCCGATGCAGAGTAAGTCAATCGCCGGTTCAATACCGGCCCACGAGCAATCCGCCGTCGACGACGATCACCTGCCCCGTGACGTAGCGAGCCGCTTGCGAGGCGAGGAAAAGCGCCACGTCGGCGATCTCCCCGGGTTCGCCGATCCGGCCCATGGGAATAAAGTCGCCGGCTTTCTCGGCGCCGGCCGGCCCAAGCGAATGTTCCTCGGACAGGAGTTGCGCGGTGCGGATATAGCCGGGCGCGATGCCGTTGACCCGGATGCCGGCGCGCGCAAGCTCGACCGCGAGGCCGCGCACGAGACCCACCACACCCGCCTTCGCGGTCGAATAATGCACGTGCTCGTCCCACCCATAGGCGACACCCATGATGGACGAGAGGCAGATGATCGACCCGGTCTTGGCAGCCTTCATGCCGGCAAGCGCCGGCCGGATTACGCGCAGCATGCCCTTGAGATCGATATCCAGCGTATGATCCCAGGTCTGATCCGTCATTTCGGCCATCGGAACGCGATGGGCGATCCCCGCATTGGCGACGATGCAATCGAGCGCGCCGAAGCGGCTCTCGACATCGGCGACGATCCGATCCGCGTCGGCGGTCGAGCGAACGTCGAGGGGGTGGAATTCGGCTTGTCCGCCGGCCGCCACGATCGCGTCCGCGACGGTCTGGCCGGCGTCCAAAATATCGGTGACGATCACGCGATAGCCGGCCTGTGCGAAAGTTTCGGCGGTAGCGCGGCCGATGCCGATCCCGCCTCCGGTGATGAGGACGTTGGGCGCGGACCTGCTCACAGCATCACATCTCCTGAATTGGGGCCGAGCGTCTGGCCGACATAGATTTTCGCGTCCGCCGAGGCCAAAAACGACACGGTGCCGGCGACGTCCTCGGGTTCACCGAAGTGCCCGAGCGGCAACTCCGCCGCCTTGGCGCGCCGCCAATCCTCCGACAATGCCTGCACCAGTGGCGTGTTGATCGGGCCGGGCGCGACCGCATTGACCCGCACGCCGCTGGCGCTGACTTCCCGAGCCAGTGCCTTCGTCATGCCGATGATGGCGGCTTTCGCGGCACTATAGTGAACGAGCTCGATGCCGCCGATCTGGCCAAGTTGCGACGCCATATTGATGATCGACCCCGCGCCACGCGCCAACATGCCGGGCAGCACGGCCTTGGTGCAGAGGAACGTGCCGCGGACATGGACCGCGACCATGCGGTCGAAATCGTGAGCAGTGAGGTCGATGAACCGAGCCTGATGCACATAGCCCGCATTGTTGACCAGCACGGTGCAAGGACCGAGCCCGTCGGCCAGGGCCGCGATCGCGGCGACATCGGCTTCGCGGGAGATGTCACCGGCCACGGCCTCGGCTTGTCCGCCGGCGGCCCGGATCGACACGGCAGCCTCCTCCGCCCGCTCGGCCGTCAGGTCGTTGACCACAACCGTGAACCCATCTCGTGCCAGGCGTTGCGCGACCGCAAGGCCGATCCCCGATCCCGCGCCGGTCACGATCGCGACGCCTTTAAGCTCCGCTCCCATCATGCCTCCTCCTGCACCAGCACCCGCTGGGCGCGGCGGATCGACATTCCCATCAGCACCGCATAAACGGCCAGCAGCGCCAGCGAGAAGAGCGTCGTCAACACGCCGAACGCGAAGATGTTGGGATGGATTTCGACCGAGAACGTGCCGTAGATCGCCAGCGGCAGCGTGAGGTCACGACCCGAGGCGAACAGCGTCCGCGAGAATTCGTCGTAGGAGAGCGTGAAGCAGAACAGCATCGCCGACAGAACACCCGGAAAGATCAGCGGGAAGGTGACTTTGCGGAACGTGCGGGCCGGCGTGACGCCGAGCGACCACGCGGCTTCTTCGACGGTCGGATCGAAGCGATTGAAGATCGCCAGCATGACCAGGAACGCGAAGGGAAATGTGTAGACGACGTGCAGCACGAAAGCCGTGCTCCACCAGTGTCGGTCGATGCCGAGCGTGTTGGCCAGCAGCGCTGTGCCGAGGCCGACCAAGACGCCTGGCACCATCATGCCGAGCACGATGAGGTAGAAGACTGCGCTCGATCCCTTGAACTTCTGCCGGAAGGCTTGCGCCGACATGACGCCCAGAACGGTCGAGACGACGGTGGTCATGAACGAGAGGACGAGTGAGCGGATCAGGCCGTCCTCGATCGGCAGTGGCGCGATGCGCGATGGCGGGTTCATGCCGAACAGGTCGCGATACCAATAGGTTGACCATTCGATGATGGGAAATTGCGGGCCACCTTCGGGACCCGACTGGAACGACAGGATACCCAGCACCAGCAACGGCCCGTAGAGAAACAGCAGGAACAGGCCGCAATAGACCGCGAGGATGGGTTTCAGCACGGGCGCGCGCATCTCAGAGCTCCCGCTTCAGATCGACGAGACGAAGCAGCGCCGCCACCACGATCCCCATGATGATCGTCAGCACGACGCCGGCCACGGCCGCGAAGGCCCATTTGAGCGACCCGACTTGCGTCACGATGATGTTGCCGAGCAGATTGACCTTGCGGCCCGACAGCGCCGCGGCGGTCGCGAATTCGCCCAGCACCATGACCGAAACAAAGATGGAGCCGACCACGACGCCCGGCAGGCTGAGCGGGAAGATGATGGTGCGAAAGATGCGCGTGAAACTCGCGCCGAGGTCTTGCGCCGCTTCGATGATGTTCGGGTCGATACGGCCGAGCATGAAGGCGATCGGGCCGACCATGAAGACGCAGTAGATCTGCGTCATGCCGATCACCACGGATAACTCGGTGAACAGCAAGGCGTCGATCGGCTGCGAGGTGATGTGCAGGGCCTGCAGGATGATGTTGATGGCGCCTTCCTTGCCCAGCATCGGCCGCCAGGCGAGCACGCGGATCAGGAACGAGGTCCAGAACGGAATGACGCACAGCACGAGGAGCGCCGTTGCGACCGTCTTGTTGCGGACGAAAAGCCCGACGAACAGCGCCGTCGGATAGCCGACCAGAAAGGTCGTGGCCAAGACGATCAGCCAGATGCGGATCGTGGTCCAGAGCGCGCCGAGATAGGTCTCGCTGGTGAAGAAGGTCTGCCAGCTCTTGGTGGTCAGGATCGGCTCGATCTTGAACGTGGTCTGCGTCCAGAACGACACGTAGACCATCATCAGAATGGGCAGCACGAGGAACAGCACCATCCAGATCACGCCGGGGGCGATCAGCCAGTAAGGCGTCCGCAGCGGCTTCATCGGAGTGGCGGGACTGGACACCTGTGGTGTCGTGGCTTCGATAGCCGTCATGACGAGGCTCCGGCACGGCGGGACAAAAGAAGCGCGTCGTCGACCTTCCAAGTCAGGCCGTAAGACCGCCCCGGCTCGAAGGTCTGCGGGTCGCGGTGGCTGAGGTGATCCTCGACCGTGACGACCGCGCCGCTCGGAAGCTTGAAGAACGAGGTCACGGCCGGCCCAGAATATTCGCTTGCCACGAAAATCGCACGCAGCAGTGGATCACCGGGAGCGGCCTCGCCGATCGCCTGGACCGAGATGAGGTCCTGGCGGATCGCGTAGATCGGGGCATCGTTCGGCGCGGCAGAGGCGCAGGGGAATAGACACCCCTCCGCTTCGAAGCCGCCGGCCGCGACCCTCCCCTCGATCAGGTTGTAGCAATTGAGAAAGCGGGCCACGCGGGCGTCGCGGGGCCGGGTGTAAACCCGATCCGGCAAACCGACTTGGGCGATATGGCCTTCGTCGAGCACGATGACCTCATCGCCCATGGCGAGCGCTTCGTTCTCGCTTCCGGTGACGTGCAGGAATGTAACGCCAAGCCGTTCCCGGATGCGGCGCAACTCACCGCACATGCGCGTTCGCAAATTGGCATCGAGCGCACCGAGCGGCTCGTCGAGTAAAACCAGCTGCGGCTCCGTCACCAACGTCCGAGCGAGAGCGACGCGCTGACGTTGGCCGCCGGAAATCTGCGTCACGGAGCGGCGCTCCAAACCGCCGAGACCAACGAGGTCGATCATGGCGCGGACGTTCGCCTCGATCGCCTTCGGCTCGATCTGGCGACCGGCACCATGACGGAGCCCAAACGCCACGTTGTCGAAGACGTTCAGATGCGGGAACAGAGCAAAATTCTGAAACACGACGCCGATGTTTCGGCGGTGGGCCGGTACCCCGTGGAGGGGCGCACCGTTAAGAAAAATCTCGCCTCGATCGACGGTCTCGAATCCCGCGATCGTGCGGAGCAGAACCGTCTTGCCGGAACCGCTGGACCCGAGCAGGGCCACATAGGCATTGTCGGGGATGCTGAGCGTGATGTCGTTCAGGGCCATCGCCGCCCCATACGCCTTGGTGAGGCCGTCGAGGCGCAACACCGGGGGACCGCGCATGGAGTCAGGAACTGATGGTTGAACCGCCAAGGGCAAATGGATCTCCCCGCACAACAAACGGTCTCAGCCGATTCGTCTTGATCGCAAGCCTAAGATAAACGTCTTTTGTACGCAAGCTCACTTTGTAAGCGTGTTTTTTGGAGTGAAGAAGTATGATTGTGCTGTTTTTTAATCAGCAACGCACAAATTTTAGAGTTTCTGACCCATGCTTCATATGTGTAACGTACACAATCAACATTAAACGAACGGCAAGGTGATGGTCACGGCAGAGACGGTCGGCTCATCCGAGAGAACAATGGTGAGCCAGCGCTTCGAGCGTCGCCATGAGTTGGTGCATCGTGTTCTGCACGCCAATATTGTGCGGGGACACTTTCCCGAAGGACTGGTGCTGCTCGAAGCGCCGCTCGCCGAACTGCTACAAACCAGCCGTGCGCCGGTCCAACGCGCCCTGCAGGATCTCGAGCGGGACGGTCTCGTGCACCGGTTTGAAGGCCGAGGTTTCCTGGTCGGCCGTCTCGACAACCCCGGCCAGCCGATCCGGATCGACCTCCGCGAACTCGGACTGGTGATGTCCGGCGAGATGGACGAAGCCCTGCAGACGCGAGGGTCCGGCGAATGGATCCTGGACGATCTCGAACAGGCCGTGTCGTCGTGCCTCGTCTTCGGCGAATTCCGAATGATCGAGGCCGAAGTCGCGGCCCATTTTCATGTGAGCCGTACCGTGATCCGCGATGTGCTCGGGCGGTTGCAGGAACGCGGCCTGCTTCGCAAGACGCAGACCTCGCGCTGGCTTGCGGGGCCGCTGACGGCCCATGCGCTTAAGGATTGCTACGACTTGCGCGGCATTCTGGAACCCGCGGCCCTGATGGCGGCCGCTCCGGCCATCGACCGCGAGCGCCTTGCGGTGCTGCGGGATGACTCGACGAGCCATGAGGGCGAGCCTGTGCCGGATGCGGCTGTGCTATTTGCACGCTTCATCGGGCTTTGCCTGCTGACGACGCCGAACGGACCGCTGGCCAGCATGGTGCGCCAGAATATGAGCGTTCTCGACGCCGCAAGCCGCTCGCTCGCCCGTCTCGGATTGCCACAAGACAATGCCGCCATCAACGAGCTCCGCGTCACGATCGACCTGATCCTGAACGGCTCGATTGGCGCAGCCGCAGAGCTCTGGCGCGACCACCTGAAAGCCGCCTGTCGGCGCAGCGTCGCGCAGTTGAAGATCGTCGCCATCATCGAACGGCCCCACGACCTCCCGCCCTATCTGGTCGCCGTCTAAGCGCAAGACCACAAGCAGGAAAGCGACAAACCATGACGACCCGGACAATCGACCTCAGCGTGACGATCGAAGACAATATGCCGGCCCATAAGCTGTTCCAGCGGCCGGTTCTGACCACGCATTTAAGCCATGAGAGCTCCAAGGCGCTTGGCCTCGGGATCGAGGGCGACCCGATGACGTTTCAGACCAATTTCATCGCGATGCTCGATCATGTCGGCACCCACGTCGATGCCTTTCGGCACGTCAGTCCCACCGGTGCGTCCGTCGACGAGATGCCGCTCGATATGTTTTTCGGCAAGGCGATCTGCCTCGACCTTCGTCACATTCCCGATCTCGGCGACATCACGGTGGCCGACATGGAAGCCGCCGAAGCCAAGAGCGGCGTCGCAGTCGATCGGCACATCGTGTTGCTCTGCACGGGCTTTCACGCCCGCCATTATCCCTCGCTCGACGCGGTCTGGAAAAATCCCTTGCTGACCGTCGAGGCGACGCGCTGGCTTTACGAACGCGGGTCGATGATGCACGGCGTGGAAGGCCCGTCGACCGACAAACCGACCGACGATCGTTTCGCCCAACATCGCCTGTGCCGCGAACTCGGCATCAGCCATTGGGAATGGCTGGTAAACCTCGACGCCTTACTGGGTAAGCGCGAGGTCCAGTTCTTCGGCGTGCCGCTCAAGTTCAAGGGTGGATCAGGCTCGCCTGTGCGAGCCTTCGCGCTTGTCGACGATTGAGCCCGATCAGGTCGTCGGGGCCAATTTGTCCTGCGTCTTGGTGTCGAAATCGGCCGCGTCATGCCGCTCGTGCAACTGGCTCGATGGCTCGCCGAACACGCGATTGACCATGCGGCCGCGTTGCACCGCGGGGCGCGCCGCGATCGTGTCGGCCCAACGTTGCAAATGGCGATAGCTGGCGACGTCCAAAAATTCCGCCGCGTCGTAAAGCCATCCTTTCGCAAGGCCGCCATACCAGGGGAAGACCGCAATATCCGCGATCGTATACTCGTCTCCACCGAGATAGGGGCTTTCGGCGAGGCGGCGATCGAGAACGTCGAGCTGGCGCTTGGCTTCCATCGAAAACCGATCGATCGCATATTCGATCTTGGTCGGCGCATAGGCGTAAAAATGGCCGAACCCGCCGCCGAGATAAGGCGCGCTGCCCATTTGCCAGAACAGCCAGGACAGGCATTCGGCACGCGCCGCCCCATCGGTCGGCAGGAAGACGCCAAACTTTTCTGCCAAATACAAAAGGATCGCACCAGATTCGAAAACGCGGACCGGCGTCGGGCCGCTCCGATCCGTGAGGGCGGGAATCTTGGAATTCGGATTGACGGCGACGAAGCCGCTCCCGAACTGATCGCCATCGCCGATCTTGATCAGCCAGGCGTCGTATTCCGCCCCTTGGTGGCCGAGGGCGAGCAGTTCTTCCAGCATGATCGTGACTTTGACGCCGTTCGGTGTCGCCAGCGAGTAGAGCTGGAGCGGATGTTTGCCGACAGGCAGGTCCTTGTCGTGCGTCGGCCCGGCGACCGGGCGGTTGATGTTGGCGAACCGGCCCCCGCTCTCCTTGTTGGGAGACCAGACTTTGGGCGGCACGTAAGCAGGCGTCTCAGTCATCGGAACAGCTCCGGTTCGAGGCTTCATGGCAACGATGTAGCACGCCGCATGCCGCAGATGGAGAGCAAGCGCGGGGCTTTGCTCACACCGGCAATGCCATCGTCTGCTTGACCTTGCGAAGCGATAGCGTCGATTGCAGGCGCGACACACCGGGCAATTGGGTCAAGATAGCGGTGTGGATGCGCTCGAAATCGGCAGGATCGGCATAAGCGATGCGGATCAAATAATCCGCGGCGCCCGCCAAGAGATAACATTCGAGGATTTCATGATGCAGCCGCACCGCCGCTTCAAACCGGTCGAGTGCCGTTCGTCCTTGTTGATCCAGCGTCACCATCACGAACGCGACTCCCGGCAAACCCATAGCCGTGTCGTCCAGCACCGCCGCATACCGTGCGATATAGCCCTCCTGCTCGAGCGCGCGCACGCGGCGAAGACAGGCAGAGGCCGAAAGAGCGACCCTCTCCGCCAGCTCGGCGTTGGTCAGCCGACCATCCGCCTGCAACAGTCGGAGAATGGCTTTGTCTCGATCATCGAGCGACATCGGGTTCAGCTTTCGCAGGATCTGTCGTGTTTCAGCCGAAAGGCGGCATATTGCGGCGTCGTTTTGCCGTAGGACTACCATAAATGGCGGATGTCTGCTTCAGCGCGGCCCTAATCTCATTTCGCGAGCCAGCAAGCGCTCGACTGGGAGATTGCCATGCACATCGGCGTGCCGAAGGAGATTAAGGACAACGAGGCCCGGGTCGGGATGATCCCGTCGGCGGTTGCCGAACTGGTACATCACGGCCATCGCGTCACCGTGCAGGCGGGCGCCGGGGTCGGGGCGGGCCTGACCGATGCCGACTACGCGGAAGCCGGAGCCGCGATCGAAGAGAGCGCCCCAGCGATTTTCGCCGCCGCCGACATGATCGTGAAGGTCAAGGAGCCGCTATCGGCCGAACGTCAAATGCTCCGGCCCGGCCAAATCCTTTTCACCTATCTGCATCTCGCGCCTGATGCGGCGCAGACGCGCGATCTGATCGCCTCTGGTGCAATTTGTATTGCCTACGAAACCGTGACGGCGGCCAATGGCAGTCTGCCGCTGCTGACGCCCATGTCGGAGGTGGCGGGGCGGCTGGCGCCGCAGGTCGGCGCCCATGCGCTCGAGCGAGCGCAAGGCGGACGCGGCATTCTGCTTGGCGGCGTTCCCGGCGTTCCGGCCGCCGATGTCGTGATCCTGGGCGGCGGCGTCTCCGGCAGCCATGCCGCGACCATCGCGATCGGCATGGGGGCGCATGTCACCGTGGTCGATCGCTCGGCCGATACGCTCAAGCGGCTGTCGGCGCAGTTCGGTGCATCGGTCACCACCGTCTTCTCGACACGCGCCGCCATCGCCGAACTCGTTAAACGGGCCGACTTGCTGATCGGGACGGTCTTGGTTCCCGGGGCGGCCGCGCCCAAACTCGTGACCGCCGATATGGTCAAGACGATGAAGCGCGGATCGGTGATCGTCGATGTGGCGATCGACCAGGGCGGCTGCGTCGAGACCTCGCGCGCCACCACTCACTCGGACCCCACCTATGTGGTCGACGGCGTCGTCCATTATTGCGTCGCCAACATGCCCGGCGCGGTCGCTCGGACATCGACCTTCGCGCTCGGAAACGTCACCCTGCCGTTCACCTTGGCGTTGGCCGACAAAGGTTGGAAGGCCGCGCTGCGGGCCGATCCGCATCTCCGGGCGGGATTGAATGTCTGTGACGGCAAGATCACCTGCGCGCCGGTCGCCGACGCTCAGGGATTGAGCGCCGTCGCGGCCGACACGATGCTGACGGACTGAACCAGGGCTGGCGATGGCCCGACGATCACGAGCGATCGTGATCGTCCTTGATCCCGTGTACAAATCGGCGAGTCGATGTCGACGTGGGACGGGAGTGCGCGTGCATGATGAGGATTGGAGCCGACGAGGTCGAGCGCTTGGCCGACTGGCCGCACCTCATCGAGGCGCTCTCGGCCATGTTCAAGGGGGATTGCGTGGCCCCGCCGCGTCATCACCACGGCTTCGACATCCCCGGCGAAGCGCCGGGCACCCTCTTGCTCATGCCGGCTTGGACGACGGGACACTACCTCGGCGTCAAGCTGGTCTCGGTGGTTCCCGGCAATGGCGCGCGGGGGCTGCCGGCCATCGCCGGATCCTACATCCTGTCCTCAGCCAAAACCGGCGAGCCACTCGCCATCATCGACGGCGTATCGCTGACGGCGCGCCGGACCGCCGCCGCCTCGGCGCTCGCGTCATCCGCCTTGTCGCGGCCGGACAGCCGGGCCTTGCTGGTCGTTGGCGCGGGCGCGATGTCGACCCGTCTTGCGGCCGCCCATGCCAGCGTGCGCCCGATCGACACGATCCAAATCTGGGCGCGGGACCAGAGCAAGGCCGAAGCAACGGCCGCATCGCTGCGATCGATCGGGTTTCGCGCCGACCCCTGTCGTGATCTCGAAGCCGCCGTCCGCACCGCCGACATCGTCAGTTGCGCGACGCTGGCGACGACCCCGCTCGTTTATGGCGCTTGGCTGAAGCCCGGCACGCATCTCGATCTTGTCGGCGCCTTTAATCCGCGCATGCGGGAAAGCGACGATGAGGCGGTGCGCCGCGCCTCGATTTTCGTCGATACGCGCGAGGGCGCCCTGACCGAAGCGGGCGATCTCGTGCAACCGCTCGCGAGCGGCGTGATCGGCGTGGAGGCCATCAAGGCCGATCTGCGGGAGCTTTGCCTCGGCCTCCATGCCGGACGGCGGAATGCAGACGAGATCACTTTGTTCAAATCGGTCGGCGCATCGCTCGAGGATCTCGCGGCCGCTGTCCTGGTCTATGAAGCGCGGATGGCCGAAACGAGCGCGCACCTTTGAGACAAGGTGGGGCTGAACGAGGCTTCGCCTTTTTGGCGCCCATTTCTTGCGATCAGCCTTTGCGCCGAACCGAGCCAATCTTATGATCCGGTTTGACGACGACCTCTCGCACCAACAAGGGACTGCCGGAATGAAGCGACTGAGCCTGGCTGTCCTGATCGGAGCGTCGCTGCTCGCGTCCGGCTCCGTCGCCTGGGCGGAGGACGCGCTGTCGCCCTCGGTTCTCGACCACCCCTTCGCGGTGCCGACCAACACGCCACATACCAAGACGGCCCGCAAAAAGGGGCAGAAAGCTCCGGTCACTAGCCAAACTTCGGCGCCGACGATGTCAGACGACAAAGCGGCGGCGCTGGCCCGCGGTCGCAAGAAATTCTTTGACCAGGGGCAAGACCAACCCGACAAGCCGGAGATGTATCCAGGCAGTGGTGCGCGGCCGACGCTGGGCGGCGGCAGCGGTGGCAGCGTCAGCCCCGGAATGTCCTTCGCGTTTTAAGGCTTGGTCTTACTTCGCGTCGTACATTTCGGCGCATTTCGGACTGACCAAGGGTTTCTTCTCCGACATGCAAGCTGTGACTTGGTCGACATTCGGGATGAAATCACCACACAGCTTTTGAACGTCGCCGAAACACGCGGCCTGTTGGCGATCCTGGAGAGTGGGATCCTTGGTCCGGGCTATGGCCGGAACCGCCGCCATGATCATCAACAAGGCCAGAGCGGAGCGGGTTGCGGTTATCATCGGTCGGCTCCATCGCGCGCAGATCGACCGACACGCCAGAACGGCTCCGGTCCTGCGGCTCTGGACCAAACGTCGCATCCATTCGGGCCCGGATCCAGTCCTGGCGCACAAATAGGCGTCGAGGGTGTGGACATCGTGGGCGCTTAGAACACGCAAACCAAGGTGAGGCCGCCGATCATCAACAAACATCCGGTGACGCGCCACAGGCTTGCGCTGTGTTGTTCGAAGCCGACCAAGCCGAAATGATCGAGCAGCACCGATGTGAGAATTGCGGCCGTCACGCTCAGACCGGTAAACATCGCCGAACCGAGTTTCTGCGCCAGAAACACCATGGCGATGACGTAAAGTCCGCCGAAGGCTCCGCCAATCCATCCCCACCACGGAACCTGAGCGAGCCGACCACTCTCCGGCCATATGAAGCCGACGACGGTCCCTGCGAGCAGGTAGACCACGCAATTCGCGGCCGTGACGGTGAACAGCGCAAAGACAGGCGCCTGCAGCACCTTGTTCAAGGTCGCGTTTGCGCCAGCCTGCACGGTGTTCAGCGCTCCGGTCAGGAGCACGATCACAGCAATGAGGACGGGCATGCGGTGCCCCTTGGATCAGTCGACCCGACGAAGATCCTGAAGCGCGACCTCGCCGGTCTGGCTGGAGAATGTCAGGGTTCGCCGTGAGCCATCCTGCTGCCCGACCCCGCTGATGCGGTGCTGACCCGTGTCATAGGTCTCGAGCGTCCCGTCGCGTTCGATCAACAGCCGCTGCTTCTCGCCAAAGAACGCGTAACGCGTGCCCTGTTGCGCCCCACTTGATGACGGCCGCCCAAGATCCGTCGGCCACCAAGGCTCACCGCCGTCCATCGGCTTCATCGGCTCCATGGGCTTCATCGGTTCCATGGGTCGCATCGGCTTCATCGGTTCCATATTGGCCTCCTCGGCATGCCCAATGCAGGGGCCACCCAGGCCAGAAACGTCGGACCCATCAAGCTGTTCCCGATCGAGGCGAGCGCGACGAAACGATCCTCTTCCGCCTTGACCCGGACGCCAGCCCGGACGACCTATTACGGAGAAAGCGGACTTTCCGCCGTTTCGCCCATTTCAACGTCGATCGAGGCCATCATGAGCGACGTGGTCAATATCCCTCGCACGGTCGTCAAACCGAAAACCGAGCGTCCGCGCCTTCACAAGGTGCTTCTCGTCAACGACGATTTCACGCCACGTGCTTTTGTGGTCACCGTGCTGAAGGTCGAGTTCCGGTTGGGCGAGGAACAGGCCGGTCATGTCATGTTGACCGCACACCGCAAGGGCGTCTGCGTGGTTTCGGTCTACCCGAAGGACGTCGCGGAAACGAAAGCCGCCCGCGCGACCGAGGCTGGGCGGCTGAAGGGCTTCCCGCTCCAGTTCACCACGGAGCCCGACGACTAGCGCCGAGGCCGACCACTTTCAGCGCACATCGATCGCGTAAGTCGCCTCGCGGCCCGTGCCGGATGCCGACAGGATCAGCACGCGCACATGATCCACGCCGAGGAAGCCCGACTGCGACTTATAGAACAGCTTTAAACCCGACAGGCGGCGGCGGTTGCAGACGTGGCGGACATTCGAGCGCGGAAAGGCCATGAAGTCGCGCCCCTTGTCGGTCGTGATGGTGCCGCGACTCGGACCGTCGACGAGGCGAACCGTGGGTGTTCCGACCGACGTGCAGTCGGGATTGACGCTAGCGAAGAAGTCGATCTGGCGGTTTACACCCGATGGCACAGCCTTCATCTCGTCCGCAAAGGCCGGGGCTGCAACCAGCATGCAAGCAAGCACTATCGCGGCAGGCGGAAAATTCGTGAGGCTCATACGATCATCTCTCGCAAAGACGCGTCCGACAGGAGCGACATTGCGAGGCTAGCCAATCGGGGTTGCGGCTTGGTTACCGCCCTGGCCAGCGGTCAGAGACATTAATGACCTTCACCCGCATCCTGGCGATGCCAGCCGCGGAATCAACATCCGAATGTCGATCACATTTGGACATATTCAGGATTGGTTCATCCACGGATCGTCATGGTATCGATGGCGATCCGGTTGACGTCTAAGCAGGACGTGGCGCGGCCAATGCAACCGTTAGTCGAGTTGGCGCATCAGTTCGAGAAAACGGTCCGGAACAGGCTGGTTTGCAACATCGTCGAAAACCGCACGGAGTTGTGACCCGATATAGGATTGTATGTCGACGGTCGGTACAGATGCGCCATCCCGATCGCCTCCCTCTGGAGGGACGTTGACGGGATTTTGTGCGGCTTCATCGGGCGGGGATGTCACTTTAGTCTTCACGGTCGGGTCTTGACCTCCGTCCGATTTACTCATCCCGCTCTCCTTGCGATCCGGAGCTGGCTTGCTCCGTCATCGACGATACCGTAGATACCAAATGCCTGCGCTCGTGACACTTTACCGTCTCACGAGGCCATCGCCGAGACACAACGCATCGGCGAAAATTAATGTTCCATAACGGAACTTTATTTTCCTTGGCCTGTTTTACAAAGCTATGCCAGGCGCCAAAATACTCAAGGATTACGGATGTCCATTTCGCAGGCGATTGCACCCCATCTTCCTCATCTTCGTCGGTTCGCGCGCGCTTTGACGGGGAGCCAACGGGGTGGCGATGCCTATGTGGTCGAGACGCTCGAAGCCATCGTCGCCGATCCGTCGAGCTTCGCCAAAAGCGCTGACATCCGCACAGATCTCTATAAGCTGTTTCTGACGCTCTGGGGTTCTGTCGCGATCAATGGACGGACCGACACGACAGCCGGCGCCGATCAGGGTGGTGTCACCCGGAGCCTCGAAGCCATCTCGCTTCGGCCGCGCGTCGCCCTGTTGCTAACGGCGCTTGAAGGGTTCGACATCAACGATCTATCGCGGACATTGGAATGTTCCGTCGATGAGGCAAAGGCCCTGATCGAGCGCGCCAATCATGAGATCGCGCAGCAGATTTCGACCGAAGTGCTGATCATCGAAGACGAGCCGCTTATTGCATTGGACCTCCAAAACTTGGTTGAGGACCTCGGTCATCGGGTTGTCGATGTTGCGCGCACTCATCGAGAGGCCTTGGCGGCGATCCATACGCACCGCCCCGGTCTCATCCTTGCCGATATTCAGCTGGCAGATGGTAGCTCCGGCCTCGAGGCCGTGAATGAAATTCTCGAGTCGCTGGAAGTGCCGGTCATCTTCATCACGGCCTACCCCGAGCGTTTTTTGACCGGTGCGCCGCCCGAACCGGCATTCCTCATCGCCAAGCCGTTCAGTGTCGAACAACTCCGGGCCGTTATCAGCCAGGTTCTGTTCTTCAACAAAACCGCTCATCGGCGTGGCGATACAGCCGCGGCGCAAGTATCGGCCTAAACCCGAGATCGACGAACTAAAAAAAGGGA
Source organism: Lichenihabitans psoromatis (assembly GCF_004323635.1). Lineage (NCBI taxonomy): Bacteria > Pseudomonadati > Pseudomonadota > Alphaproteobacteria > Hyphomicrobiales > Lichenihabitantaceae > Lichenihabitans > Lichenihabitans psoromatis. The sequence continues at coordinate 679,010 of NZ_CP036515.1, forward strand.
GCGTCGCGGTTAGCGCGACGCTCCCTTTTTGTTGATGGGGCCTGCCGCGCCGCACGAGATTAAGATAAACGGCGGCCTCGTTTCGACCGGACTCCCGCAAGGAATCCGCCTAACAGCGCGAGCGAAACCAGTTGCACAGGCCGCATTTGGCTGGCGATTGCGATCCCGGCTCTCAGACCGGCTTGTTCGCGCCGGAAACCCGCATCGCCCAAGGCCGAAACCACGGCATCGAGGCCAGAACGCATCGCCTGATCTGGATCATGGCTCTTAAGCTGAGCCGTCGGGTCGTCTCGCACCTCGGCGGAGGCTGCCTCGACAGGCGGCTGTTGGCTGGCCGCCATCGCTCGCTGAGCCGCTTCGACGTCCTGCGTCGCAGCGATTGCTGGGGCCTTCTTGTCCTTGACGGTCGCGCTCGACGACATAGTCATCATCACCACGATCCCGGCGATGCCGAGCACGAGGAAAAGCGCCGCCATCGCCAGAAGAGCTTCGATCGGTCCCATCAGACTGGCAAGATAGTCATAGAGGGCAATCAGGCCGAAGATCACCGCCACGATCAGCATGACCCCCGCAAACAAGGCTAAGCCAGCCTTGATTGCGACGGTCTTCACCGTGCTCGTTGCGGTTCTCATGACATCGCTGACAACCTCCTGGCTGCGCGCCTTCACCGTGGCAGCGGCTTGATCGACGGCGCGCCGCCCCATTTCGGTGACGTTGACTTCGGCCTGCGCGATCAGCCGGGAGATCGGGTTCGTCATCGACGCGAACGGCTCATTGCGCCGATCAGCAAGCCACCCACAATAGCGATCATGATGGCGGTCATCGGGTTGCGTTCAATGCGACTCTCAATCTCGTGACCGGCGCCGCGCACACGCTCTCCAACGTCGCTGGCCTGGCTCGCAAAGCGATCGGCCACGTCACTGGCTTGGCTGGAAAAGCGATCGGCTGTCGACGAAAACCGGTCGCGAGCCCGATCCATCGCACTTTTGACGCTGCTGCGCGTCGTATCGGCCTGATCGCTTGCGAGGTCCGAGACCAGATTGGTCAGCTTACGAACATCGTCACGCAGCGCGGAAAAGTCCGAGCTCAAATCCCGTGCAACTTTCTCAAACCCACGATCAGCCATGATTGTCCCTCGACGATGGTAAAGGAGGGCGACACCCGGTCCGCGAAAGACCGTGCCGCCAATTACGCTACTGCAACGCTCGAGCCGCAGGTGGGTTCCTGCTCCAGCCATATCGCTCGATGCAGGGGCCCGCTCCTTTAAAGCAAAAACCCGCAACGGCCAGGGGCTGCCGTTGCGGGTTCTTGTGGCGGAGCAGAGAGATGGGAGGGGAGAGCACCACTCCGCTCACGCCTTCGTAAACGTGCTCGTCCCACCCTGGTTCCGTGCTCCCGGGCACCGAAATCCCGCCTGCGGACGCCTCAGCGCATGGCCCCTAGGTTGTGGACATCCTTTCGGGACTCTTTACCGATTCATGCGAATCCGCGACGGTCATCCCGCGTGCCGTTCACGATCAGTTAGGGTTATAACGATGCTCGACGCTGATTCGTCGTCACTATTTCGACTGGTCCGGCTGCTCGGCGTCCCAGCGTCCGCGCCCCTGGCTTTGTCATCCCCGCATGCAGAGGACCTCGCATGTCTCTTCTCCCGATCGAAGTGAACCGCGCCGAGCATCCCGTCGACGTCGTCGAGCGGATTGCCTCGTTCCATGACTGGGCCTTCGACCGCGATGACGAAGATGAGATCTCGATCTCGGTACAGGGCGGTTTTTCCGACTATCACGTGGCCTTTACCTGGCTATCGGATCTCGAAGCTTTGCATGTCGGATGCGCCTTCGACATTAAGGTGCCGGATCGTCGACGGACCGCTATTCTCGGTCTGATTGCGCTGATCAACGAGCATCTGTGGATCGGTCACTTCGATCTCTGGAACAACGAAAACGTCGTCATGTTTCGGCATTCGATTTTGATGTCGGGCGGCGCCGACCCGGATGGGCGTCAATGCGAGGCGATTCTCAAGATGGCGGTCGAGACCTGCGATCGTTATTATCAGGCGTTCCAGTTTGTGATCTGGGCCGGCAAGACCGCCCGCGAAGCGCTCGATAGCGCGATGTTCGAGACCCAAGGCGAAGCATGAGCGACCTGCCACGATCGATCCTGCTGGCCGGGGCTGGCAAGATGGGCGGCGCCTTGCTCCGTGGATGGCTCGATCTTGGCGTCGCAGCTGACCAGATCGCGGTCAGCGACCCGCAGGCCTCGGACGACCTCCACCATCTCGCGAAGGAGCGCGGCTTCTCGCTCAACCCGGACCTCGCGACCCTGACGCCCCCCGACATTCTGGTTCTGGCGGTCAAGCCGCAGATGTTCGGGACCGTCGCGCCCCTCGTGGCCCATTTCGATTATGCAGCAACCGTGCTGGTCTCGGTCATGGCCGGAAAGACGATCGCGGACATGGCCCGACAGATCCCGGCCAAAGCCATCGTGCGAACGATTCCCAACACGCCGGCCGCAGTCGGACATGGCATGACGGGCGCCTTCGCGAATGAGACGGTGACACCGGCTCAGAAGCGCAGCGTTCACGCGCTTCTGGCGGCAGTCGGACAGGTCGAATGGCTCGATCGCGAAGATCTCATCGATGCCGTGACGGCCGTGTCTGGCTCCGGACCCGCCTATGTGTTTCTGCTAACCGAATGCTTGGCCGAGGCGGCGGAGGCGCTCGGCCTCGATGCGGCGTTGTCGGCGCGTCTCGCGCGCGCCACCGTGGAGGGTGCTGGGGCCTTGATGGCGGCGGAACCCACCGTTTCGGCGGAACAACTGCGCCTTAACGTGACCTCGCCGGCCGGCACCACGGCGGCGGCTCTCGACGTTTTTGCCACCGACGATGCACTTCGGTCGCTGGTCACGCGTGCCGTCGCGGCAGCGCGCGACCGAGCCGTCGCTCTGGGTGGCTAAGTCGCGCCTGATTAAGCCTGCGTCGACGCAGAGGTTGGCCAATGTAGCACCGTCCTCTAGAATGGAAGGAGATCGACGGAGGTACTGATGGCTGAGAATAATGATGCCGGCGCGTTCAACCAGAGCGACAATCCCGCGCCATCTCCGATCGGCGTCCATGATGAGCCGCCGAAGGCCAAGCTGCCGTCGACAAAGGATCGCATCATCGAAGCCATGATGGAATTGGCGGCGGAGCGCGATTGGAGCGACTTCGGCATTACCGACATCGCCACCCGCGCCGGTGTCTCGCTTGCGGATTTTCGCGATGCCTTCCCGTCCAAAGGGGCTGCGCTGGCCGGCTTCTCCCGCAAGATCGACCGGATCGTGCTGGACGGGACGACCACGGATCTCGACGAGGAAACCGCCAAGGATCGGCTGTTCGACGTGCTAATGCGCCGTCTCGACGCCATGGCACCGTATCGGCTCGGCCTCGAAAGCGTGGCCGAGTGGGTCCGGAGTGACGGGCTTGCGGCCGCCGCGCTCAATCAGGTGGCGCTGAACTCCATGCGGTTCATGCTCGAAGCAGCCGGCATCGACAGCGAAGGCCGGACCGGGGCCGTGAAGCTCCAGGGACTGGTGGTCGCCTGGGCCCGCATCCTCAATATTTGGCTCAACGACGACGAAACCGGGATGGCCAAGACCATGGCGGCCCTCGATCGTGAGCTCCAGCGCGGCGAGATGCTGAGCGCACGGGTGGACGACCTCGATCGTCTTGCCTCTCCCTTGCGGCTGCTCGGGCGCGCCGTGATGGACACGCGTCGGCGCATGAAGGAGCGCAAGCGAGACACATCCTCCACGTCGCGTCGCGATGCGGAATTCGACGCGATCGACCCGGAGATCTAGGCGCGTGGGCGAACCCACCGCGCCAGGCGCTACAATCTCCTACGACGACTTTGTGACGGTGGATATCCGGGTCGGCACGGTCGTCAAGGCCGAGCCGTTTCCGCAGGCCCGCAAACCCGCCTTCAAGCTGCAGATCGATTTCGGTGAGCCGATCGGCGTCAAAAGGTCGTCGGCACAGATCACGGCGCATTATCGTCTTGAGGATCTGATCGGGCGGCAGGTTGCGGCCGTCGTCAATTTTCCGCCGCGTCAAATCGGCCCCTTCATGTCGGAGGTGCTGACCTTGGGGTTTCCGGATGCGACCAGCGAGGTGGTGCTGATCGGCCCATCGTTGCCGGTCCCAAACGGCGGTCGCCTGTTCTGACGACCGGCCGCCTCGCACATTCTACTCGGCCGCTGCTTCCAATTCGGCAACGGCGGCCGTGCCTTCCGCCGCTGGATGCTGCAGAACGTGTTTCAGACGCTCGGCATCCAACTCGCCTTCCCAGCGGCTGATCACAACCGTCGCGACGCCGTTGCCGATTAGATTGGTCAGGGCTCGGCATTCGCTCATGAATTTGTCGATCCCGACCAGAACTGCCAGCGATTGGATGGGAATGTCGGGCACGATCGCCAGCGTCGCCGCGAGCGTGATGAACCCCGCGCCCGTGACGCCCGACGCTCCCTTCGAGGTCAGCGCCGCCACCGCGATGATACCGAGTTCCTGCCCAAAGCTCAGCGGCGTGTTCGTGGCCTGCGCCAGAAACAGGATCGAGAGCGTCATGTAGATGTTGGTGCCGTCGAGATTGAAGCTATATCCGGTCGGGATCACCAGACCGACGACCGACTTCGATGCGCCGAGCCGCTGCATCTTCTGGATCATATGCGGCAGCACGGTCTCGGACGAACTGGTGCCGAGCACGATCAGCAATTCGTCTTTGATGTAGACGATGAAACGCAGGATCGAGAAGCCGCAGAGGTAGGCGATGCCTCCCAGGACGACCAGGATGAAGACCGCGCTGGTCAGGTAGAATGTGACGATCAGGAAACCGAGCCTGACCAGGGCGCCTGCCCCGAAGGCCCCGATCGTGAAGGCCATCGCGCCGAAAGCGCCGATCGGGGCGACCCGCACGATGATGCCGATGATCCGAAAAAACATCTGGCCAGCCGCGTCGATGGCCCCAGCGATCCGCTCCCCGGTCTCGCCCATATGGGAGATCGCGACACCGCTGAGGATCGCGACGAGGAGAACCTGGAGAAGATCACCACGCGCCAGGGCATCGAAGAAGCTGGTCGGGATGATGCCGAGCAGATGCGCCGTGATATTGTCCTGCTTGGCGGCCGTTACATAGGTCGAGATCGATTGTGCGTTGAGCTTGGCCGGGTCGATATCGAACCCACGTCCTGGCTGCAGCAGCTCGGCCACCGCGATCCCCAGCACCAGGGCGATCGTCGACACGACCTCGAAATAGACAAGGGCCTTGAGCCCGACGCGCCCGACGCGGCCAAGATCGCCCATCGTGGCGATGCCATGCACCACGGTGCAGAAGATGACTGGCGCGATCATCATGCGGATCAACGCCACGAAAGCATCGCCGAGCGGCTTCATGGCGGCGCCTGTTTGCGGGGCCAGCACGCCCAAAGCGATCCCGAGCGCGATGGCGATCAACACTTGAATGTAGAGGATCATATACCAGGGCTTAGCGATCCGTTCCGGACCGGTCCGCCTTGCGCTGACTGAAGCATCCATTCTCGTGTTCCCACCCACGCGTCGCGCCTATTGCTTTTGACTCATTCGATCATGATGGGAAGGGGTTCGCCAGCCTTTTCGCTTGTTTTCGCCTGCCCGCGGAGGGGGCGCTGCTGCATCAGCGCGAGCCAGAGCAAGGCGAGGATCAGGCTGATGTCGGCGGCCGCGAAGACGACCTGGAAGGTGCGCGAGAGTTGAGCGAGATCGGCTGCCCCTAACGGGCTGCTGTTCCCGATCCCGATCGCCTTGACGCCACCGCCCCCGATCACGATCGTCCCGAAGACAGCCACGATCAACGCGCCTCCGAGCGAGCGGAAAAAGTTCATGGTCGCGGTTGCGGTACCGAGTTGGTGATGCGCCACCGCGTTCTGAATCGCGATGGTGGCGAGCGGCAGGATCGTGCCGAGGCCCAGGCTGATCAGCAACAGCATCACTTCCAGCGCCGCCAGCGGCAGAGCCGGAGCCGCCAGCGCCAAGACCGCACATGTGACGACGCTGATCACCATGCCGATCAACGGCAGCCGCTTATAATGCGTGAAATACATCATCGACCGACCCGAGATAGTGGCGCCTGCGACCGTCCCGATCATCAGCGGAACGAGTGCGATGCCGGATTGACTGGCCGTGAGGCCCAGCACGCCCTCGAGATAGATCGGAACGTAGATCGTCAGTCCGATGAACGTGCCCATGGCGAAACACGCCGCCAGCGTCCCCGTGGCCACAACCTGATCGCCGAGCACGGCGAGCGGGATGAGCGGTTCGCGCGCCATCCGGAGACGAACCACGAAGCCGGCCCAGGCGACGATCGAAAGGCCCAACAGGGTGAGCACGCGCGGTGATCCCCACGGATAGCGGATGCCGCCCCAACTGAGCGCCAGCAAGAGACTGACGGTTGCGACAACGAGGATCGCGGCGCCGAGAAAGTCGATCGAGTGGCGCCTCTCATGCCGAGGTAGAAGCCGCAGCTTGCCGTTCGTCATCAGAAAAGCCGCTAGACCGATCGGCAGGTTGATCCAGAATATCAGTGACCAGTGAAAGTGTTCAGCGAAAAAACCGCCGAGCAGCGGCCCTGCCAGCGACGATAAAGCGAACACGCTGGCGATGAAGACTTGATATCGCGCTCTCTCGCGTGGTGACAGAATATCGCCCAAGATGGTCTGCGCCAGCGATATCAAACCGCCGCCGCCGAGACCCTGAACGCCGCGCGCGAGCGCGAGCGCCACCATGGTCGGCGCGAGCGCACAGGCGAGCGAGCCTATGATGAACAAGATGATGGCGATCAACAGCGCAATACGACGACCGTGGATATCGCTGAATTTGCCGTAGAGCGGCGTGACGGCCGTGGAGGCAAGCAGATAGGCCGTGACGATCCAGGGCAGATTTTCAGCGTCGCCCAATTCTCGTCCGATGGTGGGCATCGCTGTCGCTACGATCGTCTGGTCGAGTGCAGCCAGGAGCATGGCCATCATAAGCCCGATGATGATCGATCGGATCTCGTCGGGCTGTAGAGCGGGGCGTGGAGGAAACGCTGAATCGGTCATCGGTTGCCGTGCGGCCTTTGCTTGTGGAACCGGATTATCGAAGCTGGCATTCGTCTTTGTCGGTCGTCGGGCACGGGGGCTTCAGGCGATCCCGAACAGGTTCAGAATGGAACCATTCGGTCCAGTAGTCGTTCCGAATCAAGGCGTGTAAAAGGTGGCAATCTCGCCGGACATCAAGCCGGATTGAATGCTAGTCGAGCGCGATCGTCGGGAGTTCCGGATCGTGCCGCCCTGCGTGGTCAGATAGGCATCGTCATGTCCTTTGCGTCAGTTCAACACCTTAGCGTGAAGGGAAGCGTTCGAGACAAGGCTTGCCTCGTGCAAATGGGTTCGAACGACGTCGAGACGGCATTTCCAGATGGCACGACGGCAGTGGCTTCGGACTTATCCGGTCGGCGTTTCCTAGGTCGGCAATGACGGCGCGTTCTCGAGAGGATCAGATCCAGATCGCGGATGCCAATCGCATGTCGAGCGACACATCGAAAACGGCGTTGAACGATAAAGAGCGTCTTGAGTTCGCGCTGGACGCGACCGCAACAGGATTTTGGAGTTACGATCGCTCGACCGACACCTTTGATGTCGACCGTCGGATGCAGGCCCTCTTGGGAATGACGGGCAAAGCCTTGGTCACGAAAAACGAATGGCTTGAGGCCTTGTCGCCGACGGACGCTCTGGTGTTCTCTGCTTTTCTCAACGCGGCCTCGCGGGGAGAAGCAACGTCGGATGATCTGGAGCTTCGATTTCGTCGCTTCGATATGGGACCAGATCGTTGGCTGGCCTTACGGGCGAAGTCGATGCCACAACAGGATGGTGCTGAGATCGTCGGCACCGCTCGCGACATCTCGGACGTGCGGTTGCACCACGAACAGGTGCATGTGCTCATGCGCGAGGTCACGCATCGATCCAAAAACCTGCTGGCGATCATTCAGGCGATGGCGCGACAGACCGTGAAGGACAGCTTGACGGCGGCGGACTTCGAACGTCGCTTTTCCGCGCGCCTTCGTGGCCTGTCGTTTTCGCACGAAATCCTAGCGGCGCAGGACTGGCGCGGCGCCTCGTTGATCGATCTCGCGCATGGGCATCTCAGCGCCATGATCGAACAGCATGGAGAGCGCGTGAGCATCACGGGTCCGGCGATCTTCATTCGCCCCGAGGCGGCTCAGAATATTGGGCTTGCGCTCAATGAATTGACCAGCAACGCGATGCGGTTCGGCGCCTTGTCGGGCCCGGCGGGCCGGGTCGCGGTCGAATGGAGCCTCGAGGCCGACCAATCCGGCGAACCGCGTTGGCTGCATGTGCTTTGGAACGAATTCGGCGGCCTTGCGATCGAACCCCCGCTGCGCCAGGGGTTTGGGCATAAGGTCATGGAGCGCGTCGTCGCCCGCGCGCTGGATGGTATCGCGAACATGACGTTTGCGCCCACCGGGCTGCAATGGTCCCTGCGGATCCCACTTCACCACCTGATGATCGAGGACGACGTCTAGGGGCGAACGCGACGTCGCGCGCCACGCCCTTCGCGCCGTCAAACGCAATCGAGGCCGCATCCGCGACCTCGATTGGTTATCCCGCTGAACTCAGGCGATCAGGCGTTTGGATCTTTCGACCGCTCGGCGCGCTTGCGCTCGTTCGGATCGAGCTTGATCTTGCGAAGACGGATCGATTTCGGCGTCACCTCGACAAGCTCATCGTCTTCGATATAGGCCAGAGCCTTTTCCAGCGTCATGCGGATCGGCGGGGTAAGCCGAACCGCTTCGTCCTTGCCGGCGGCGCGGACGTTGGTCAGCTTCTTGCCCTTCAGCACATTGACTTCAAGGTCATTCTCACGGGTGTGCTCGCCGATGATCATGCCCTGATAGACCTTCCAGCCGGGCTCGATCATCATCGGGCCGCGATCCTCGAGGTTCCACATCGCGTAAGCGACCGCTTCACCGGAGTCGGTCGACAACAGAACACCGTTGCGACGGCCCATGATGCCGCCCTTCCAAGGCGCATAATTATAGAACAGGCGGTTCATGATCGCCGTGCCCTTGGTGTCGGTCATCAATTCGCTCTGATAGCCGATCAGTCCGCGCGTCGGCGCGTGGAACACCAGCCGAAGTCGATTGCCACCCGACGGCCGCATCTCGATCATGTCGGCCTTGCGCTCCGACATTTTCTGCACAACGACGCCCGAATGCTCCTCGTCGACGTCGATCACGACCTCTTCGATCGGCTCCATCCGCTCGCCACTATCCTCATCGGTGCGGAACACCACGCGCGGACGCGACACGCCGATTTCAAAGCCTTCGCGGCGCATCGTCTCGATCAGGATCGCAAGCTGCAATTCGCCGCGACCCGACACGACATAGCTGTCGACATCCGGCGAATCGGTGATTTTGAGCGCAACGTTGCCTTCGGCTTCCTTGTGAAGCCGATCGCGGATCACGCGGCTGGTGACCTTGTCGCCTTCGGTCCCTGCCAGCGGGCTGTCGTTCACCAAAAACGTCATCGACAAGGTCGGCGGGTCGATCGGCTGCGCGTGCAGCGCCTCCGTCACTTCGGGAGCACAGAGCGTATCGGCGACGTTGAACTTCGTCAGGCCCGCGATCGCCACGATGTCGCCGGCTTCCGCCACATCGATCGGCGCCCGCTCGATGCCTCGGAATGCGAGGATCTTGGAGACGCGACCCGTCTCGATCACGGCGCCCGAGGCGTCGAGAACTTTGACGGACTGGTTGGGCTTCACCGAACCGGCGAAGACACGACCCGTGATGACGCGGCCGAGATAGGGATTGGCTTCCAGCAGCGTTCCCAGCATGCGGAACGCGCCTTCTTCGATCTTCGGCGGCGGTACATGCTTGAGCACGAGCTCGAACAGAGGCGTCATGCCGTCCTGCGGCCCGTCCGGGCTATTCGCCATCCAGCCGTTGCGGCCCGACCCGTAGAGGATCGGGAAATCGAGCTGGTCGTCCGTGGCGTCGAGCGCCGCGAACAGGTCGAACACCTCGTTGACGACCTCGGTGACCCGCGCGTCGGGCCGATCCACCTTGTTGATCGCGACGATCGGGCGAAGGCCGAGCTTCAGCGCCTTACCAACCACAAATTTCGTCTGTGGCATCGGGCCTTCGGCCGCATCGACCAGCACGATCACGCCGTCGACCATGCTGAGGATACGCTCGACCTCGCCGCCGAAGTCCGCGTGGCCCGGCGTGTCGACGATATTGATGCGCGACTCATGCCACATCACCGACGTGGCCTTCGCCAGGATCGTGATGCCACGCTCTTTTTCGAGATCGTTGGAGTCCATCACGCGCTCGGCAACCCGCTGGTTGTCGCGGAACGAGCCGGATTGCTGAAGAAGCTTGTCCACGAGCGTCGTCTTGCCGTGGTCGACGTGGGCGATGATGGCGATATTGCGCAGGTTCATGATTCAAATCTTGATGTCGAGTGAGAGCGCGCGCACGGTTGACGCACCCGAAGGGTCTTTTGGGCGGAAACAAAACAGGCATCGGCCCGCAGACGCTTCTCGCAAATGCGAAAGTGTCCTAGCCGACACAGCAGGATTTGCAACCTCGATCGCGCGAACGGGGCTCAAACGCCGCCGAAAGCGTCGAATTTAGCTCTCTTTCGCTGACATCCGGCGCTGTCCCAAGCCGTGCAGGTGGAGACCAAGAGCCGCGACCACAAGAGCCACCCCGAACCAGCAAACCGCCGGCCAGCCACCCTGATGCCAGCAAATCGTAGCGCCGGCGGACCCTGCGGCACCGCCCAGGAACATCCCGCCGACCAGGATGGTGTTCAGCCGATTGCGCGCGTCCGGCCGGAGCGAATAGACGATATGTTGGTTCGACACCAAGGCGCCCTGTTCACCGATATCGAGCAAAAGGACGCCGACGATCAACCCAGCAATGGAGCCCCACAGTCCAAACACGGCCCATGAGAGCACCATCACGACGATCCCGAGCCCAATGGCGACATGTGGTCCCCGACGATCCGCCATCCGGCCCGCGACAGGCGCGATCAACACGCCAATGGCGCCGACAAGGCCGAACAAACCGGCGACATCGGCCCCCATATGATACGGCGGCTGTTCAAGCCGAAGCGCCAGAATGGTCCAGAACACGCTGAACGAGGCGAACAGAAGGGTCTGGATCGCCGTCGCGCGACCCAAGTCCGCCTCGGTCCGCAGCAGTCCCCATAAGGAGCCCAGCAGCGTCCAGTATGAGTCCTTGGTCTTTGGCGCACTACGCGGCAGCACCGCGGCCAGTAGTGCAGTGACGGCCAGCATGATGCCGATGGCGACGACGAACATCATGCGCCATCCAAACCAGTGCCCGATGAAGCCCGCGAGGGTCCGGCCGGAAAGAATGCCGCAGAGCAAGCCGCTCATGACAGTGCCGATCACGACGCCGCGCTTGTCCGGCTCGGCAAGCTCCGCCGCGAAGGGGACGATTTGTTGCGCCATCGTGGCGAAGATGCCCACCAGAATTGAACCGGCCACCATCAAGGCAGGGGTCGGGGCGATCGCAACGACCAGCAGCGCGAGGCACAGCACGGCGGACTGCACGAGGATGAGACGACGTCGCTCGACCCGGTCGCCGAGCGGGACCAAAAGAAAAATCCCCGCTGCGTAACCGAGTTGGGTCGCGGTCGGTACGAAGCCGACGAGGCCCTCTTGCCCCGGAAAGTCATGCTCCATCACGCCGAGTAACGGCTGATTGTAATAAATGTTGGCGACCGCCGCACCGCAGGCAAGCGCCATGACGAACGTCAAGGTGCGGCTCAGGCCCGCCCCTGCCTGAAGGGCGCCGCGCGGTTGCTGGTTCATGGTCTGCCGATCTCACGACGATCCGGAAAGCCGATGCCTTACATGCATTGGCGGCCAAGAACCAATGCCGGAACGCACCAGCAGCCATCCGAATGATCGATCGAGCTTTGGGCGTGGCGGCGCCGGTGCGACGCTTCGATCGTCAATGCGACGTCGGGGTGCCGGCCTTCGGATGAAACAGACGATTGACCGCATCGGCCGTGAGGCTGCCGGCCGATTCGGCTTCCGCGGCGCTCTGAACGTGGAAAATGAACTTTCCGTTCCGATCATAGACGTTGCCATTCCGGCAAGTCCCGATTTTCTGCTCGGATGCGTCATAGACGTCGCCGTCTTTCACGCGCGCCACAATGGCGCCTTCGCTGTCCAAAATGCGGTCGATCATGAGATCCTCCCCAGGGCACGGTTTGCCGGCGACACGATGGAGCTGTTGGCCGAGCCCTCCCTTATAGACTCAGGAGGAACGCCCCCGCTTGTCAATCGACAATCGCGATTGGGCCGATGAAGGATTGACGACACTGCGGCCATCATCGACGCGGTTGCCGATCCGGCGGCCAAGCGCGGGCCCTGCAACAAACCGCAGGGCTTCCAAGAAGCGGCGCCTCGCCAACGGCCTTCCCAACGACCCGCCCGCTCGGCTTGCTGCGCGGGAACGAACCGCCTAGGATCGATGGTCATAGTCGCAACATCGACGACGCAAGGCCGCTGATCGATCGAGCACGGCAGCGAAAAGACGGCGGAAGTCAAGACGAATGACGGTCGAACAGGATGAACCGAGGCCGGTGCGGTTGAGCGCGGCAGCGGCTGAACGCGAGGCGCGCCGGACCGTCGAGCGCGAGGCGCGCTTAGCCGAGGCGTTGCGCGAAAACCTTAAACGTCGCAAGGCGCAGGCGCGAACCCGCAGCGCCAACGACATCTAAGCGCCCCCTTTTAGGCCCGGTCACTCGAGGCGCCCCGCCAAGCGACGTGATGTCGGACGGGGCCGGACCGACAGCCAGACATCAAGCGAGGAACAATGGATCGAATTCGCATCGTTGGCGGTCACCAGTTGAACGGCAGCATCCAGATCTCCGGAGCCAAGAACGCCGCGCTTCCTCTGATGATCGCGAGCCTGCTGACCGACGAAGCTTTGACGTTGGAAAATCTCCCGCGCCTCGCCGACGTCAGCATGCTGGTCCGCATCCTCGGCAACCATGGCGTCGATTATTCGATCAACGGCAAACGGCCAGGCGAGGCCGCCATTGCGGGACAGACCGTCCATCTGAGAGCGGAGCGGATCGTCGACACAACCGCACCTTACGACCTTGTCTCCAAGATGCGGGCGAGCTTCTGGGTCGTGGCACCGCTGCTGGCCCGCATGGGCGAAGCGCGTGTGTCGCTGCCCGGCGGCTGTGCCATCGGCACTCGCCCGGTCGACCTGCTGCTGATGGCTTTGGAGCGGCTCGGCGCCGATATCGAGATCGAGAACGGCTACGTCATCGCGAAGGCGCCACATGGCCTTACGGGCGCCGAGATCGAATTTCCAAAGGTCACGGTCGGCGGCACGCATACGGCCCTGATGGCGGCGGTGCTGGCGCATGGCAAGACGGTGCTGATCAACCCGGCGCGTGAGCCGGAAGTCGTCGATCTCGCCGAATGCCTGATCAAAATGGGCGCCAAGATCAAGGGCGCCGGAACCTCGGTCATCGAGATCGACGGTGTCGCAAAGCTCGGAGGGGCTCGCCACACGGTGCTGCCCGACCGGATCGAAACCGGCACCTATGCAATGGCGGTGGCTATGACGGGTGGCGACGTCATGCTGCAAGGCGCGCGTCCGGAATTGCTGCAAGGCGCTCTCGACTCACTGGTCCAAGCCGGCGCCAAGGTGTCGGCCACCAACGAGGGCCTCCGCATTCAGCGCAATGGCGCGGGTATTTCGCCGGTCGATATCACGACCGAGCCGTTCCCCGGCTTTCCGACCGATCTGCAGGCCCAGTTCATGGCTCTCATGACGCGAGCCGGCGGCTCGTCCCGTATCCGCGAGACGATCTTCGAAAATCGGTTCATGCATGTCAGTGAGTTGAGCCGCCTCGGCGCGCGCATTCGGCTCGAGGGCGATGCGGCGATCGTCGATGGCGTCGATAAGCTGAATGGCGCACAGGTAATGGCGACGGATCTGCGCGCCTCGGTGTCGCTGGTGATCGCTGCGCTTGCGGCAGAGGGAGAGACGACGGTCAGCCGCGTCTACCACCTCGATCGCGGCTTCGAGCATCTCGAGCACAAACTCGGTCAATGCGGCGCGCACATCGAGCGGCTCTCCAACCCGGGCTGACGCGCTTTGGCGCGGCGGTCTTGAAACCGAGATGCGATCCGCTCATTCATTGTCGCGCGGGCACATGGCCGGCGCGAGGGGAACGGGACCGCGATGACCAATCGACAAGACGCCACGACAGAGACCGCAACCGACGCTGACGAACACCTGCGGCTGGTGGTGGTCGACGCGGACGATCTCGCGGTCGTGTCGGCCCACATGCAGGGTGCCGACGTGAAGATCGGCGACATGACTTACCTGCCGCGAACAAAGCGCTTCGCCATGGTCATGTCGCGTTTCGATTGGGCTCGCGCCATCGAGGGTCCCCTGGAGCGCTGTGTCGCGGGGCTGCATTTCGAGCGTGTCCTGCATGTCTCGCAATCGGGGTTGGACCGTTCCGATGCCGACCGGAACGAGCGGTTGCTGGCGATTTCGTTCATTGCCGATGACGCACCCTCCGGCACGGTGCTGCTCGCTTTCGCAGGTGGCGGTTTGGTGCGCCTGACGGTTGAATGCCTCGAGGCAGAAACGCGCGACATGGGCCCACGGTGGACCGTGACGTCACGACCCGACACGTCGCTTCCAGCAGCCATATCTCAGAGCTAGTCCGGCACGTCACCCTGCCGGACGGCATCCTTGCGCCACACGGCGCCAGCAACCAAAAGAGGTACGATGCCTGTTCGTCTCGACCGCCGCGACTCTGACTTCGAACAGCAATTCGCAGCCCTGCTGGCGTCGAAACGCGAGGTCGCCCAGGATGTCGACACCGCCGTGGCCGCCATCATCGCCGACGTGATCGCACGGGGCGATGCGGCGTTGCACGACCTGTCGCAACGCTTCGATGGTCTCGATCTCGGTCTGGTCGGCTTGCGGGTCTCCGAACAGGAGCTCGACGCGGCGACCGAAGCCGCGCCAGCGGACGCCATGTCGGCCCTCAAGGTCGCGCATGAGCGCATCACCGCGTTTCACGACCGGCAAAGGCCGATCGATCATCACTTTACCGACGCGCTCGGCGTCGAGCTCGGTTGGCGCTGGACCGCCATCGAGGCGGTCGGGCTTTATGTGCCGGGCGGTACGGCGAGCTATCCGTCCTCCGTTCTGATGAATGCGGTTCCGGCGAAGGTGGCCGGATGCCCGCGTCTCGTCATGGTGGTGCCGGCCCTGCGGGGCGTCATCAACCCGTTGGTTTTGGCGGCAGCCCGCCTCGCCGGGGTCGACGAGGTGTACCGGATCGGCGGCGCGCAGGCGGTGGCGGCGCTGGCCTTCGGAACTGCCAGCATCGCACCCGTCGCCAAAGTCGTCGGCCCCGGGAATGCCTATGTGGCGGCCGCTAAACGACGTGTCTTCGGCACGGTCGGCATCGACATGATCGCAGGCCCCTCGGAGGTCCTCATCCTGGCCGACGGAACCGCCAACCCCGCCTGGATCGCCGCCGACCTTCTGGCGCAAGCCGAGCACGATGCGTCCGCGCAATCGATCCTCATCACCGACGATCAGGCGCTCGCGGACGCGGTCGCGCGGGCCGTGTCGGACCAGTTGAAGACGCTGCCGCGTGTCGCCATCGCGACGGCGAGCTGGGAGGATTTTGGGGCCATTGTAGTGGTCCCGAGCCTGCGATCGGCAATCGACCTTGTCGACCGGATCGCACCGGAACATCTCGAGATCATGGCCGAGGATGCCGACAGCCTGACGGAAAGCGTCCGCAATGCGGGAGCCATCTTCGTCGGTGGCCACACACCCGAGGCGATCGGCGATTACGTCGGCGGGTCGAACCACGTTCTGCCGACCGCCCGCTCGGCACGGTTCTCTTCCGGCCTGGGTGTGCTCGATTTTATGAAGCGGACCTCGATCCTGCGCTGCGATGCCGCCTCTTTGGCCCAGCTTGCAGCACCCGCCATCGCGCTGGCGAAGGTCGAGGGCCTCGAGGCTCATGCGCGGTCGGTATCGATCCGCACCAATTCGGTCTGACCGATGGACCAATCGGACCCGACGCGATGCCGCCTCATGGCGGTCGATCTCGACGACGGGACGATCGGTCGTGGCACGCCGGATCAAGAGCACGAACGCCGGATCGCAATCTTCGACCTCGTGGAAAATAATCGGTTTGTGCTTCCCGGCCATGATGGTGGGCCCTACCGGCTCGGGATCGCGCTGAAAGGCACTAAGCTCGCGCTCGATATCCGCACCGAGGATGATGCGCCGGTGGTGCTGCACATGCTATCGCTGGCGCCGTTCCGGTCGTTGTTGAAAGATTATTTCTTCCTCTGCGAGCGTTATTATTCAGCCATCCGGACCGCGACCCCAAGCCAGATCGAGGCGATCGATATGGGCCGCCGCGGCCTCCACAATGAGGCTGCCGAGCTGTTGGCACAGCGCCTGCAAGGCAAGATCGTCGCGGATTTCGAGACGATGCGGCGGCTGTTCACGCTCGTGACGGCGCTGCATTGGAAAGGGTGAGCGGCATGCCGCAAACCCAAGCGAAAGGCTGAGCGGCATGCCGCAGAGCCCAGACAATCCGATGAACGGCACGCCGCGAAGCTCGGTTCAATCCGTGCTGTTCGCCTGTTCGGAAAATGCTGTTCGCTCCCCGATCGCCGAAGCGATTGCCCGGCGGCTCATCGGACACTCCACCCACCTCATTTCGGCAGGGGTCCGCCGGGGCGACGCCAATCCCTTTACGCTCGAAACGCTGGCCGAGATCGGCATCGATCTGTCGCGCCATCGTCCGCGCACGTTCGAGGATTTGGAAGAGTCCAGCTTCGACCTGATCATCACGCTATCGCCAGAGGCGCATCATCGAGCGCTCGAATTCACCCGCACCATGGCGGTCGAGGTGATCTATTGGCCGACCTTCGACCCAACGGCCGTCGAGGGCTCACGCAGCGCCGTGTCGAGCGCCTTTCGCCTGGTGCGCGACACGCTTGCGAAACGCATCGACCTCTGCTTTGGCGGGATGGTTGCGGCACCCTCCTGATCGCGGATCAGACTTTTCGCGGCAAGCCGCACCTTTGCGACCGCTCGACCGTTGAAACACAAGCGGAAAGATCAACATTCTGCTCTCACGGACCAACCACGTCGCCCATTAGGTACATTGATGATCGCAAAGTCCAAGGCTCGAGTCTCGACCGGTGTTTCCGGGCTCGACAACATCCTCGGCGGCGGGTTGACGCCGGATCGGCTCTATCTCGTTGAAGGGACACCCGGCACCGGCAAGACGACGTTGGCGCTTCAGTTCCTCATGGAGGGTATCCGCCAGGGGGAGTCTGGCCTTTACATCACCCTGTCTGAAACCGAGGAGGAATTGCGGGCTGGAGCCGCCACGCATGGATGGACGCTCGACGGCGTCACGGTCTCTGAACTCGTCACGGAGGATGGACTCGACCCCAACCAGGAGCAGTCGATCCTGCATTCGTCGGAGATCGAGCTTGGCGAGACGACGGGACGGCTGATCGATCTCGTCACCACGTTGCAGCCGCGTCGCATCGTCTTCGATAGCCTCTCCGAGTTCCGGCTTCTGGCGCAAAATCCATTGCGCTATCGACGCCAAATCTTGGCCCTCAAACAATTCTTCGCCAACCGTAAGTGTATCGTGATCCTGCTCGATGACCGGACGTCGGAACCGACGGACCTGCAGCTGCACAGCATCGCTCATGGCGTCATCCGGCTCGAGCAACACGCTCAGGATTATGGCAGCGAGCGGCGCCGTCTGCAGATCATCAAGATGCGCGGTACGAAATTTCGCGGCGGCTTCCACGATCTGAACATCGAGACAGGCGGCATCGTAGTCTTCCCGCGTCTGATCGCGTCGGAACATCATGCGGATTTTGTTGCCGTTCCGCTCGGAACCGGGTCGAACCAGCTCGATGCATTGCTGGGCGGCGGCTTGCTGCCCGGCACCAACGCGCTGTTCAGTGGTCCCTCGGGTGTCGGCAAGACATCGACGGCCGTGAGTTGCATGACGGCGGCGATCCGCAGCGGCAAACAGGGCGTCTATTATCTTTTTGACGAGGGACGGGCGACCCTCCTGGAACGTGCTGCCCACCTCGGTATGGATCTCGGCACCGCGATTGAAGCCGGCAAGGTGGACCTGCGTCAGATCGATCCGGCCGAGTTGTCGCCGGGCGAATTCGCCAATCACGTGAGGCGCGCGGTCGAGGAGGATGGCGCCAACTTCGTCGTGATCGACAGCCTCAATGCCTACCTGCACGCGATGCCGGGTCAGAAATTCCTGTTGCTTCAGATGCATGAGTTGCTGACCTACCTGAATCAGCTGGGCGTCGTCACGATCTTGATCCTCGGCCAGCACGGCATCGTGGGCGATGTCCGCAGCGACGTGGATCTCAGCTATCTCAGCGATACGATCCTTCTGTTCCGCTTTTTCGAAGCGCAGGGTGAGGTTCGCAAAGCGGTGGCCGTGGTCAAGAGCCGGGCCGCCAAGCATGAGCGAACCATCCGCGAGTTCAGGCTGACGTCGACCGGGCTTGAGGTCGGCAAAGCCTTACGGGACTTCGAAGGCGTGCTGTCCGGCCTGCCGAGCTATCGCGGCGAGCAGCCGATGCTGGGGCAAGAACCAAGCGTCGAGGCCTGAGATGGATCGACGGATGCTCATCCTGGCGCCGCGCGGTCGGGATGCTCAAGTCATCGAGCAGGTTCTCGGCAAAGCCAACGTTCGATGCGTCGTACTTCCCGATGCGCGGAGCCTGTCGCAGGAACTCGAGCGCGGCGCCGGTGCTGCCGTCATCACCGAGGAAGCGCTCTCGGACTCCGACGTCCGTGTCTTGCGACGCTGGCTCGATGCACAGCCCTCATGGGCCGACTTCCCGTTCATTATGCTGACTCTGCCACGCACCAGCCAAAAAGCATGGTGCGGCATGATCTTGTCGAAGCTCTCGGCAACGTCGTCCTGCTCGAACGGCCCATCAATGCCGAAACCTTGACCAGCGCCGCGGCGTCGGCGCTTCGCGCGCGGGACCGGCAATACGACGCTCGTATTCACTGGCTCGACCGGGAGAATGATGACAAGCAGCTTCGTATGGCGCTGATGGCCGGCAATCTCGGATCGTGGAGCCTGCATCCTGTCAGCAAGGCGCTGGTGGCGTCGGACCGGTTCAAGGCGCATTTCGGTCGCGAAGCCAACCGGGACTTCACCTATGAAGATCTGCTGGCGTCCGTCCATCCCGACGATCGCGAGAAACAGCGAGCGGCTGCCGAACCCACCTTCACGCGCCAGGAGGATTATAAAATCGAGCATCGGGTTGTCTGGCCCGACGGCACGATCCACTGGATCCAGGTGAGCGGACGCACCGTCTATGGCGACAACGGAAGGCCCACAACGATCAGTGGCGTGTCGTTGGACGTGACCGAACGGCGGCGGTCGGAAGATGTGCTTCAGCATCGCGTCGGCGAGGCGGTCGCCGAAAGCCAGCGCGCTCAAGCGGCGCTGGTTCAGGCCCAGAAGATGGAAGCCGTGGGCCAACTCACCGGAGGCATCGCGCATGACTTCAACAATCTCCTGACCGCGATCGTTGGAAACATCGATCTGATCAGCCGACGCACGGATGACGACCGCATCAAGACCATGGCCGGACGCGCCAAACACGCCTCCGACCGCGCCGCCAAGCTCACCAGCCAATTGCTCGCCTTTTCGCGGAGCCAGAAGCTGGACCTCCGACCGGTCAATATCGACGCCTTGATCGGCGGCATGGGCGATCTCGTTTCGCGATCGATTGGGCCGACCGTCGCGGTCAAGACCGCGCTCGGCGCCGCCGGGCGGCTGGCCTTAGCGGACGCGAACCAGATCGAGCTGGCTCTGCTCAATCTGGCCATCAACGCGCGGGATGCCATGCCGGCCGGCGGTACGTTGACGATCGGCACCACCTTGCAGACGAGCGCGCAGCGGGGTCAGGCCGAGAGCTTCATCGTCATCACGGTCGCGGATACGGGGTTCGGCATCGAGCCCGCGATCCTGTCTAAAGTGTTCGATCCGTTTTTCACCACCAAACCGGTCGGCAAGGGAACCGGCCTTGGTCTAAGCCAAGTTCATGGGATCGCCCATCAATCGGGTGGGTCGGTCCGGATCGAGAGCGAGGTCGGCAAGGGAACCACGATCGAGATTTGGCTTCGCGAAAGCGCGGAGCTTGAGCGTGAAGCCGACGCGGCCGGCGCGGTCGATGCGGAGATCACGAGTGGTCGCGGCCACGTCCTGGTGATCGACGATGATCCGGACGTTCGCCGGTTCGTCGTCGAGTGCCTCGAAATCCTCGGCTTCACGGTTACGCAGGCCGACCACGGCAAGGCTGGCCTCGACCGACTAGATCAAGACCATCCGGACCTCATGATCGTCGATTTTGCCATGCCGGGCATGAACGGCGCTCAGGTGGCGGCGGCCGCACGTGAACGGCAGGCCGGGCTGCCGATCATCCTGGCGACCGGTTATGCCGATACGGGATTGGTCGAGGGGGCCTTCGCGCAAGACGAAATCCTGCGGAAGCCTTTCTTGATCAACGACCTGTCGCGCGCCGTGCGTCACGCGCTGAACTTGACTTGAAGTCACGCCCTGGGGGTCATCCCTCAGCGCGCGCCACCGTCATCCAGCGTGCCGCATAGGCTTTGAACGAAGAGCCAAGCGGCTCCGACTCGAACACGCTCGAGGGTGAAGGAAATGCCGCCCCCTCGTGCGACTGCGAGCGATCCTTCAGGACCAGGAGTGCGGCCCCGCCGCTTGTGCCGGTGGTGCTGTGCGATCCCGTCACGCTCCGACTCGTCATCGCCTGCAACACGTCGAGATAGAGGATGTTGCGTGCGAATGGCCCCTCGACGATCGTCGGCCCGGTGGCTTGCAGCAGGTCGAGGCAGGTGGCGGTCATTAATCCGGCATAGAGGCTCGCCGCGACGGTGCGTTCGGCCGCGGACAGGCCATCGGCCGCATGGGTCCAACGTCCCACGCCGTGCGGGAAAGGGCCGTTCCCCGGCGCGAAGGTCGGCAGCACCATGATGCCGCGCTCCAGCACCTCAGCCAGCGCGACGCGATCGGACGAGGCGGGCTGCTTGCCGGCCAGGATTTCGAATTCCCGCCCGCCCATGAACCGAGCGGACGGCACGGGTCGCCCGAACGCGTCCACGTTGACGAGCGTATCGCGGGCCGCATCGAGATGCGCCATCGAGCCGCCGGTCGCAAAGACGATCACCCAGGTGCCTGTAGAGACGACCGACACCGGACCGGCGTCACCGATGATGTGGGGCAGCAGCGAGGCATTGGAATCGTGGATACCGCAGGCGACCGGGATCGAACGGTCGATGCCGAGCCGCGAGGCGATCTCCGGCCGAAGGTCACCGAGTATATCGAAGGCGGAGCGAAGCGGCGCCATCCTGCCGGACCAGCCGGCTCGCTCGACCAGCGAGGAGAAATTCCTCGCTTGAGGGTTCCAAAGATCGGTATGGGAGCCGAGCGACGTCGCCTCGTTGGCCGCGACGCCGGTGAGCCACCAGGCCCAATATTGCGGATACATCATGATCCAACGGGCGCGGTCGAAAGCGTCGGGGAAGGTCTGTTGCTGCCAGAAGAACTGCGCGCCCGCGTTCAACCCGCCCGGCAGGCTGGGCGAAAAAGTCTCGGAGAACGGCGGCCGGATCCGGTCGTAATCCGCGCGGGTCGCATCGACACCGCGATATTCGTAATCCAGCACCGGCAGCGCCAGCCCGGTCTCGCCGAGGAGGACGCCCGAGCCACCATGCGCCGTGATCGAAATCGCGTCGATCGGTTCGGCGCCCTCGCGGACGAGGTCGGCGAGGCCATCGAGGAAGAAGCTCTGCATCGCCACGATATCGAAATGTGGATAAGGCCCATTCTGCCGCACCACGTTGGGCGTCGTGCGAACCGCAAGATCGGTGCCGGTCGCAAGATCGTGCAGCAAGACCTTGACGTTGGTCTTGCCGATGTCGAGCACCGCGACGAAGCGACGGTCCGGCATGAGGCTCTCCTCAGGCAAGGTGAAACATGGGGGCGAGCGGGGTGACGACCGGCTCGTTCGAGGCATGCGTCTCCATGATGTCGGCCATATGGGCCCACCACCGCTGCATCACCGGATGAAAGGGGAGCGCTTCCATCGTGTGATCCGTCCGCCGCCACAACACGCCGAAAAGCGTGTGGGTCGCGGGATCGAGATGGATCGAATAATCCGACACACCCGCCTCGTGCAGCAGATCGACCAACTCGGGAAAGATCGCATCGTGTCGGCGCCGGTATTCCTCGGCTTTCCCCGGATGGAGCCGCATTGTGAACGCAACCTTTTCCAGGCCGACTGATGGCTCGATCATCGGGCGGGCCTCGGGCGGTTGGAGATCTTGCGCGCCAGGATCGGGGCCGCGATGACGGTGATCAGCATGGCGCCGATCACGATCGACATGATGATGCCGGGAACGTTCAGCAGCCCAAGACCGTAGGTGACGAGCCCCATGACGAAGGCCGCGATCACGACGCCACCGATGGTACCCGAGCCGCCGAGAATATTGACGCCGCCGAGCACCACGATCGTGACGACGTCGAGTTCCCAACCGGCCGCAATGGACGGGCGCGTCGAGCCGAGCCGGGAGGTCAGCATGACGGCCGCAAGCCCGCTCGCGAGGCCACTGACGAGAAACAGGATAAACTTGATCCGGCCGACCCGAAGGCCCGAAAACCGAGCCGCGAAGGGATTATTGCCGATCGCCCGCACGGCGCGGCCGAACACGCTTTTGTGCAGCACCACGGCGGCCACGACCGCCAGCAGCAGGAACGTCGCGAATTCGAACGAGATCATCTGCCAGACATAGCCCTGGCCGAAGAAGGAGAAGCCGGTGGGGTAATCCTTATAGGACCCATCGCCGAGCACGAGATAGCTGATGCCGCGAAACAGGCTCATGGTGCCGATCGTGGCCACGATCGAGGGCAGCCCGAGCCCGGCGATGAGCAGACCGTTGAAGCAGCCGCAGAGGGCGCCGACCACAAGGCCGATCGCGACCAGCTCCGGGACCGAAGCTCCGGCGTGAGCGGCAGCGCCCATCGCGGTCGAGGCCACCGCGATGATGCCGCCGACCGACAGGTCGATCTCGCCCGACATGATGATGAACGCCATGCTGAGCGCCACGATCGACTTTTCGGTAAAGTTGAAGGTGGCGTCCGACAGGTTCCAGATATCGAGAAAGAACGGCGACGCGAAGGAATTGGCGATGAAGATCAACGCCGCCACGACCAGCAACAGGGCTTCCCAGCTTTTGAGGAAGCGCCCAAAACCAGAGCCGGTCTGATCGGGAATCGCGCGCGGCATTGCGACAGTCGACGTCGGTAGAGCGGTTCGCGTGTCGATTGTGGTCATGTCGGCTTACCCGAGAGGACGGTCGTGTTGCGAAGAATGATGCGGCCCGCTTTGCGTTCGGAGCGCGTATTCAGCAGGACGGCCGCGATGATGATGGCGCCCGAGATCGCCATCTGGGCGAAAGGGGAGACGTTCACGACCGGCAGCGCGTTCTTGATGATGCCGAGAAATAGCGCGCCCAGAACGGTGCCGCCGACCGAGCCGATGCCGCCCGCGATGGAGACGCCGCCGATCACGCAGGCCGCGATGACGTCGAGTTCGAAGCCGGAGGCGACATCGACATAGGCCACCGCATAGCGCGACACCCAGAGGTAACCGCAAAGCCCCGCAATCGTCCCCGAAAAGCAAAACGCCATGAAACGCGCCCGACCCGGATCGATGCCCGCATAGAGCGCCGCGACCGGATTGCCGCCGGTTGCAAACCAAGCTCGGCCGATGGAGGTCCGGTTGAAGATCACCAGCGCCAGACCGATCATCGCCAGCGCGATCCAGGACAAAACCGGGATGTCGAGGATCAACGCGCGGGGCAGGCCCAGAAAGGCGGGCGACATCTGGAAGCTGTTGACCCAGGCGCCGCCCGAGAGGACGAAGGCCATGCCGCGATAGATCGTCAATGTCCCGAGCGTGACCACGATGGGCGGGATGTCGAGCTTCCAGACTAGCAGACCGTTGAAGGCGCCGAGCGCCAACCCGAGCCCGAGCGCCACAAGAACCAACACCACGATCGGCATGTCCGGATGCGCCGCGCCGAGCAACGACACGACCATGCCGGTGAGCGCCAGATTGGCCGCGACCGAGAGGTCAATCGACCGGGTCAGGATCACGGCCGCCTGCCCCAACGCCAAGACGATCAGGATTGAGGTATCGTTAAAGACATTGGCGAGATTGGCCGGCGTGACGAAACCCGGAAACCGAGCGGCAATCAGCGCCAGCAAAATCGCGCAGGCCCCGAGCAGCAGGACCTCGCGCGGCAAACCCGTACGGCGGGTGCGGGCCGAGGCGGTGGCGGTGGGTGATGCGATCGCGCTCATGCGGCCTGCGCCATATTGCCGGTCGCGGCTCGGACGAGCCGCTCGGGCGTCAGGCCCTCCCGCTCAAACGTGCCCGCGTCGCGGCCCTCGCGCATCACCATCACGCGGTCGGCCATGCCGAGAATCTCCGGTAATTCGGACGAGATCATCACGACCGCGAGCCCCTGGGCCGCCAGTTCGCTCATGAAGGCGTGAACGGCCGATTTCGAGCCGATGTCGATGCCCTTGGTGGGCTCGTCGAGAATGATGACCTTCGGCTGCGTGGCGAGCCACTTGCCGATCACCACCTTCTGCTGATTGCCGCCCGACAGGGTACCGACAGGCTGCGACAGCGAGGCCGCGCGTAGATCGAGCCGCGACGCGTAGTGCCGGGCGAGTTCAAATTCCTCGGCGGTGCGGATGAAGCCGTTGCGTGACACTTTCCGTAAGGAGGCGAGCGTGAAATTTTCGACGATCGGCATGGCCAGCACGGCGCCGTGCCGGCCGCGCTCCTCCGGCACATAGACGATGCCGGCCGCGACCGCGTCGGAGGAGGAGTGGATCGCGACCGCCTTGCCATCGATCGTAACTCTGCCGGACGCCGGTCGGGTGATGCCGAACAGGGACTGGCACAGCTCCGACCGCCCAGCCCCCACGAGCCCATAAAGGCCGAGGATCTCACCCCGGCGCAACGTGAAGGAAATGTCGTCGAATTCGGTCGCGTGGCTATAGTGCTCGACCGTCATGATGGTCTCGCCGAGCACGACCTCGCCCTTCGGGAACACCTGATCGACGGTGCGTCCCACCATCATCTGCACGAGTTGGCCGTGCGTGACGTCGGCAAGCCGGCCGGCCCCGACGGTGCGGCCGTCACGAAACACGGCATAATCCTCCGCGATCCCATAAACCTCCTCGAATTTATGGCTGATGAAGAGGATCGCCTTGCCCGCAGCCTTGAGCCGCTCGAGGATGCGGAACAGATCCTCCACCTCCTTGTAGGATAGTGCGGCGGTGGGCTCGTCCATGATGACGATGCGGCTGTCGATCGATAGCGCACGCGCGATGGCGACGAGATGGCGCTGGGCGATCGAGAGATTTTTCAGCAGGGTCCGGGCGCTGATCGGCGCATCGAGGCTATGCAAGATGGCGGTCGCGCGAGCGTTCATGGCGGCCCAGTTGACAAAGCCGAGCCGCGTCTTCGGCGCATGACCGAGATAGATGTTCTCGGCGACCGTCAAATCGTCGAACAACACCGTTTCTTGATGGATGGCCGTGATTTTGGCGTCTTGCGCGGCCTCGGCCGAATCGAACGCCACTCTTTGCCCGTCGATCAGGATGTCGCCGGCGTCGGGTCGATAGATGCCGGTCAGGATCTTGACGAGCGTCGATTTTCCGGCGCCGTTCTCGCCGATCAGCGCGGTGACGCGGCCCGCATGCAACGCGAGGTCGACCCCCTCGAGCGCTTTGACGCCGGGGAAGAGTTTCGAGATGCCGCGCATTTCTAGCAAAGGCGGCCGCAGGGTCGGCGGCGGATCGGCGGCGAGAAGATCGGACGGGAGAGACATGCGGGTCGCGTCCAGTGAGCGGAAGGGATCATGCGACGCATCCGGGCCGCGCGATGCGGACCGGATGCCGAGCTTGATGACGTCTGCGGTCCCGACGCCTGAGGTCGGGCGATCTTCGGCTCAGAAGATCTTGGCGAACTCGTCGACGTTGGTTTTGTCGTAGACGAAGGGGTCGGCCATCGCGCCTTCGTTGCCCGCGTCGAGCTTCAGCTTGCCCATGCGACCCATCGGCAGTTCTGCGCCCGGCTCGGCCTTAGCGCCCTTGACGAGATCATAGGCGAGTTCGGTCGCCGAATAGCCGAGGTCGATCGGGTTCCAGATCGCAAAGCTCTTGGTGGCGCCCGCATGGACGGCACCCGCCATTTCGGACGGAAGACCGAGCCCGGTCACATAGACCTGACCAATTTTGCCCGCATCCTTCACGGCCTGCGCGGCCGCCACGATGCCGACCGAGGTCGGCGCGATGATGACCTTGACGTTCGGGAACTTCTGCAAAAGCCCCTGGGTCTCGCGATAGCTCTTGTCGGATAGATCGTCGCCATAGACCGTGGTGACGAGGTTCAGGCCCGGATATTTCGGCAGCGCCTTCTTCATCTCCTCGATCCAGGTGTTCTGGTTGGTCGACGTGACGGTCGCCGACAAGATCGCGACATCGCCCTTGCCGCCCGGCAACGCATCGGCCGCCAGTTTCAAGCACATGTTGCCAATCAGCGCGTTCGACGACGGATTGAGGTGCAGCATCCGGCCCTCGGGCGCGACGGCCGAGTCCCACGAGATGACCTTGATGCCGCGCTGCATGGCGCGTTTCAGCACCGGCACGACCGCATCCTTGTCATTGGCCGAGACCGCGATGGCGTCGACCTTCTGGGAGATCAGCGAATTGATGACCTCGATCTGGCCTTCGGCGGTGGTCGTCGTCGGCCCCGTATAGACGATCTGAACGCCGCCGAGCTCCTTGGCGGCCTCCTCCGCGCCCTTGTGGGCGGCATCGAAGAAGCCGTTGCCGAGCGATTTGACCACCAAGGCGATCTTGACGTCGGCGGCATACGCCGTGCTAGCCATCAGCCCGGCGATCAACGCCGATGCCAAGGCGACTGTCCTGAATGAAGACATGCTTGTCCCTCCCGTTCGTTTCCTCGTTCACCGTGTGATGCCCTCGACGCCGTTCAGGCGTCAGGCCACCGACGCCGATGGGTTTCGCGTGCCGACCATCTTTGTGTCGGCGATCACGAGTTGGAGCCCGATGTTCTCGACCATGGTACGGGCCGCATCGGAGATCTGATCGTCTGTGATGATCGTCGCGGCTCGTTCGAGCGGCGCGAGGATCATGCTGGATTGGGTGGTGAATTTGCTGGAATCGATCAGCAATACGAGTTCGTCGGCTTGGCGCATAAGGCGCTGCTCGGACTGGATGATGAGCGGGTCACCCTCCATGATGCCGAGATGCGATACGCCTTGAGCGCCCATGAACATGCGGCGCGCGCGGAAATGCGAGATCCCGTCATCCTCGAACGGACTGAGAATGATGTTCTGCTGGCGATAGACCGCTCCCGAGGGCAGGAACACATCGCATTTGGAGTGGCGGAGTAGATGATCCGCGATACTGAACGAATTGGTCAGAACTTGGAGCCGCAAGCGCTGCAAGGGATGCACCATCTGAAACGTCGTGGTGCCGCCGTTGATGATGATGGCATCGCCATCCGCGCATAGTCCTGCGGCCTCGATCGCGATCGCGCGTTTCTGCGCGATATTGATGGTCTCGCTCAACGCGACGGGGCGCACCAGCAATGAGCCGACGGCGGTCGGGTGAATCGATTCAGCGCCGCCCCTCACTTTGCGAAGACGACCCTGCAAGGCCAGAACTGACAGATCGCGCCGGATCGTCGCTTCCGACGCCCCGGTCATCTCGACGATATCCCCGACGGTCGCGACCGCCCTGGTCTGCAATGCCCCGACGATGATGCTGTGGCGTTCTCGCTCGTGCATCGGTCCTCCCATTCGTCGACGCTATGGAAGCCGTCATCCTGTGTCAATCAAATGTCGTCATTTTCTTTCTTTTTGCACCGCAACATGACTGATCGTGACTGGTTTTGCATCGCACAAGGACAGAAATGATTGACGGGGGATCGGAATTTGAGCATACCGGATCGTAATAACCGTATGGATTCCGTCGCAACTCGGCGAGACGACCCATCGCGGAGTCAGCCGGTCCGTCGTCGGACCGGCTCCGGGCCGACAAGCGGCCCATCACAGGGAGGCACCATGGCTGACGCGGGCACACCACATCTGCTCGACAACAGGTGGGACGACGGCAAAGCGGCCGCGATGGACGAGCCCGGCCGGCTGCTCTACCGCTCCAATCTCCTCGGTGGCGACAAGCGGATTACGAATTTCGGCGGCGGCAACACGTCGGCCAAGGTCGCGATGGCGGACCCGCTGACCGGCGAAACCGTGACGGTCCTGTGGGTGAAAGGCTCCGGCGGCGATGTCGGCACCATGAAGCTCGATGGGTTCTCGACCCTCTACATGGACAAGCTGAACCAGCTCAAGACCATCTACCGTGGCCAGGACCACGAGGACGAGATGGTTGGGCTGCTGTCATTCTGCACCTACAATCTCAACCCGCGTGCGGCCTCGATCGATACGCCGTTGCATGCCTATGTGCCCTACCCGCATGTCGACCACATGCACCCCGACGCCGTGATCGCCATTGCGGCGACACGCGACAGCCGCGCCTTGACCCAACAGATCTTCGGCGACGAGATCGGCTGGCTGCCCTGGCGGCGCCCGGGATTCGAGCTCGGTCTCGACCTGTCGCGTTTCGCGGCCGACCATCCGAACGCCAAGGGCGTCGTGCTCGAAAGCCATGGCCTGTTCACCTGGGGCGACAGCGCCAAGGATTGCTACGAGACCACGTTGCGGATCATCAACAAGGCGATCGCCTGGTTCGATGAGCAGACCCGCGGCAAGGCCGTATTCGGCGGCGCCGTGACCCAGTCTCTGCCGGCCGACGAGCGCCGCGCCATCGCGGCCAAGATCATGCCGGAGATCCGTGCCCGCATCAGCGGCTCGGAACGCAAGCTCGGCCATTTCGACGACAGCCAGACGGTGCTCGACTTCGTCAATTCGAAGAACCTCCGCGCTCTCGCGGCCCTCGGCACCAGCTGCCCGGATCACTTCCTCCGCACCAAGATCTGCCCTTTGGTGCTGGAGTTCGACCCGGCGAGCGGCTCGATCGAGACGGTCATCGCCGGTCTCGACAAGGCGATCGCGGCTTATGCCAAGGATTACGCGGCCTATTACGACAAGGCCAAGCACCCGAACAGCCCGGCGATGCGCGACCCGAATGCGGTCGTCTACCTGATCCCCGGCGTCGGCATGATCACCTTCGCGCGCGACAAGGCGACGGCCCGTATCGCGGGCGAGTTTTATGTCAACGCCATCAACGTGATGCGCGGCGCATCCACGGTCGACACCTATGTGGGTCTGCCCGCGCAGGAAGCCTTCGACATCGAATATTGGCTGCTTGAAGAAGCCAAGCTGCAGCGGATGCCGAAGCCGAAGAGCCTCGCGGGCCGGGTCGGCCTGGTGACGGGCGGCGCGGGCGGTATCGGCCGAGCCATCGCGGCTAAACTGCTGAGCGAAGGCGCCTGCGTGGTGCTAGCCGACATCGACGAAACGGCTCTCGCCGATGCCGAAGCCACATTCGGTAAAGCCTATGGCGGCGATGTGGTCCGCACCGTCGTCATGAACGTGACCGATGAGAATGCGGTGATCGGCAAATTCGCCGAGGCCAGCGTCGAGTTCGGTGGCATCGACATCGTGGTGTCCAATGCCGGGATCGCCTCCTCAGAGCCGGTCGAGACCACCACGATCGCCATGTGGGATCGCAACATGGATATCCTCGCCAAAGGCTATTTCCTGGTCGCCCGCGAGGCGTTCCGGCTGATGCGTCGGCAGAAGCTCGGCGGTTCGGTCGTCTTCATCGCTTCGAAGAACGGTCTCGCTGCCTCCCCCAACGCCAGCGCTTATTGCACCGCCAAAGCGGCCGAGATCCATCTGGCGCGCTGTCTCGCGCTCGAAGGCGCCGACGCCGGCATCCGGGTCAATGTCGTCAATCCGGATGCCGTGTTGCGCGGCTCGAAGATCTGGACGGGCGAATGGCGTGAGCAGCGCGCCTCGGCCTATAAAATGAGCCCCGACGAACTCGACGACCATTACCGCAAGCGCTCGATGCTGAAACTCTCGGTGTTCCCGGAAGACATCGCGGAGGCCACCTATTTCCTGGCCTCCGACCTATCGGCCAAATCGACCGGCAATATCATCAATGTCGACGCCGGCAACGCCCAGTCGTTCACACGCTGACAAAGCCCCGATCGGAGAAGTCCATGGTCGATTTGCCTCTCAGCCAAGACCTCGTCGCGCGCCACAACGCCGAGCATGCCGCCGACCTCACGGCTGATTACGACGCGCTCGGCGCCAAGCTGGCGCGGCGCGGCGTCGATATAGCGGCCATCAAGGCCAAGGTTGCAGTCTTCACGGTGGCGGTGCCATCCTGGGGTGTCGGCACCGGCGGCACGCGATTCGCGCGCTTTCCCGGTGGAGGCGAGCCGCGCGGTATCTTCGAAAAGCTCGACGATTGCGCCGTCATCAACCAACTGACCCGCGCCACGCCGAACGTGTCGCTGCATATTCCGTGGGACAAGGCCTCCCCGGCCGAACTCGTCGCCAAGGCGAATAGCCTCGGGCTCGGCTTCGACGCGATGAATTCGAACACGTTCCAGGATCATCCGACCGATCCGAACCAGCCGCTGTCCTATAAATTCGGCTCGCTGTCGCATGCCGACCGCGCCGTGCGCGAGCAGGCGGTCGCCCATAATATCGAGACGATCGAGATCGGCGACGCGATCGGCTCGAAGGCTTTGACGGTGTGGATCGGCGATGGCTCCAACTTCCCGGGCCAGAGTCACTTCACCAAAAGCTTCGAGCGCTATCTCGAGGCGATGGGGAGCATCTACAAAGCCCTGCCGGACGATTGGCGCATCTTCTCCGAACACAAGATGTATGAGCCAGCCTTTTATTCGACCGTCGTGCAGGATTGGGGAACCAGTTACCTGATCGCGCAGACGCTCGGCCCCAAGGCGCTCTGCCTCGTCGACCTCGGTCACCATGCACCGAACGTCAATATCGAGATGATCGTCGCCCGGCTGGTGCAGTTCAAGAAGCTCGGCGGCTTCCATTTCAACGATTCAAAATACGGCGACGACGATCTCGACGCGGGTTCGATCGACCCGTTCCGGCTGTTTCTGGTGTTCAACGAACTGGTGGACGCCGAACAGACGCCGGGCAACGACCTCAATCTCGCCCATATGATCGATCAGTCGCACAACGTGACCGACCCGATCGAAAGCCTGATCCGGTCGGCCAACGAGATCCGTCGCGCCTACGCGCAAGCCCTGCTGGTCGACCGCCACGCGCTGGCCGGCTACCAGGACAACAATGACGCCATCTTGGCGTCGGAAGCGCTAAAGGACGGGTTCCGCATCGACGTCGAGCCGATCCTGGCCCAAGCCCGCGTCGATGCCGGCGGTGCAATCGATCCGCTCAAAGCCTATCGGGCCAGCGGTTACCGGGAGGCGGTTGCGGCCAAGCGCCCGGCCGTCAAGGGCTCGGGCGGCGGCATCGTCTAACCTCGCAGATCGGGGGCGTCAGTACGGCGTGCCTTGCAGCTTCTGGCGCTTCAACGCCGCCGCATACCACTCGAATTCATCGAGGAACCGATCGAGCGACTTGAGGGTGCGCTCGTCGGAGGGCGTGCCGTCATCGGCGAGCGCCTGCCCGATCTTCGGGATCGGCATGAGGCTCGGAATGCTCGGCATGCCGAGTTCGCTCAGCACCATGCGGAGTTGCATCGCGGCCCGGACGCCGCCGAACTGCCCGGCCGAATAGCAGACGATGCCGGACGGCCGCCAGAAATACTCTTCCAAGAAATAGTCGAGCAGGTTCTTCAGCGCGGGCGGAATACCGTGGTTATATTCCGCGCTGACGATCATGAACCCGTCGGCCCGTCGATATAGCGTCGCGAGCCGTTCGAGGTTGTCCGGGGCCTCCCCCTTCGGATGCTCCTTGTACATTCGGTCGAGCAGCGGCAGTTGCAGCTCGAGGGGATCGACCAGCACCGCCTCGTGGCCGCGCTTCGTCAACTCGCTCATGAGGAGACGCGCGGCCTTGATGCCTTGCCGGTCGCGCCGCACCGAGCCGAGCAGCACCGGGATCGTCAGCCTCGTCGAGATCTCGGTCATGCGTGTCACTCCCCTGAGGATGCGCGCTCACGCACGGCGCGGATGAGATCGGCCGAGGTGGCCAGCTTGGTATATTCGGGAACGCGCAACTCACCGCCCATGAAGACATGGGCGCGGCGTGGCACCATCGCGCTCGCGACGGGCTGCAGCGCCGCATAGTGGAGTTCGGTCGGCTTGGCGCCGGCGACGATCCGCTCGACGTTGCGCTCGGTGATGCCGCCGCCCGGCATAATGATGATCCGGTTTCCGGCGCGCTCGATCAACGCGGTGATCAGCGGCAGTCCTTCGAGAACGGTCGCGTCCTGGCCCGAGGTGAGGACCCGGTCGACACCGAGGTCGATCAACGTGTCCAACGCCTCAAACGGATCGACCGTCATGTCAAAGGCCCGGTGGAACGTCACGCTCAGCGGCCGCGCCGCTGTGATCAGCCTGCGGCTGCGCTCGACATCAATGCGACCGTCAGCGGTCAACAGGCCGATCACGACGCCGTCGGCGCCCTCCTGCTTGGCGGTCTCGATATCGGCCAGCATGGTCTCGACTTCGTCGTCATCGAAGAGAAAGTCGCCGCCCCGCGGCCGGATGATGACGTGAAGCCCGATGCCATCGACGCGCCGCGCCTGACGGATCATGCCCCGGCTCGGGGTAATGCCACCCTCGAACAAGGCGGCGCAGAGCTCGACCCGCTTGGCGCCCGCTGCGACGGCGGCCCGTACCGCCGCAACCGAATCGACACAAATTTCGACGATCATTCGATCCCTTTCGTGTCGCGCGAGCCCCAACGCAGAGGGGCGGAGCGGCCACAACGCCCACCCCGCCCCTGTCTACCTGAAAAGCGTGGTGGTGTTAGCCGAGAACGATGACCTTGGTGCCTTCGGGGGCACGGCTGTAGAGATGGATCACGTCCTGATTGACCATTCGGATGCAGCCGGACGAGACATTGCTGCCGATCGTCTCGGGCTCCGTGGTGCCATGGATGCGATAGCCGAGATCGCCGGTCTTGCCGAAGAGGTAGAGCGCACGGGCACCGAGCGGGCTGCGCGAGCCGCCAGGAACGCCGAGGCCGCGCTTGGTAGAGACCAGCTGGGCGCGGATGTCAGGGTCGCGATCGACCATCTCCTTCGGCGGGATCCAATCCGGCCAGCTGCGGCGCATGTTGATCTGCGCGACGCCGTTCCATAAGAACCCCTCGCGCCCCACGCCGACGCCATAACGGGTCGCCCGCTGATCCGGCTCGACGAAGAAGAGATACCGCGACTTCGGGTCGACCACCACGGTGCCGGGCCGCTCGGGGCCTTGATATCGAACGATCTGGCGCAGGAAGACCGGATCGACACGGGCATAATCAAACGCCAACACCGGAAATTGCTCACCGGAAAAGCTGCCGTAGATGGCCTGATAATCCGGCTTGCCGATCGTTGCGCCACCGACGCCTTGTGGGCCACCAAAGCCGCCGAACATATCCCCGAACGAGGGCATGTCCCGCCCGCCTCCGGCGCATCCGGCGAGGCCGGCCGCCGCGAGCGCGACTGCGCTGGAGGAAAAGAACTGACGACGACTGAGACTGACCATGAGCATGTTTACCAAAGCGACCTGATGCTCAGAATATGGCTCGCGTGGTTAAAATATGGTTTGACCGGCGCGCGGTTTCTTATCTTTCGAGATGTTGCTCAAGATCAACGATCGATTGCGCCGAACGGGTCGTCACATGACTTGGCCGGCTGCGTGAACCAGCGCGGTCCATCGGCCGCCATATAGATATGATCTTCAAGGCGCACGCCGAAGGCGCCCGGAATGCAGAGCATCGGCTCGATGCTGAAACACATGCCTTCTGCGAGCGGCGTCCGGTCTGTGCCGACGAAGTTCGGTGCCTCGTGGATGTCGATCCCGATGCCATGGCCGGTTCGATGCGGCAGGCCGGGGAGCGCATAGCCCGGGCCATAGCCGTTCCGTTCGAGATCGCCGCGGACTGCATCGTCGACCGCTCCGCACGGCTGCCCGATCCGAGCCGCCTCGAACGCGACGATCTGGGCCGCGCGCTCATGCTCCCACACGCGGCGTTGCTGATCGGAGGCTTCGCCGAACACATAGCTGCGGGTGATGTCGGATTGGTAGCCGAGCAATTTGCAGCCGGTGTCGATCAGCACCATGTCGCCTGCCTCGAGCGCCTTGGGATGTTTGACGCCGTGCGGAAACGCCGTGTCGGCGCCAAACAGCACGATGCAGAAGAACGACCCGTCGGGCGCGCCCGCCGCCCGATGCGCCGTGTCGATGAAGGTCTCGACCTCGCGGGCCGTGATGCCGACCCGGAGGATGCGGGCCGCCGCGCGCTGCACCACCAAGGTCATCGCATGGGCGCGTTGCATCAGCGCGATCTCGGCCGCCGACTTGCGGGCGCGGCAGCCGCTCGTCACCGGGCCGGCGCTGACGACCGCAAGACGGGG
Source organism: Lichenihabitans psoromatis (assembly GCF_004323635.1). NCBI lineage: Bacteria > Pseudomonadati > Pseudomonadota > Alphaproteobacteria > Hyphomicrobiales > Lichenihabitantaceae > Lichenihabitans > Lichenihabitans psoromatis. The sequence goes on from NZ_CP036515.1 coordinate 713,882, forward strand.
CGCCAGCGCGACCCGAAGCCTCTCGGCCAAGCCGAATTCGGTCGTCTCATCGAGCCCAATGGTGCCGCTCGCGATGCCGAGGTCCGCCAGGACGGAGGCGAGAAGCGCGCAGGGATCTTGATTCTCATGCCAGCCATGGAACGGCGCCTCGATTCGCATCTGCTCGGCGAAGGTGCCGGTTTCGAAGACCGGCAGCAGATAAGCGAGATGGCCGGAGGCCGTGAGGACCGCGCCGGCTAGGCGTTCGCTCGGGTGCCAATCGATTCCGGTGAAATACAGCAGGTTGCTGCCGGCATCGAGATAGACGGCCGCGAGCCCCTGCTGGCGCATCAGATGCTGCGCCTGCGCTAGGCGAGACCGATAATCGGCCTCGCCAATCGGTTCGACTCCGGCTGTCATGTCGCGGATGGACGCGAGTTCGACCTCAGCCGTCGAGCCGCCGATCCCAATACTCATGTCGATCGCGTCCTCATCGAAAAAGAAGATGGGCGCCCGAGGCCGCCCATCTCGTGCCGGTTTGGATCAACGCGCCGCGATGACCGCGATCTCGACCTTATGGGCCGGCGTCGCAAGCTTGGCCTCGACGGTCGCACGGCCCGGGGTCTGGCCGTCCAGCACCCAACCATCCCAGATCGAGTTCATCTCGGCGAAGGTGCTCATGTCGGTCAGCCAGATGTTCACCATCAGCAGCTTGGACTTGTCGCTGCCGGCTTCGGCCAGCAAAGCGTCGATGTTCTGCAAGATGTCCTTGGTCTGCTCGGCGACGGTGCCACCGACGGCCTTTTGGGCCACCTGGCCGGCCAAGTAGACGGTATCGCCATGCACGACGGCCTGGGACATGCGCGGGCCGACGCCGATACGGGTGATGGACATTGTCATTCTCCTTCAAGTGAGGCCGGGAGCGGCCGGATCAGCGCGCTCGGTTTGCGGGATCGAGGCGGTTGCGGTCAACCATCTGCCAGATGATTTCTCATGCTGCCGTGCCTGCGCCGGGCCATGTATCGGATAAACGATAGCCGGCCGGATAGGGATCGCTCGGGTCGAGCAGCAACTGGTGCGTGCCCGTGATCCAGGCCGTGCCGGAAATGGTCGGGATGATGGCGGGCCGGCCCCCCACTTCGGTTTCGGCCAGGATCTGGCAATCGAAGCGTGAGCCGATGATCGAACGCGCGACGTAGCGATCACCGGTTTTCAGGATGCCTTTGGCATGCAGCACCGCGAGCCGGGCCGAGCATCCGGTGCCGGTCGGCGAGCGGTCGATCTTGCCGGGGCGGATCGCGACCGCGTTCACGCCCGCCATCACGCCATCCTCAAGGCTGAGCGGCCCGGCGATCTGGCAGAACGAGAGATGGGCCCAGTCCGGATTGTCCGGATGTACGAAGCCGAGTTGTTCATTGGCGGCGCGCGTGATCGCCATGCCGGTCTCGGCCAGATCGCGGGCCTCGTCGGGCGTGATCGCAAAGCCGAGGGCGCGGCTATCGACGATGACGAAACTGTCCCCGCCATAGGCCGTATCGACCGTCAGCGTCCCGATGCCCGGCACCTCGATGACCGCGTCGAGCTTGGCCGCGAACGAGGGAACATTGGTGACCGTGATGCGCTCGGCCTTGCCGTCCCGGCAATGCGCCAGGATCTCGACGACGCCGCCCGGCGGTTCGAGCAGGAGCCGGGTTTCAGGCTCCTGCATCGGGATGATGCCGGTCTCCAGCAGCACCGTGGCGACGCAGATCGCGTTCGACCCGGACATCGGCGGTGTATCGGCCGGCTCCATGATGATCCAGCCCATCTGGGCGCGGGGGTCCTTCGGGGGCACCAGCAGGTTGACGTGCCGGAACACGCCGCCGCGCGGCTCGTTCAGCACGAAATTCCGCAGCGTCTCGTCCCGGGCGATAAAGCGGGACTGCTCCCAGATGGTCGCCCCCGGTGGCGGCAACACACCGCCCACGATGACGTCGCCGACCTCTCCGGCCGCATGGCAACTGACGACGTGAATGACCTTCGAGGATCGCACAAGCTTCTCCGAGAATGCGGGTCGGGCCGGCCTAGGATCGACCCAGCACCGGAACGGGGGAATCATCGAGACGCTCGCGCGCCACGGCGAATTCTGTGCGGAGGTCCCGCAACGTGTTGGCGATATGGGCCGAGGCCAGCGTAGCCGCAGCATCGGCCTGCCCCGCAGCCCAAGCACCGAATAGGGCCTTGTGTTCGGCCACGGCTAGGTCGTCGCGACCCTTGGGTTCGAGGTGTTTGCACACGTAGCGTTCGGCGATGACCTGAAGGCGCTCGACCATCTGCATCGTGACGAGCCGACCGCCCGGACGGATCAGCGCGAGATGAAAGGCGCGATTGAGCGCGCCCGCCTCCGGCCCGTGCGTCTCGATGGCCTGATTGAGCGCCGCCAGCGCCGTCTGAGCAGCCTCATGATCGTCAACAGTGGCGCGGCGGCAGGCCCAGGCGACCGCCTCCGGTTCGATCTTCAGCCGAAGGTCGAACACGTCATAGGCTTCGTCGGCCGAGAGCGGACGCACGAAAAACCCGCGATTGGCCTGCGACAGCACGAGGCCGTCCTGCTCGAGCTTGGCGAAGGCTTCGCGCAGCGGGATCTTGCTGACGCCAAGTTCCGCCGCCAGAGCGTCTTGCCGGATCGGCATGTCGCCCACCATCATGCCCGAAATGATGCGATCGCGCACGAGATCGAAGATTTGGTCGGCGAGCCCGCGCTTGACCAGCAGTGTCACGCGGATGGTCCGGCCCGGTCATACAACCTGAAAACCCTTCCAGAACACATCGGCCCGGTCGACCCAGATCGTGTTGAAGCCCGTCGCGATAGCCGATCCCTCGATCGAGGGAATGATGGCGGCCTGCCCGGCAAGATCCGTGGTTTTCTCGACACGACCGATGAACCGACTACCGATATAGCTTTCATGAACGAAGCGCTCGCCCGGCCGCAGCTTGCCCTTGGCGGCGAGATGCGCGAGCCGCGCCGAGGTTCCGGTGCCGCAAGGCGAGCGATCGATGGCCTTGTCGCCATAGAAGACGGCATTCCGCCCATCCGCGCCATCGCCGCGGGGCTTGTCGGCCCAGAGCACGTGGCTGACGCCGCGGATCGTTGGATCGAGCGGATGCACCGGCTCGAATTTGGCGCTGACCAGCGTCCGGACCTCCTGACTGAGGTCAATGAGGCGAGCGGCCCCGAGATCGTCGAGCCCCGTATAGGCCCCCTGCGGTTCGACGATCGCGTAATAATTGCCGCCATATGAGACGTCGACCGACAAAGGTCCGAAGCCCGGCACGTCGATCGCAATGCCGGTCGCGGCAAGATAAGCCGGCACATTGGTGATCTTGACCGAGGTGACCCGGTCACCCTCGCTCGTATAGGCGATGTCGATCACGCCGGCCGGAACCTCGACCCGCAACCGCCCAGGCTCGCGCGGCTGGATCAAACCGTGTTCCAGCCCGAACGTCACAAGGCCGATGGTGCCATGCCCGCACATCGGCAGGCACCCGCTCGTCTCGATGAACAGAATGCCGACGTCGGTGTCGGCCTGCGTCGGCGGATAGAGAAAACCGCCCGACATCATGTCATGGCCGCGCGGCTCGAAACAGAGGCTGGTCCGGATCCAATCGAAACGGGCGAGGAAATCCTGCCGCCGTTCCGACATGGTGGCGCCCCGCAACAGAGGCGCGCCACCCGCCACGAGGCGCACCGGATTGCCGGCCGTGTGACCGTCGATGCAGAAGAACGTATGGCGCATGGCTCAGGCCGCCTTGTCGATGAGAGCGCGGGTCGGGTCGCGGCTGCTTGCACGGTGCGGCTGCCGCAACCGGAAAACGTATACGATATACAGACGTCAGGCGGGTGTCCTGTCAAGCGCGTGTCCGGTTGACGCTCGCGGGTGGACCGATCATGTGTTCGATCGAAACGGGAACATCGCCATGCCGCACGCCGCCTCCGTCATCACTGAAACTCATAATCTCCTGTCGGCTCTCGGCGTCCCGCGTGAGCTCTACACGGGCGGTTCGCTGGCGGTGCGGTCGCCGATCACGGGCGAGATCATCGCATCGGTGGTCGAGACGCCCAAGGGTGCCGTCGACGGAGCGATCGGGCAGGCCCATGAGGCGTTTCTGCACTGGCGCCAAGTGCCGGGGCCGCGCCGGGGCGAATTGGTGCGCCTGCTCGGCGACGAACTCCGTGCCAACAAGGAAGCGCTCGGCCGCCTCGTTACGCTGGAAGTCGGCAAGGTCGTTTCGGAAGGCCAGGGCGAGGTTCAGGAGATGATCGACATCTGCGATCTCGCGGTCGGGCTGTCGCGGCAATTGTTCGGCCTGACGATCCAATCCGAGCGGCCGGACCACCGGCTGATGGAGCAATGGCACCCGGCCGGCGTGGTCGGCGTCATCTCGGCCTTCAACTTTCCGGTGGCGGTCTGGTCGTGGAACGCGGCTTTGGCGTTCGTTTGCGGCGACTCGGTCGTTTGGAAGCCGTCGGAAAAGACGCCGCTGACCGCCCTCGCGGTGCAGGCTCTATTCGAAAAGGCGGCGGCACGGTTCGGCGACGTTCCAGCCGGTCTCAGCACGGTTCTGGTGGGCGGGCGCGATGTCGGCGAACTGCTGGTCGATGACGTCCGGGTGCCGGTTCTGTCGGCGACCGGATCGACCCGTATGGGCCGCCTCGTCGGCGAGCGGGTCGCCCGTCGCTTTGGTCGCTCCATTTTGGAACTCGGCGGCAACAATGCCTCGATCGTGACACCCTCGGCCGATCTCGATCTGACGCTTCGGGCCGTCGCCTTCGCGGCGATGGGCACGGCGGGGCAACGCTGCACCACGTTGCGCCGCCTCATCGTGCATGAGAGCGTCTACGCCACCCTCGTGCCGAAGCTCGCCTCGGTCTATGGCACCATCGCGGTCGGCAGCCCGGTTGCCAGCGACGCGTTGATCGGCCCGCTGATCGACAAAGCCGCATTCGATGCGATGGAGGCGGCGCTGGCCGAAGCAAAGCAGGCGGGCGGCATCGTGCATGGCGGCGAGCGGGTCGAGATCACCGGGCCGGATGCCTATTACGTCCGCCCCGCGCTGGTCGAAATGCCGGGCCAGACCGGCCCCGTCGTGCAGGAGACCTTCGCGCCGATCCTCTATGTGCTGAAATACAGCACCTTCGACGAGGCTATTGCGCTGCAGAACGACGTGCTGCAGGGGTTATCGTCCTCGATCTTCGGCACCGATCTGCGTGAGGTCGAGCGGTTTCTGTCGGCGCTCGGCTCGGATTGCGGCATCGCCAACGTCAATATGGGCCCGTCGGGCGCCGAGATCGGCGGCGCATTCGGTGGCGAAAAGGAAACCGGCGGCGGCCGCGAGAGCGGGTCGGACGCCTGGAAGGCCTATATGCGGCGGCAGACCAACGCCATCAACTACGGCCGCACGGTGCCGCTGGCCCAGGGCGTCAAATTCGACGTCTAGGCGCGTTGGCCTCACCTTTGCGTCGTCTCCCAGTCGGCCGCCTGATAATAGGGTGCGTTGGAGGCGGCGAGCGGGGCCTTGCCGAGGATGATGTCGGCGGCCTTTTCGCCGATCATGATGGTCGGCGCATTCAGGTTGCCGGTCGTCAGCGACGGCATGATCGAGCTATCGACGACGCGTAAGCCCTCGGTGCCGATCACCCGCGTTTCCGGGTCGACCACCGCCATCGGGTCGCTCGGAAGGCCCATCTTGCAACTGCATGAGGGATGGTAGGCGCTTTCCACATGGTTGCGAATGAAGCCGTCGATGGCGGCGTCGCTCGTCACGTCGGTGCCGGGCTGAATCTCGCGACCGCGGTAAGGGTCGAAGGCGGCTTGCGCGAAGATCTCTCGCGTCAGCCGCACGCAGGCCCGCATCTCGGTCACGTCGTCCGGTTGGCTCATATAGTTGAAGAACACGCGCGGATGCTCGAACGGATCGGCTGATTTCAGCCGCACCCAGCCCCGGCTCTTAGTCCGCATCGGCCCGACATGCACCTGAAACCCATGCTCGCTCGCCAGCCCCTTGCCATCATAGGTCACGGCCAGAGGCAGGAAATGATATTGAATGTCGGGGTAGCGGACGCCCGCGCGCGAGCGGATGAAGCCGCAGGTCTCGAAATGGTTGGTGGCGCCATGGCCCTTGCGGCTCAGGAGCCATTGCAGCCCGATCGCCCCACGCGCCATCAGCCCCGTCTGGCCATACAGCGTGATCGGCTGCTTGGATGCCACCTGGAAGTAGAATTCGAGATGATCCTGCAGGTTCTCGCCGACCCCCGGCAGGTCGTGCACCACCGGGATGCCGAGGGCTTTTAATTCGGCGGCCGGGCCGATGCCGGACAGTTTGAGTAATTGCGGTGAATTGATCGGCCCGCCGCTGAGGATCACCTCGCGCCGCGCCGTCACGACGCGCTCGCGGCCATGCTGGCGATAGCGGATGCCGACCGCGCGCTTGCCCTCGAACACGATGCCGGTCGCCATCGCATGGGTCACGACCTTAAGGTTCGGCCGCTTCATGGCGGGTTTTAGATAGGCATTGGCGGCAGACCAGCGGATGCCGTTCCGCACCGTCATGTCCATGCGGCCAAAGCCTTCCTGCTGGCCGCCGTTGATATCCTCGGTGACCGGATAGCCGGCCTGCCGCCCAGCCTCCACAAAGGCGTGATAAAGCGGATTCTTCAGCACGCCATAGCTGGTCGATAAGGGTCCGTCCGACCCGCGATAGGCGTCGCCGCCCTCTTTGCGGGTTTCGGCCCGCTTGAAATAGGGCAAGACGTTGCGATAGCCCCAGCCTGCCGCGCCTTCCTGCTCCCACCGATCGAAATCATGCGGGTTGCCGCGCACATAGACGAGACCGTTGATCGAGGATGAGCCACCCAGCACCTTGCCGCGCGGGCAATGCAGCCGGCGGTTGTCGAGGCCGGGCTCCGGCTCGGTCTCATAGTACCAGTTGTAGCGCTTGCGGTTCATCGGGATCGACAGCGCGCCCGGCATCTGGATCACGACCGATCTGTCCGAGCCGCCGACCTCGAGCACCAGCACGGACTGTTTTCCGTCCTCGGACAGTCGCGCGGCCAGCACGCAGCCTGCCGACCCGGCCCCGACGATGACGTAATCGTAGCTGTCCTGTGCTGCCTCAACCATGAGAACTCCTGTCGGCGCGACCCTGGATGCTCTCCCCTAGCCGGTTTTTGTGGGATCGCCACGCCCGATCGCGACCGTTGCGCCCGACCCTGCGACATGACCCCTGGATTGTCTCGCGGCGGCTCGGCCCCGCCTTGTGCCTCCCCTCTGTACCGGTCATGTTGAAGGTTCCGACGACGTCACACGCGCAAGGTTCCCTTATGACGGCTGCCCTCACGTTCAGGAATGTCGACATCGTCTTCGGCAACAAGCCGAGGGCGGCGCTCGATCTTCTCGACGCCGGCAAGACTCGGGATGAGATTATCGCCGCGACCGGCCAGGTGGTCGGCGTCGCCGATGCGAGCTTGACGGTGGAGAGCGGCGAAATCTGCGTCCTCATGGGCCTGTCGGGCTCGGGCAAGTCGACGTTGCTGCGATCGGTCAATCGGCTCAACGAGACGGCGCGCGGCGACGTGATCGTGACGCATGAGGGGCGCGACATCAATGTCGCGACTTGCGACGCCAAGACCTTGCGTGACCTGCGTTCGCGCGGTGTCGCGATGGTGTTCCAGCAATTCGCCCTGCTGCCCTGGCGCACGGTGCGGGACAATGTCGGGCTCGGGCTCGAGTTGCGCGGTGCCTCAAAGGCCGAGCGCGACCGCATCGTCACCGAAAAACTCGAGATGGTCGGCCTCGGCCAATGGGCCGGCAAATACGCCCATGAACTGTCGGGCGGCATGCAACAGCGTGTCGGGCTCGCCCGCGCCTTCGCGACCGATGCCGATATTCTTCTCATGGACGAGCCCTTTTCGGCGCTCGATCCGCTGATCCGCGCCAAGCTGCAGGATGAATTGCTCGATCTGCAAGCCAAGCTGAAGAAAACCATCCTGTTCGTCAGCCACGATCTCGACGAAGCCATCAAACTCGGCAACCGCATCGTCATCATGGAAGGCGGCCGCATCGTGCAGGCCGGAACCGCGCAGGATATCGTGCTGCGGCCGGCCGATGGCTATGTGGCCGAATTCGTCCGCCACATGAACCCGCTCGAAGGATTGCGGGCCGCCTCGGTCATGACGCCGCTGGCCGATATCCCGCGCGATGGCGCCGTGCTGGAGCCGTGCTCCGTCTCGAAGCTTCGCCTCACGCTGCATGCGGATGGCACAGTCGCTTCGGTCACCCATGGCGCGACCGCCCTGCCCGGCACCATCGTGGCGGCCGCCAGCGTCAACGGCGCGCGGCAGGGTGCGGCCGCCGTCACGGTGCGGGGCGATGCGCCGCTCAAACAAGCCGTCGCGCTCCGCCATGCAGAAAACTGTCCGATCCTCGTGCTAGACGATGCCGACGCCCTGCTGGGCACGATCTGCGAGCCGGAGATTTTCCGCGCCTTGCTGCGCGTGTAGACCGGCCGGGCCGCCCCTGCTCCAGCGCGAACGGATGCCCATGCCGCCCGACCACATCGCTCGATCCATCGCGCTTTTCGGGGTGCCGCTCGATGCGGGGGCCGGCCGGGCCGGCTGCAAGATGGGACCCGAAGCCCTGCGGGTAGCGGGGCTCGCGCGCGAGTTGCGGCATCTCGGCCACCGCGTCGACGACCGTGGCGATCTCACGCCCGATCCGGTCGACGCTGCCTTTGCGCTGACCGGTAACGCCAAGAACGCGGCGCTGGTGGCGGGCTGGACCCGCACGCTTGATCGAGCTTCCTATACGACCCTCCGCGAGGGCGCCGTCCCGGTGTTCCTGGGCGGCGATCACAGCCTCGCGATGGGCACGGTGTCGGGCGCGGCCCGCTTAGCGCGGGAAGCCGGTCGGCCGCTAGCGGTGCTCTGGCTCGACGCCCATTCGGACTTCAACACCCCGCTGACTTCGCCGTCCGGCAACATGCATGGCATGCCGGTCGCGTTTTTCTGCGGCGGATCGGGCATGGCCGACATCCTCGACGCGGATCGCCCGATGGTTCGCCCGCAAGACGTTTATGTGTTCGGCGCGCGCTCGATCGACACGGACGAGCGTGAGGCGGTCCGACACGCCGGCATCAATGTCTACGACATGCGCTCGATCGACGAATTGGGCGTCGTGGCGCCGATCCGCGACATCCTCGACAAGGTCGAGGCGGCCGGAGCCATGCTGCACGTCAGCCTCGACGTGGATTTCCTCGACCCGGATATCGCGCCGGGAGTCGGCACGACGGTGCGGGGCGGCGCCACCTATCGGGAGGCCCATCTCGTCATGGAAATGATCCACGACCGGGGTCTCGCGACCTCGCTCGACATCGTCGAGCTCAACCCGTTCCTCGACGATCGCGGCAAGAGCGCGCTGCTGCTGGTGGAACTCGTCGCGAGCCTGTTCGGGCGGCAGGTATTCGGACGGTAGTGTTAAGCCGCCGCCGGGGCTGTCAGGCCGCTTGAGGTTTCGATGAACCGCAGGATCGCCTGGACGCCCTCGCCGCCCCGGATATTGGTCATCACGAACGGCCGCGCGCCGCGCATCTTTTTGGCGTCGCGCTCCATCACCGCGAGATCGGCCCCCACGAAGGGCGCAAGGTCGATCTTGTTGATGACCAGCAAATCCGAGCGGGTGATGCCGGGGCCACCCTTGCGCGGGATTTTGTCGCCGCCCGACACGTCGATCACGAAGATCGTGAGATCCGCCAGTTCCGGCGAAAAAGTCGCGGCGAGATTGTCGCCACCCGACTCGATCAAAACGAGATCGAGATCCGGAAACCGCGTCGTCATCGTGTCGACGGCTGCGAGATTCATCGAGCAATCCTCGCGGATGGCCGTATGCGGGCAACCACCCGTTTCGACCCCCATGATCCGGTCGGCCGGTAGCGCCCCGGTGCGGGTCAGGATCTCGGCATCCTCTTTGGTGTAGATGTCATTGGTGATGGCGCAGACCTGATAGCGACCCGCCATAGCCTTGCAGAGCGCCTCCATCAACGCCGTCTTGCCCGACCCGACCGGACCGCCGATCCCGACCCGAAGCGGGCCATGTGGCGACGAGGACTGCGAAAGCGACATGGCGTGAGGCTCCTTCATGACCGGAACAGCCGTGAATATTGGGTTTCGTGACGGATGGCCGCGAGATCGGACCGGAACGCAGACCCGCCAAGCCCATCGAGCCCGGCGGTCTCGCAACGCTGCGCCACATCGTGAAGGCTGGTCAGCAAGGCCGCCATGACTTTTTGTGCGTCGGTCTGCCCGACGATACTGAGCCGGATCGCGGCGGAGACCAGATTGGAGAGAACGCCGAGTAGAAACATGTCGATCGTCGCGCCGAGATGTTGGTCGTGGCCGGCCGCCACGAGCCCCACCGCCACCGGATAGGCAATGTCAGGCTCACTTCGCCGATCGATCAGGGCCAGGGTGTCGCAAGGCCAGGATTTGCTGATCTGCGTTAAGAACGCATTGCCCTGGGTCGCGGTTTCGAGGCGGCGCTCGCGGCTCGTCGCCAAGGCAAGACCAAGCTCCGACACGGCGGCGAGCCGGGACTTATCCCGGTCACGCGCCGCCCGGTAGGCTTCGGCAAGAACGATGGCGTCGTTGTAGGGAGCACCTTGCGACAGCACGGTCCCGAGCCAGGAGAGGAGAGCCTCCGCGTTGGGCAGATCGCCGGACTCGGCAGCCCATTCGAGACCATGCGAATAGGCGAAGCCGCCGACGGGAAACATCGGCGACATCCAGATCGCGAGACGCAGGGGCACCCCTGTCTCGGTCACGCGGCGCCGGATGTGTCGGACGGCTCGTCCCAGCCGGCATGCGTATGGCTATGACCATGACCGCCGCTTCCGTGATAGGCGCCCCGCTCGGGGCGAAACGGCCGCATGACGGTCGTGGCGCTTGCACCGAGCCCCCGCACCATCTCGGCCAGCACGTGGTCGTCCTCGAGGTAGATCGCCTCGGCCATGATTTCCGCAGGCGTGTGCCGATTGCCGATATGCCAAGCGACGCGCAGCAATCGCAGTGGATTTTCGGCGCGGATTTCGAGCAGCGCCTGGGCGGCCGCGACGACCAGCACCAAATCGCCACCGTCGAGCTTCAAGGCGTCCCCCTCCTCCAGCACGGAGGCTTTCTCGAGATCGACGAGAAAATCCGCACCGCCGTCGCTCGTCAGAACGATGCGACGGCAATGCCGCCGCTCGTGATCGAGCGTCACGCGATCGGTAACGCGGTCGGGCCGGACGGCAGCCCGACGCACGATCGATGTGGCGCGTTGCATACCGCCTCTCAGAACAGAAAGTAGCGCTGTGCGAGCGGCAGCACCTTGGCGGGCTCGCACACCAGCAATTCACCGTCGGCCGTCACCGCATAGGTTTCGGCATCGACCTTGATGTCCGGCATCGCGCCATTGTGGATCAGCGAAGCCTTGCCGATTCCGCCGCGCGTATTTTCGACCGCGACCATCTCCTTCGCGGTGCCGAGTTTCTCGCGCAGGCCGTTCTCGGTCGCGGCTTTCGACACGAAGGTGACGCTGGTGGCGGTACGCGCCTTGCCGAACGCGCCAAACATCGGGCGATAATGCACCGGCTGCGGGGTGGGAATCGAGGCATTCGGATCCCCCATCGCGGCCGCCACGATCATGCCGCCCTTAAGGATGAGATCGGGTTTCACGCCGAAGAATGCCGGCGACCAGAGCACGAGATCGGCCAGCTTGCCGGGTTCGACCGAACCGATGTGGTTGGACACGCCATGCGCGATGGCCGGATTGATCGTATATTTCGCGATGTAGCGCTTGATGCGGCCGTTGTCGTTGCGGCCGTCGCCCTTCAGGCTGCCGCGCTGCAGCTTCATCTTGTGGGCGGTCTGCCACGTCCGCATGACGACTTCACCGATGCGGCCCATGGCCTGGCTGTCGGATGACATCATCGAGAGTGCGCCGATATCGTGCAGGATATCCTCGGCCGCGATCGTCTCCTTGCGGATGCGACTTTCGGCGAAGGCGAGATCCTCGGCGATCGAGGGATCGAGATGGTGGCACACCATCAGCATGTCGAGATGTTCGTCAAGCGTGTTGACCGTGAAGGGTCGCGTCGGATTCGTCGAGGACGGCAGCACGTTCGGGAGGCCGGCCACCTTGATGATGTCGGGCGCATGCCCGCCGCCCGCTCCTTCGGTATGGAAAGCATGGATGGTGCGGCCCTTGAAGGCCGCGATCGTATCCTCCACGAAACCGGATTCGTTCAGCGTGTCGGTGTGGATCATCACCTGCACGTCATACTCGTCGGCGACCGTCAGGCAATTGTCGATGGCGGCCGGGGTCGTGCCCCAATCCTCATGAAGCTTCAGCGCGCAGGCGCCGGCCTCGATCTGCTCGACGAGGCCGCCCGGCAGCGCGGCGTTCCCCTTGCCCGCGAACCCGATGTTGATCGGAAAAGCATCGGCCGCCTCAATCATGCGGTGCATGTGCCAAGGGCCGGGCGTGCAGGTCGTCGCATTGGTGCCGGTCGCCGGACCCGTCCCGCCGCCGAGCAGGGTCGTGATGCCGGACATCAGCGCATCGTCGACCTGCTGCGGGCAGATGAAATGAATATGCGCGTCAAACCCGCCGGCCGTGAGAATTTTGCCTTCGCCTGCGATGACTTCGGTGCCGGGTCCGATCACGATCGTGACGCCGGGCTGGATGTCCGGATTACCGGCCTTGCCAATTGCCGCGATCCGCCCATTCTTCAGGCCGACATCGGCTTTCACGATGCCCCAATGATCGACCACGACCGCGTTGGTGATGACGGTATCGACCGCGCCGGCCGCATTGGTGACCTGGCTCTGGCCCATACCGTCGCGAATGACTTTGCCGCCGCCGAATTTCACCTCGTCGCCATAGGTCGTGAAATCCCGCTCGACCTCGAGCACGAGATCGGTATCGGCGAGGCGCATCCGGTCGCCCGTGGTCGGGCCAAACATGTCCGCATAGGCGGCGCGTGAGATTGTGTAAGCCATCAGAGCGCGCCCATCACGTCTTGCCGGAAACCATAGACTTTGCGATCGCCCGCCAGGGCTACGAGATTGACCTCGCGGGTCTGGCCGGGCTCGAACCGCACCGCCGTTCCGGCCGGGATGTCGAGCCGCATGCCGCGCGTCTTGTCCCGCTCGAAAGCGAGGCCGGGGTTGGTCTCGAAGAAATGATAATGCGAGCCGACCTGAATGGGCCGGTCGCCGGTGTTGGCGACCGTGACGGTCAGCGTCTCGCGACCCTCGTTGAGAATGAGGTCGCCCTCCGCCGCCATGATTTCACCGGGGATACGCTGGTCCTCCGCGCCACGGATCGGATCATGCACGGTCACGAGCTTCGTGCCATCCGGGAAGGTCGCTTCCACCTGCACGTCGTGCAGCATCGCGGCGATCCCGTCCATCACTTGATCGGGCCGCAGAACATGCGCGCCGGCTTCCATCAAATCGGCAACCGAGCGCCCGTCGCGCGCGCCTTCGACGATGAAATCCGAGATCAGCGCGATCGCCTCGGGGAAGTTGAGCTTGACGCTACGTTCGAGGCGTCGGCGCGCCACCATGGCGGCCATAGCGATCAGCAGCTTGTCTTTCTCGTGGGGCGTCAGTCGCATGTTTGTTCCAGTCGTCTACCAGGACCGCGGCATCGGCGAGCCGCGGAACGCTTCCACGAATCGAACGAGGTCGGATCGTAACATCTGCGCGTCTCGCGCCACAAAGCGGACCAGCAACATGCCGTTCCAAGCGCTGGCTCCAGCTTCGGATCGGGTTTCCTGCAGAAGCAAGCGCGCCTGGTCGAGCCGGTCCTCGGCATCGGGCGCGACATGCAAGACGGTGGCCAGCGCATGGGCGCCGCCGCCCGACGCGGGGCTGAGCAATTGCGCCACCGGCGCATCGAGCCGGATCTCGTCGGCGAAGACCAGCCGACCGGCGCGGCGAATGCGCCAGCGGTCGCGGCATAGGCCACGATCGACCACTTCGCGCATCGCGGTCCGGCCGAACATCACGCTTTCGATCAGGGTCAGCGACGCATCCGCGGCGATATCGGCGGACAGATCGCGCCGCCAGCGGCTATCGGCGAACAGGATCATCTCCTGCGGTAGCCAGGCGAGGCGGCTCCCCGCTTCGAGATGCAGCGCGACCTCGACGGACGTGTCCGGCCCTTGCGAGCGGTAGATCTTCTCGGCCGCCTGGGTGGTAACGACCGCCGAGGCGCCCGGCAGCAACCGAACCTCGGTCCGCATGCTGTCGCCGCCCGCCATGCCGCCGCCGGTGTTGATCAGCACGGCTTCGCAGGTCTCGCCATATTGAGTCGGAAAACGCGCGCGATAGCCGCCACTCTCGGCACGTTCGAGCGCCACGGTCCGGCCGCCGCGAGCCGCCAGAACCATGCGGACGCCGCCAGCGGCGCGCACGAAATCCGGGACGATCCCTAAAGCCTGCATGCCACCCGCTTCATCACACCGACAACCGCGCCCGAACCTCATGCTCGACCATCGTGTCCCTGGTGCCGGAGATCACCACGGCGCCTCGGTCCATGACCACGAAATCATCGGCAAGATCACGCGCAAATTCGAAATATTGTTCGACCAGCACGATGGCCATGTCGCCCCGGCCGCGAAGATAGTCGATGGCGCGGCCGATGTCCTTGATGATCGAGGGCTGGATCCCCTCCGTCGGCTCGTCGAGCACCAGCAGTTTCGGCCGCGTCACGAGCGCCCTGCCTATCGCGAGTTGCTGCTGCTGACCGCCAGACAGGTCGCCGCCGCGTCGTCCCATCATGGTCTTCAGGACCGGAAACAGCTCGAAAATCTCGTCCGGGATGGTCTGCAGCTTGCGCGCGACGGGCGCGAAGCCGGTCATCAAATTCTCGCGCACCGTGAGCAGCGGGAAGATCTCGCGGCCCTGCGGCACATAGCCGATGCCGCGCCGCGCCCGCTGATAGGTGGCGAGTTTCGAAATATCCTGATCCTGCCAGACGATGCGGCCGCCACGGATCGGCTGCTGCCCGACGATAGCGCGCAACAACGAGGATTTGCCGACCCCGTTGCGTCCGAGCACGCAGGTGACGCGGCCGGGGCTCGCCGCGAGCGAAACGCCGCGCAAAGCTTGGGCCGCGCCGTAATAGAGATCGATTGCCTCAACGTTCAGCATCGCCCGTCTCCAGACCTCAAGGGTGACACCCGAGCCGGCTGGCATCGCCGTGACACCAGGTAAAAGACAGCGTGAGGCTTGTGGCCCAGATCACGATCACCAGCGCCGAGGCCAGCATCGCCACCTTGGCGAACAAAGGTCGGCGAAAGAAGGCCGTGACGAGAGCGAGCAAGCCGCTGCCGATCAAGACGACCGGGAGTGCGAGCGACGCCAAAGCGGCGGTTACGATGATCGGTGTGCTGGCGGCTCCGGGCGCATCCGTCATCATGATGCCCGGCAGAGCCATGGGCACACTGAGCAGGCCCAGAGCAAAACACATGACCGCGATCCTGAAGCCGTTGTCGTGGCCGCGCATCAGTCGTGCCTCGCTGATCCAAAGGTGGGACCACATCGCAGGCAGGCGCGGAACGCAAGGCTCTCACCGCCCCAGATACACTTCGATGACGCGCGGGTCGGCGCTCACCTGATCGAGCGGCCCCTCGGCCAGCACGGCGCCTTCGTGCAGCACCGTCACCTTGACGCCGAGGTCACGCACGAAGGCCATGTCGTGCTCGACCACGACGACCGAATGGGTCTTGGCGATCTCGCGCAGAAGATCCGCGGTCGCGGCCGTCTCGGCGTCCGTCATGCCGGCGACCGGCTCGTCCACCAGGAGAAGCTTGGGGTCCTGCGCCAGCAACATGCCGATTTCGAGCCATTGCTTCTGCCCATGCGACAGGTCCGCCGCGGGCCGGCGACGATGATCGGTGAGCCGGATGGTCGCGAGGATCGCGTCGATTTTGGCGTCCTGAGTGGCCGGCACCCGGCCGAATAAGGTCGCGAGCGCCCCGCGCGGCGCCTTGAGGGCCAGCACGATGTTGGTTTCGACCGTGTGGTTCTCGAATACGGTCGGCTTCTGGAACTTGCGCCCGATGCCGAGCTCGGCGATGGCGGCCTCGTCGAGTTTGGTCAGATCCGTGTCGCCACCGAAATAGACCTCTCCCGTGTCGGGCCGCGTCTTGCCGGTGATGACGTCCATCATCGTGGTCTTGCCGGCGCCGTTCGGCCCGATGATGGCGCGCATCTCGCCCCGCTCGAGCGTGAGCGACAGGCCACGGAGCGCCTTATAGCCGTCGAACGAGACCCTCACGTCGTCGAGATAGAGCAGCGATTGCGTCAGCGCGTCCCGGTTCATCGCGCTTGCTCCGGCACCAGTTGCTCCTCAGGCGCGACCGGGCTTTCGGCGGGCGGGCTTGGCCGCCACCGCGTCGACGCCTGATCGATCAGGCCAAGGATCCCCTTCGGCAGGAAAAGGGTCACGAGCACGAACAAGGCACCGAGGCCGAACAGCCAATAATCGGGAAAAGCGCCGGTGAAATAGGTCTTGCCGAAATTCACCAGAACGGCCCCGAGCGCCGCCCCGACCAACGTGCCGCGACCGCCCACCGCGACCCAGATGACCGCCTCGATCGAATTGGCGGGTGCGAATTCGGACGGGTTGATGATGCCGACCTGCGGCACGTAGAGCGCGCCGGCGACACCCGCCATGGCGGCCGACAGCGTGAAGACGATCAGCTTATAATATTCGACGCGATAGCCGAGAAACCGTGTGCGACTTTCTGCGTCGCGGATCGCCACGATCACCTTGCCGAATTTCGACGCGACGACGGATGCCGCCAGAATATAGCCGAGCCCGAGTGCGATCGCCGAGGCCGCGAACAAACCGGCGCGCGTTCCATCTGACTGGACGTTGAACCCGAGAATGTCCTTGAAGTCGGTCAGGCCGTTGTTTCCGCCAAACCCCATATCGTTGCGGAAGAAGGCCAGCAGCAACGCATAGGTCAGGGCCTGGGTGATGATTGAAAGATAAACGCCGGTGACGCGCGAGCGGAACGCGAACCAGCCGAATAAGGCCGCCAGGATGCCCGGCACCAGCACGACCATCAGGGCCGCATAGGCGAAGTTCGAGAAGCCCCACCACGTCCAAGGCAGGGCGTGCCAATTGAGGAAGACCATGAAGTCCGGCAGATCCGGGTTGGCATAGGTGCCGCGCGACCCGATCTGCCGCATCAGATACATGCCCATCGCATAGCCGCCGAGTGCGAAGAAGGCGCCATGCCCGAGCGAGAGGATGCCGCAGAACCCCCAGACGAGATCGAGCGCGAGAGCCAGCAGGGCGTAGCAAAGATATTTGCCGAGCAGCGCCACGACATAGGGCGGCACATGGAGTGCCGATCCAGCGGGCGTCGCGAGTGCGAGCACCGGCACCAGAATGGCGGCGGCGATCAGCACTGCGAGGAAGATGAGCCCGCGCCGGTCCAGGATGGGGGTGTGGGTCATGTCAGGCCTCCACCGATCGGCCCTTGAGGGCGAACAAACCGCGCGGGCGTTTCTGAATGAACAGGATGATGAAGACCAGAACCGCGATCTTGGCCAGCACGGCACCGGCGAGCGGCTCGAGGAACTTATTGGCGATGCCGAGCGCCAGCGCCGCCACCAGTGTGCCCCAGAGATTGCCCACCCCGCCGAACACCACCACCATGAAACTATCGATGATGTAGCCCTGCCCGAGGTTGGGCGACACGTTGTCGATCTGGCTGAGCGCCACCCCTGCGATGCCCGCGATCCCTGACCCGAGGCCAAAGGCCAGCGCGTCGATGCGCCCGGTCGAAATACCCATGGCGGAAGCCATCCGGCGGTTCTGGGTGACGGCCCGCATCCGCAAGCCGAACGGGGTCGCGCGCAGCACGAGTTGCAGCGCCACAAAGACCAGGATCGTGAACACGATGATCCAGAGCCGCCCGGTCGTGATATCGAGCCCGCCGATGTGGAACGAGCCCGCCATGAAGGCCGGCGCGCCGACCTCCTTGTTGTTGGCGCCGAAGATGGTACGGACCGCCTGCTGCAAGATCAGCGAGATGCCCCAGGTGGCCAGCAGCGTTTCGAGCGGACGCCCATAGAGATGCCGGATCACCAGCCGCTCGATCGCGATGCCGACGACGCCGGACACCAGAAAGGCGAGCGGTAGGGCGATGAACAGCGAATAATTGAACAAACCCGGAGCCGAGGATCGGATGATCTCCTGCACCATGAAGGTCGTATAGGCGCCGAGCATCACCATCTCGCCATGCGCCATGTTGATGATGCCCATGACGCCGAACGTGATCGCGAGCCCGATGGCCGCCAGCAGCAGCACGGAGCCGAGCGACAGCCCATACCAGACGTTCTGAAGCGCCTGCCACAGCGCCAATTGCGTGTTGATCGACGCCATGGCGGCCTTCGCGGCGGCGCGCACGGGTTCGAGCGTCGCATCCTCGGGCGACAGCGTCGACAGGCTCGTCATCAAGCCAAGCGCACCCTGATCGCCCCTCAGCTTGAGGCGTCCGATCGCATCGAGCCGCATGGCCGGCGTCGCATCCGGCTTGGTCGCGAGGATCGCGGCGCGCGCATCGGCCAGGGCCGTCTTGACGGCCGGGTCCGTCTCCTTGGCGAGGGCCGTTTCGAGGCCCGGCAAAGCGGTCGCCTCATGCGAGCCGAAGACGGCTTGGGCGGCGGCGAGCCGCTTGTCGCGATCGGGCGACAACAGATCGAGCGATCCGCTCGCGGCCAGAAGCTTGCTGCGGACGGCGTTGTTCAGACGAACCTTCTTGAGCGCATCGGCCGACACGTCGGCGGGGGCTGGAGCGCCGCTCCTGGCCTCGTGCAGCGCGCCCGCGCTATCCTTGAAGTAGACGAGGTGCGAGGCGGGATCGGTGAGGAGCCGCCCATCCCCAAGCGCCTGCAGCACCGGGGTAGCGGTCGGGCTTCCGGTCGCCGACAGCGCCTCGATGCCCTTCTCGGTTTCGGGAAATTTATCCTGAGCGAAATGCGCGAGCGCATCGTCGATCGGGTCGGCATGGGCCGGCGTCACCGCGAGACCCGCCAGCAGCGTCCAGAGCAGCAAGGCCACCCGCGCGAAGGTCAGCGGTCGTCGTTCCATGTCGGCACCTCTCAGCGAAAGCTCCAGTCCTTCCAGGCGGAAGGCGAAACGGTCGGGGCGCGATGGCGGCCCCGACCAGAGTGAGCGAGCCCGTCCCAAGCTTGGGGACGGGGACACCGGATGTCAGCTCAGGCGGCGCCGCCGCATTTGCCGGTCTTCACATTGAAGTTGCCGCAGTTCATCGGCTTCCGCCAATCGCCGATCAGGTCTTTCGAACCTTCCAGGTAGGGCGACCATTCCTGCGCCACGACGAGACCCGGCGTCTGCCAGACGGTGTTCATCTGACCATCTGCCTGGATTTCGCCGATATAGACCGGCTTCGTGATGTGATGGTTCGGCATGATGGTCGAGTAGCCGCCCGAGAGGTTCGGGACAGAGACACCGATCAAGGCGTCGATCACCGGATCGGCCTTGAACGTGCCGGCCTTTTCGACGCCCTTCACCCAGGCGTTGAAGCCGATGTAATGGGCTTCCATCGGGTCGTTGGTGGTGCGCTTCGGATTTTTGGTGAAAGCTTTCCAGCGCGCGATAAACGCCTTGTTCTCGGGCGTGTCGATCGACTCGAAGTAGTTCCAGGCCGTCAGATGGCCGACCAGCGGCTTGGTGTCCATGCCGGCCAGTTCTTCCTCGCCGACCGAGAAGGCCACGACCGGAATGTCGGTCGCCTTGAGGCCCTGGTTGCCGAGCTCCTTGTAGAACGGCACGTTGGCATCGCCGTTGATGGTTGAGACCACGGCAGTCTTCTTGCCGGCCGAGCCGAACTTCTTGATGTCGGAGACGATCGTCTGCCAATCGGAATGACCGAACGGCGTGTAGTTGATCATGATGTCGTCTTGCGCGACACCCTTGAGCTTCAGATAGGCTTCGAGGATCTTGTTGGTGGTGCGCGGATACACGTAATCGGTGCCGGCCAGCACCCAGCGCTTCACGTTGCCGCCGTCTTCGCTCATCAGATAATCGACAGCCGGGATCGCCTGCTGGTTCGGAGCCGCGCCCGTGTAGAACACGTTGCGTTGGCATTCCTCGCCCTCGTACTGGACGGGGTAGAACAGGATCGAGTCGAGTTCTTCGAAGACCGGCAGAACCGACTTGCGCGACACCGACGTCCAGCAGCCGAAGGTCGCGACGCAATTATCTTTGGAGATCAGCTCGCGCGCCTTTTCGGCAAAGAGCGGCCAGTTCGAGGCGGGATCGACCACGACGCCCTCGAGCTTCTTGCCCAGCACGCCGCCTTTCTTGTTCTGCTCGTCGATGAGCATCAGCATGACGTCCTTGAGGGTCGTCTCCGAGATCGCCATCGTGCCCGACAGCGAGTGCAAGATGCCGACCTTGACGGTCTCGTCCGCCGCGAAAGCGCGGGAGACGCCGCCCATCGCCAGGGCCCCTGCGGCAGCTGTCGCGCCCAGCAAAGCTTGGCGGCGGTTCATTGCGAACTGATCCATGGTCTTGTCCCCTCTGGCGGCCGGAGGAGGTGGCCGCAACCCGAGCGGCCGCAGTCTTGGTCAGAACGCCGGTCCGGCCCATACGTCGTTTGACGTATGTTGCGCTGCGGCAGAGGCAGAACGCCGATGTTTACGGCCTCGCCTCAGCTGGATCGTTGCGGCAGAATGATCGGGCGCGTCGCGACACTGACGGCGCAGCCGGGGAGATCCGCCCACGATGAGCCAACTCGGCAGTTCGCTGCAAAACTTCCTTCTGGTCTTGTCGGCGCTGTTCTCCATCGTCAATCCGATCGGCTCGGCGCTGATCTTCAGCCAAGTCACGGCTGACCGCTCGCACGAGGAACGGCTCGACATTGCAGGAAAGGTCGGGCTGTACTCGGCCATCGTCATGCTGGTGGCGCTATGGGGCGGCGCCTATGTGCTGAATTTCTTCGGCGTGACGCTGGCGGCCTTGCGGATTGCGGGCGGGCTCGTGGTTTCGACCAGCGCCTGGAGCATGTTGTCGAAGGCGGAGGAAAACGAGGAACGCAAGCAGGAGCAGGCGTCGCATGCTACCGGCGCCTCCGACGTCGCGTTTTTTCCGCTGACGATGCCGTTCACGACCGGCCCCGGCACCATTTCGGTGGCGATCGCACTCGGGTCCAACCTGCCGACCGGCCCCAACGAGGGATATTCGTTTTTCCTCGGCGCATCGCTGGCCGCCTTGGCGGTCGCTGTGATGATCTGGATCGCGTATCGCTCGGCCGATCGGCTCGTCGCTTGGCTCGGCCACGCCCGTGCCCGTGTGCTGGCGCGGCTCGCGGCCTTCCTCCTGCTCTGCGTCGGCACACAGATCACGCTAAACGGTGTCGTCGATGCGCTGCGGCTCGTCGTCAAACCCTAGCGGGTCCGCCGCTATGCAGCTTAGACGAGGCTGCCGACCGGCCGTGACGCGTCGAGCGGCATCCCGACCTCCGCGTCGAGCGGCGGGATCGGCCCTTCGATCAGCATCCAATATCCTGCCGCGGCCACCACCGCGATGACGGCTCCGGTCAGCAACGCTGGGGAAAACCGCCCTGTCGCTTGCACGATGAAGCCGGTGATCGTGGGCGCGAGCGCCCCGCCGAAGAGAGGCGCCGCCACCGAAGCGTTTCGTGTGGGAAAAGCAGCGCTGCACGAGCGTCCTGGCGGCATGAACTATGCTAAGCGAAGATAAGCCACAGAGTACCCATGCCCGGACCGCAGCGAATTCTTCCCATCAGGCGCGATTACAATCGGTGGGTCGCCAACCAGACGCTCGAGGATTTCGCGCTGCGCTTCACTGCGAAAAGCGCGCGTCTCTGGTCGGCCTCGCGGGTGTCGCAAACCGCCATCGGGGCCATCTCGTTTCTGGCCCTCGAGGCGATCGGCGGCACCATCACCCTGAGCTATGGGTTCACCAATGTGCTGGCGGCGACGCTGGTGGTCGGCCTCATCCTGTTTCTCACCGGCCTGCCGATCGCCCGCGCGGCCGCTCGATACGGCGTCGACATCGACCTGCTGACGCGCGGGGCGGGCTTCGGCTATGTCGGATCCACTGTCACGTCGCTGGTCTATGCGGCGTTCACGTTCATTCTTTTCGCGGTCGAAGCCTCCATCATGGCGACGGCTTTGCAGCTCTGCTTCGGCTTGCCGCTGCCGGTCGGTTATCTCTTGAGCGCCGTCGCCGTGATCCCGCTGGTGACCTATGGCATCACCTGGATCAGCCGTTTCCAGCTCTGGACGCAGCCGCTCTGGATCATCCTCAATATCCTACCGGTCGGCTTCATCATGGTGCGCGACTGGCCGTCCGTGGTGGCCTGGACGACCTTTCCGGGTTTGGCGTTGCCCGCACCGTCGGGCGACCAACTCGATCTCCTGAAATTTGGCGGCGCGGCCTCGGTCATTCTGGCGCTGATGCCGCAGATCGGCGAGCAGGTCGACGTGCTGCGGTTTTTGCCGGCGCGGAGCAGCAAGGGCGGACGGCGGTGGAGCACCTTGTCGATCCTGGCGGCCGGACCGGGCTGGATCGTGCTCGGCGCGCCGAAGCTGCTGTTCGGGTCTTTGCTGGCCGTGCTGGCGCTGCGGCACGGCGTCCCCGCGGACCATGCGGGTGAGCCCGCCTACATGTATCGCGTCGCCTTCGGCTATGTGTTACCGTGGCCCGATGCGGTGGCGGTGCTGACGGCCGCCTTCGTGGTCGTGTCGCAGCTCAAGATTAACGTCATGAATGCCTATGCGGGGTCCCTCGCCTGGTCGAACTTCTTCGCTCGCCTCACCCATAGCCATCCGGGCCGCGTCGTCTGGCTGGTGTTCAATGTCGCGATCGCGGTCCTGCTGATGGAACTCGGCATCTACGCGGCGCTCGAACGCATTCTCAGCCTCTTCTCCATCGTCGCGGTCGCCTGGCTCGGCGCCATCGTGGCCGATCTCGCGATCAACAAGCCGCTGGGGCTCAGCCCACCCGGCATCGAGTTCAAGCGCGCCCACCTCTATGACATCAACCCCGTCGGCACCGGCGCCATGGGGCTCGCGACACTGGTGGCCCTTCTGGCCGCTTCGGGGCTGCTCGGCGAGGCGCCGCGGGCGCTCGCTCCGTTCGTGGCGCTCGGCGTCGCGCTCGTGACAGCACCGCTGATCGCCTGGGCGACCGGAGGTCGATATTATCTGGCCCGCCAGCCGGAGACGGACTGGCAGGCCCGCGAGACCATCGCATGCACCATCTGCGACCATGCTTTCGAGCCGGAGGACATGGCCTCCTGCCCGGCCTATGGCGCTCCGATCTGCTCGCTCTGCTGCTCGCTCGATTCACGCTGCCACGATCTCTGCAAGCCGCATGGGCGGGCGCAAACGCAGATGGCTGCCGTCATGACGGGCCTGCTTCCCAAAAGCCTTGGGCGGCACGTGACGCCGCGTGTGGTGCGATACATCTCGATCCACGCCCTGATCGTGGTGGCGATCAGCCTCGTCTTGCTGCTCATCGATTTCCAGGCCGCCTCCTACGGGGTCGCGGCCAAGGCTCTCGTTGACCGAACGCTGTGGACCGCTTTTGCGATCCTGTTCATCGTGGCGGGCGTGCTGGCCTGGTTCCTGGTGCTGGCGCAGGAGAGCCGCCACGTCGCCCAGGAAGAATCCACGCGGCAGACGGCGCTGCTGCTGCGCGAGATCGAGGCGCATCAACGCACCGACGCGGCGTTGCAGAAGGCCAAAGAGGTCGCCGAGGCCGCCAATCTCGCCAAGAGCCGCTATGTCGTCGGTCTCAGCCACGAACTTCGCACCCCGCTGAATGCCGTGCTGGGCTATGCGCAATTGCTCGAGCGCGACACCGATATCCCGGCGGCGCGGCAAACCGGCGTGCGGGTCATCCGCCGGTCCGCCGAGCATCTCTCCGGGCTCATCGACGGCCTGCTCGATATTTCCAAGATCGAGGCGGGACGGCTGCAGATCGGGCGCAACGACGTGCGGATCGGCGACTTTCTCGATCAGGTGGTCGACATGTTCGCCTTGCAGGCCCGCGCCAAGGGGCTGGACTTTATCTTCGAGTGCAGCCCCGCGCTGCCCCGGACGGTGCGGACCGACGAGAAGCGATTGCGGCAGATCCTCATCAACCTGCTGTCCAATGCCGTGAAATTCACGACGACCGGCCATGTCGCGCTCCGGGTGCGCTATCGCAATCAGGTCGCGACGCTAACGGTCGAGGATACCGGACCGGGAATCGCGGGCGATGACCGCGACCGCATCTTCGAACCGTTCGATCGTGGCTCGGTGACGGCGCACCATGCCCTCCCGGGCCTCGGCCTCGGATTGACGATCACAAAACTGCTGGCCGAACTCATGGGCGGCGAGATCAGCCTGCATAGCACGCCAGGGGTCGGCAGCCGCTTCGAGGTCCGGCTGATGCTGGCCGCCACGGCCGAAACCGCGCTACCGCCGTTGCGCCGGATCAGCGGCTATGGCGGCGCGCGGCGCACCATCCTCGTGGCCGACGACGACCAGGATCATCAAACCCTCATGCGGGAGATGCTGGAACCGCTCGGCTTCTCGATGCTGACGGCGCGCGATGGCCCGACTTGCCTGGCGCTCGTGGCCGACGTCGCGCCGGACCTGTTCCTGCTCGACATTTCAATGCCGGGCTTGTCGGGCTGGGATCTCGTGAGAACGCTGCGGGCCGGCGCCCATCCACGCACCCCCATCGTCATGCTGTCGGCCAATATCGGCGAGACGACTCCCAACCGAACCGACCTTGAAGACCACCAGCCCGATGCCGTTCTGCCGAAGCCGTTCGACTTCGGGCACCTGCTCGATATGCTGGAGCGTCTGCTGGGGCTCGATTGGATCTCCGACCCAACCCCAACCCCGCCCGAACCACCCCTTGAACCATTTGCACCGCAGCCGCTCGGCTCGGCCGACCGGGGCGAATTGCTCAGCCTCGGCCGCATCGGCTACTTACGCGGGATCGAGGCCAAGCTCGCTCAACTCGACCAGGACCCCGGCCAGCGCGCGATCGTCGCGCAATTGCGCCAGCACCTGACCGCCTTCGACTTCGACGGCTTCACGGCCGATCTCGAAGACCTCGCCGATGGTTGACCCCCAGCCATCCCGAGCCGCCGGCACGCGCGACATCGTCCTCTTGGTCGATGACACCCCCGATACGCTTGCGATGCTGACCGACGCGCTCGAACAATCCGGCTTCATGGTGCTGATCGCGACCGGCGGCAGCGCAGCGCTGTCGATCTGCGAGCGGGTCACGCCCGATGTCATCCTGATGGACGCGATGATGCCGGGTCTCGATGGATTTGAGACGTGCCGCCGCCTCAAGGCGACCGCAGCGGTCGCGCATGTTCCCGTCATCTTCATGACGGCGCTGAGCGAAACGGAGCATATCGTTCAGGGCCTCGGCGCCGGCGGGGTCGATTACGTCACAAAGCCGGTCGTGCTGGACGAAATGTTCGCGCGCATCCGCACGCATCTTCACAACGCACGCGCGGCGCAGAGCACCAGACTGGCGCTGGATACGGCCGGAAGCTTTCTCCTGGCGATCGACCAGAGCGGCACCCTGCTTTGGGCGACCCCGCAGGCGAGGCGTCTCTTGCAGCGGGCTGCGCCATTGTCAAACCCTGGCGCGTTGGCGCCCGAGATCGTCGCGTCGATCCATGCCGCGGCAGCCGGCGGCGGCCCGCAGACGCTCACGTGGCCCACCTCGCAGGCCGGTGTCGGTCACCTGCAATTCGGCTTTCTGGGCACGATCGGGGCGGGCGAATATCTCGTGCGTCTGACCAGCCTCGACGGGCGCAACGACGAAGACGCCCTGCGACGGCGTTTCAGTCTGACGGCGCGCGAAGCCGAGGTGCTGCTGTGGATCGCGCGCGGCAAGTCGAACCGCGACATTGCCGATATTCTGGCGCTCAGCCCCCGCACCGTGAACAAGCACCTCGAGGGGATCTACACCAAACTCGGGGTCGAGAACCGGGCTTCGGCCGCCGTGCTGGCCAACCGCGTCTGGAGCGGGAATTAAAGCCGAACTCGTCGGCCTATTTGCCGCCGTCGACGCTCAAGACCTGACCCGACACCCACCCGGCGAGGTCGGAGGCGAAGAACAATACCGCATTCGCGATATCGTCAGGCGTCCCGAGGCGGTGCATCGCGATGCTCGACAGCAGCTTGTCCTGCCCCTCTTGGCCGAGCGCCTCCCACTGGCGTTCGGTCGCCGGATTAGAGCGCACGAAGCCGGGCGCGACATTGTTGACCGTAATGCCGAAGGCGCCGAGTTCATGCGCCAGTTGGCGCGTCAGGCCGATCTGCCCGGCCTTCGCGCTGGCATAGGCCTGAATACCGGTGAGGCTCACGCCGAGCCCGGCTCCGGACGAAATATTGATGATCCGGCCCCAGCCCCGCGCTTTCATGCCGGACGCGACGGCCTGCGCCATCAGGAAAGCACCCGTGAGATTGACGTCGACGATCGCGCGCCAACTCGCGAGCGTGATGCTCTCGATCGGCCGGCCCACCTGTCCCAGCACGCCCCCCGCATTATTGACGAGGATGTCGGGCGACCGTCCGTCGGCCTCCAAGCGCTGTACGAACGCCTGGATGCCAACCGCATCGGTCACATCGAGAACGGCCGTGAGACCCATCGGACCGACGAGGCGGGACGTCTCCGGCAAACCCGCCTCGACGATATCACACGCCACCACGAAGGCGCCGGCCTTGGCCAGCGTGACCGCGATGGCTTGCCCGAAACCATGGCCTGCGCCGGTGACGAGCGCCGTGCGGCCCTTGAGAGCGAACGTCATGCTTGTCCCTGTTCACCGATGTGATCGAGCTGTTCGATGTTCCGCCTGTCGAGCGGCCGCTGGCCGGCCTCGATCTCGTGAATCATCGCGATGATGGCGGCCGTGATCGGCGTCGGGAGCGTATGTGTCGCCCCAGCGGACACGATCGGGCCGAGTTGGGCGTCGACCTCGGTCTTGCGCTTGCGGATCGCGAGATCGCGCCAAATACCCGAATGGGATTTCGCCGACTTGCGATTATGCGCCACCATCGCGTCGAACGAGGCCGCGGTCACCTCAGGCGCCGCCTCGGGCAGAAAGGCGGCCGGGTCGAAGCCGTTGAAGGCTTCGAGCGTCACGCCCTCGGCCCGCGCAACCGCGACGATCTCGTGTGCGAGGCGCGTCAGAACGGGCCGCGCATGCGGCATCGCCAGAACGTCGGCGATGCTATCGTCGGTAAGGGCGGTGGCAAATAATTGCGCGCCATAGATCAGTTTCGCCCAGAGATAGCCAAGAATGTTCGAGGTGACGATCGCGGCGGGATCGAAGGTCAGGAACAAGCGGTGCAGGTCGGCGATGCGCGGGCTCGCCCGTCCATCGAGTTCGCCGAGCACGACGGCGCCGCGTCCGCCATAGTGGATCACGCCGGGCTCGATGTAATCAGCGCCGAAATTGACGAAGCAGCCGATCGTGCGCGCGCGACCGAGGCGTGCGGCGATCACGTGTTCGTTGAGACCGTTCTGGGCCGAGACCACGTAACCCTCATCCGCCACATGGGGCGCGAGATCGACGAGCGCCGCCTCGGTATGGTGGGCTTTGACGGCCAGAATGATGCGGTCGAAGCGCCCCTCGACCTGCGCCGGCAGGCGGGCTTGGGCCGACACGCGCGTCGCGCCGATCGGCCCCGTGATGGTCAAGCCGTCCCGGTTCAGGGCATCGACATGGTCGGCCACGACATCGACGAAGAGCACGTCCTCGCCGGCGCGGATCATGGCCGCGCCGATCGCCCCGCCGATGGCTCCCGCGCCCCAGATCAGGATCGGGCCATTCATGCCCAGGGTCCTTCGAGCAAGGCCCGCGTCTCCTCGACCGCGACCTGCCAGATCGCCAGCATCTCCGTATCCGGCCGCTCGTAATAGCCGCCAAAGTTACCGTCACCCAGCAGCGTCTTGACACCATCCGGGTCGAGCACGCGCATGCGGTCGAACTCGACCATCGGCTTGCGCTGGCTCGGTGCCACGACGCCGGGCAACCGCGTCCAGGGGAAGTTTTCCATCCACGACGCGTGCGAGGCGACGGGATCGATCTCCTGCACTTTGGCGGCGGTCTTCGGCGCATTCCACCAATTATGGAATTTGACCGCCGTGCCCGCGTGGTCGGCCATCCATTCGATCGCGAGGGCGCCGGCCGGCTGGTTGCCGCCATGGCCATTGACGAAGAGGATACGGCGGAACCCTTGCCGATGCAGACTGTCGAGAATGTCGCGCACGACCGCCACATAGGTGTCGATCCGCAGGCTGATCGACCCCGGATAGCTGAGGAAATAGGGGGTAATCCCATAGGCCAGCACGGGGAAGACCGGCACGCCGACCGGCTCTGCAGCCTCGAGAGCAACCCGCTCGGAGAGGATCGAATCGACCGACAGGCTGAGGCCCGCATGCTGCTCGGTGCTGCCGAGCGGCACGATGGCGCGATCGTCGGTCTTGAGATAGGCCGCGACCTGCTCCCAGTTCATATCGCTGATCATCATGATGCTTTCCTGTCGGGCTGGATCGCAGGGCTGTCCGGGTCACGGAGCAGCGGAATGACGATCCGTTCGATCTCGCCGGGATCGGGAACGTGGCGATATTCCATGGCACGGACGCCGACCGGCAACTGGTCGAGGGCCGCCTCCGCGCCCGTCGACAGCACCACGATGCTACAGGCGCCCAGCAAGGCAGCAAGGTCCGGCCCGTCCAGCAGAGCGGCCGTCACGGCGGACACATGCGGCGCGAATTTTTCAACACCGGCCTTGATGACCGGCAGAAACTCGGGAAATCGCGACACGACCAGCACCCGCGCCCGAGGATCGAGCGAGGCCAGTCCACGCCGCGTGTCCTCGGACGGGATGAAGCTGATGGCGGCCACGCGCTGATGCGGCAGCAGGGCCGCGACCTCCCGTCGGCGATGCGCGAAGGTGAGCACGAGATCAGCCGCGGTGGCCCGCTGCATCGCCGCCTCGCGGCGTTGGAGCGCATCCACCGTCAGCGCCTCCACGGTGGTGCCAGGGCCAAGCGCGGAAGCCAACGATCGCGCATAGCTCGCCGCCGCGACCGGAAAAGTCCCGACCAGCACCACGACCTTGGTTCGCCCGCGCGCAACTCGGCCCGACAGCCTCGCTCCGATCGAGCCCGCGATTTCGCCACTCCGCAGGCCGATCGCCAAGCCTTCGTCGATCAAGGCATCGACCCGTTGCAGAAATGCCGCCATCCGGGCATCGCTATCGCCGACCGCACCACGATCGGTCACGAATGTTCCCGACCCCGGTCGGCCATGGATCAACCCGGCCTCCTTCAGATCGCGGTAGACTTGGCTGACCGTCATGGGAGCGACACCGATCTCATCGGCAAGCTCGCGGACCGAGGGAAGCCGAGCCCCGCCCGCGATCTCGCCGCAGGCGATGCCATATTCGATCAACCCGCGAAGCTGCGCTCCAAGGGCGACCGGCAAGGTCTTGTCGAGAGCCAGCCGCATCGTCATCCCATACGAAACCGTTCTAGACGATTAGCACGGTGCCCTCCGTTTCAGCAATCACCCTCTTTGACCGAACGTTAGTCGAGCCTTTAACTCAACAATTGACACAGAAGGCGCGGCGGCGTTAGCGTTCTAAAGAATTAGAACAGTGGCCCCTCACATCATCGGTAGCATCCATGAAAGCATCATTCAGGTTCGCGGTCACGGCTTCGCTGCTGCTGGGTGCGAGCGTCGCTGCGATCGGGTCAGGCTCCGCCGCGACCCGTGGCGGCATCATGACCTATGGCCGCTATGCCGATAGCTTGTTCCTCGACCCGGTCCTCAACGACGCCAACGTCGACATCTGGGTGCTGTCGAACCTCTATGACACTTTGCTGCTGCCGACCGACGACGGCAAGGGCGTTCAGCCCGGCCTCGCCACCGCTTGGACGGTCGCGCCGGATGGGAAGTCCGTCACGCTGACGCTGCGCGAGGGGACCAAATTTTCCGATGGGTCGCCGATCACGGCCGAGGACGTGAAATGGTCGCTCGAGCGCGCTCACGACCCGAAGAACGGCATCTGGAATTTTCTGCTCGAGGCACTGGATTCGGTCGAGATCAAAGACCCGAAGACCGTCGTCCTGGCGTTGAAACACACCGATCCGGCGATCCTGCCGGCGCTCAGCACCTTCAATGCCTCGATCATGCCGAAGAAGGCCTTCGAGGCGTCTGCGGGCGCGACCGACGCCGACAAGGCCAAGACCTTCGGCGAGCATCCGATCGGCTCCGGCCCTTTCATGTTCCAATCCTGGAGCCGGGGTTCGGAAATGAAGCTCGTCAAGAACCCCTATTATTGGCGCGATGGCGACGACGGGAAGAAGCTTCCCTACCTCGATGGCGTGACCTTCGAGGTCATCCCCGACGACGCAACCCGCATCCTCAAGGTTCAGTCGGGCGAACTCGACGGCGCGGAATTCATCCCATTTTCGCGTGTCGAGGAACTGAAGGCCAATCCGGCGTTCAACATGGTGCTGTTCCCCTCGACCCGCGTGTTCTACGGCAACCTCAACGTCCGCCCCAAGCTGACGGACGGAACCGCGAACCCGCTTGCCAACGAGAAGCTGCGGATGGCGCTGAATTATGCCGCCGACAAGGACGCGCTGATCGCCATCGTGACCCACGGGGTCGGCACGCCGATGAGCTCGTTCATGTCGACCGCGACACCGATGCATGTCGGTGAGGGAACTGAATTCCCGCTCGATGTCGAGAAAGCCAAGGCGCTGATGAAGGAGAGCGGCCTCAGCGGCGTCACCTTCTCGTGCCTGGTTTTGGCCGGCAACGTCGATCAGGTCAGCACCGCCACCGCCTTGCAGCAGATGTGGAGCGAAATCGGGGTGACGCTCAAGATCGAGCAGGTCGACAATGCCACCATCACGTCGCGCTATCGCGCCGGCGACTTCTCGATGCGGCTCAGCGTGTGGACCGACGACATCGCCGATCCGAACGAGGCAACGTCCTATTTCGCTTATTACCCCACGATCCAATCGCAGCATTCCGGTTGGAAGAACGACGAGGTCGACGCGCTTTACGAAAAGTCGCAGAGCGAACTCGACCCCAAGGTCCGGGCCGGCCAGTTCGCCCGCATTCAGGAGCTTTACAAAACCGGCCCGATCGTGCCGCTGTTCGAGACGCCCTATCCGGTCGTCTTGAAAAAGAGCGTCAAGGGCTTCGTGCAAATCCCGCTCGGCAACAACATCTTCGTGGCGACCTCGCTGGAGAAGTAAGACAAGCCAATCCGGCTCCGTTCGGGCAGGATCGTGATGACCTCCCGTTCGGATGGGAGGGGAGGTTGTCGCGCGCCTGATCTTCTGCAAAGTGAGCGTGGGCCGGCGACGATGCCGCCCCCGGAGACTTGAGCCGTGCTGAATCCGGGTTTCGTGATCCGCCGTATCCTGCAGATCATCCCGACGCTGCTGTTCATCCTTGTCGTGACTTTTGTGATCGTGCGCCTGCTCCCCGGCGATCCCTTGAGCGCGATCGCGGGTGATCGGGTGACGGATGCGGACGTGGCCCGCGCCAAGGCGCAATATGGGCTCGACCGTCCGCTGGTGCTGCAATTCGTGGCCTTCGTCGAACGCGTGCTGCACGGCGACCTCGGCCGTTCGTTCGTGATCCAGGTCCCGGTCTCGTCGCTGATCGCCGACCGGCTTCCGGTGACGCTGCTGCTGACCGGAATGGCGGCTCTCTTCGCGATTCTCATGGCGGTGCCGCTGGCTTTCGTGGCCGCGATGCGCCGCAACCGTCCGGCTGACGCGATCATCCGCGGCGCCTTTCAGGTCGGCCTGTCGATGCCGGTCTTCTACATCGGCCTCGTGCTGCTCACCGTCTTTTCGGCCACCCTGCGATGGTTTCCGGTCGGCGGCTATGGCAATGACTGGGCCGACCATCTCTATCACCTGTTCCTCCCGGCCTTGACGCTCGCCGTCAGCCTCGCAGCCGTGCTGATGCGAAATCTGAGGGCCGCGATCGTCGACGTGCTCGGGGCCGAATATGTCGATTTCGCCCGCGCCAAAGGCCTGCGCCCCCGGCTCATCATGCTGCGGCACGTGTTGCGGAACGCCTTGATCTCGACGGTGGCGTTGCTCGGCCCCACCATCGGCGTGTTGCTCGGCGGCGCCGTCATCACCGAGACCGTCTTCGCGATTCCTGGTGTTGGACGCCTGATGATCGACAGTATCTATGGGCGCGACTATCCCGTGATCCAGGGCCTCACGCTGGCGCTGGCCGTCGTGGTGTCGCTGATCTTCCTACTGACGGACCTGTTGCAGGCGGCGCTTGATCCGAGGGTGGCGCAGTGACGGCCGCCGAAGATCTGATCTCGTCGCCAATGCCCCGACGACGGACGCGCGCGCGGCTATCCTTGCGGGTGACACCGACTCTCGTGCTCGCGGTCGTGATCCTTGGCTTTGCCCTCTTGATGGCTGTCGAACCGCAATGGTTCGCGCCGCGCAGCCCCACCACCTTCGACTACAAGGCGATCCTTAAAGGCCCCTCGCTCGCCCATCCGTTCGGCACCGACAACTTCGGGCGCGATATTCTCTCGCGCACCATCTGGGCTTTCCGCATCGACCTGCAGATCGCGATTTTCGGCACGCTCTTCCCATTCGTCTTCGGCACGCTGGTCGGTGCCGTCGTCGGCTATTACGGCGGCTGGGTCGAGAGCGTGTTCGGCCGCTTCGTCGACGCGATCGTGACGTTTCCGTTTCTCGTGCTGGTCATCGCCATCGTGGCGGTGTTGGGCCCTGGCCTCATCAACCTCTATATCGCGATCAGCGCGGTCGGCTGGATCTTCTACGCCAGGATCATCGCGGCTGAATTCAAGGTGCAGAAGCGGCTCGATTATGCCTCGGCCGGTCGGGTCATGGGCTACAGCACGCCGCGTATCATCCTGCGCCACCTGCTGCCCAACGCGATCACGCCCGCGATCGTCTATTGGATGACCGATATGGCGCTGTGCATCCTGCTCGGCTCCAGCCTCGGTTATCTCGGGCTCGGGGCGCAACCACCCGCCGCCGAATGGGGCGTGCTGATCGCCGACGGAAAAAACTACATGTCGACCGCATGGTGGATCTCGATCTTCCCCGGCATCGCCATCGTGATCACCGGCCTCGGGTTCAGCCTGCTCGGCGATGCTCTGTCGGATCTCTTGAGACCGCGCCGATGACGACGCTGACGGTGCGCGACCTCACCGCCACCTTCACGGGCCCGGCCGGCCCGGTGCGCGCCGTCGACGGCGTGAGTTTCGAGATCGGCGACGGCGAGATCATCGGACTTGTCGGTGAGTCGGGCTCGGGCAAGAGCGTCACGCTGCGCTCGTTGCTGCGGATGCTGCGGCCACCCGGCACGGTCAGCGGGTCCGTCGTCTGGAACGGCGTCGATCTCTTGGCGCTGCCCGAGGCCAAGCTGCGCGCGGTGCGGGGTGGAGAGATCGCGATGATCTTCCAGGAACCCATGACGGCGCTCAACCCGGTCCTGACGGTGTTTCAGCAGATCGACGAGACGCTGGCGACCCACACCGATCTGTCGAAAGCCGCGCGCAAAGCGCGCGCCGTCGACTTGCTGGATCTTGTCGGCATTCCGGCCGCGACAGAGCGGCTCGATCATTATCCGCATGAGTTCTCGGGCGGCATGCGCCAGCGCGTTATGATCGCGATCGCGCTGGCGGGCGAACCGCGCCTGCTGCTGGCCGATGAACCCACGACGGCGCTCGATGTGACGATCCAGGATCAGATCCTGAAGCTCATCGTCGATCTGCGCGACCGGCTCGGCATGAGCGTCATTCTGGTGACGCATGATCTCGGCGTCGTGGCACAGACCTGCTCCCGCGTTGCCGTCATGTATGCGGGCCGCATCGTGGAAAGCGGGTCGGTCGCAAGCCTCTTCGCCGAACCGCACCATCCCTACACACGCGGTTTGCTCGGCTCGGTGCCGCGCCCGGGGCAGGAGCGGCAGCCCTTGCTGTCGATCGACGGGACGCCGCCGTCGCTGGCCGACATGCCGCAGGGTTGCGCCTTTCATCCGCGCTGCAGCTTCAAAACGGAAATCTGCACAGCGGAGCGCCCGCCGCTCGCCTCTATCGCGCCCGGCCGGCTGGTCGCCTGTTTCCATCATGAAGTGGTCGCGGCGGCGGGGCTGAGCCGATGACCGCCATCACGACCGCCCCGTCGATCCTCCGCATCGACGACCTCGTCGTGCGCTTTGCCATGGCGCGCGCCTGGACCGACCGGCTGACCGGGAAGCCGCAGCGGGTCGTGCATGCGCTGAACGGCATCACCCTCGATCTGCGGCGCGGCGAGACGCTCGGGATCGTCGGCGAAAGCGGTTGTGGAAAGTCGACCTTAGCGCGTGCCATCGTCCGGCTGATCGACCCGAGCGCGGGCCGCGTCGTCTTCGACGGAATCGATATCGCGACGCTCCACGGGAGCGACCGCCGCGCCTTCAATCGCCGCGTCCAGATGGTGTTCCAGGATCCCTACGGCTCGCTCAATCCGCGCATGACCGTCCGGCAGGTGCTGACCGAGGCGTTGAGCGTGCATCGGATGCGCCCCTCGGCCGACATCCCGGCCCGCGTCGCCGAACTTCTCGATCTCGTGCGCCTGCCGACCGATGCGGCCGACCGCCTGCCGCATGAATTTTCGGGCGGACAACGGCAGCGGATCGGCATCGCCCGCGCGCTCGCGGTCGAACCCGACATTCTGGTGGCGGACGAGCTCGTCTCGGCGCTCGACGTGTCGGTGCAGGCCCAGGTCGTCAACCTGCTGCTCGAATTGCAGAATCGCCTCAATCTGACGGTGCTGTTCGTGGCCCACGACCTGCGTCTCGTGCGGCATTTCTCGCACCGGGTCGCCGTCATGTATCTCGGCGCAGTAGTCGAGATCGGCGACGCCGAGGCTGTATTTTCGGCGCCGCGCCACCCTTATACGCGCGCCCTCATCGACGCCGCACCCGAGATGGACCCCGGGCGCCGCAGCCGCGCCCCGGCGGTGCGGGGTGAATTGCCGAGCCCCGTCAACCTCCCCTCGGGATGCGCCTTCCACACCCGCTGTCCGCATGCGTTCGACCGCTGCATCACCGAGCGTCCGGTGCTGACGACGCGCGGCGACGGCCATCTCGCGGCCTGTCACTTGAGCGCATTCGGCGATCCAGCCGCGAGCCCCGAGCCGGCGCCAACGAGGAGCGACCCATGAGCCTTGCGCCCTATGACAAGCAGATGGGGCAGATCGCCGATCTGCTCTGCGCCGTCAATGTGCTGCATTGGGATGCCCGCACCCTCATGCCAGCCGCAGGCGCGGCAGCGCGCGGCAAACAGATCGCCACGCTGACGGGTCTTGCGCGCGATCTTGCGACCGGGGAGGCGTTCCGGGCCGCCCTCGATGCGGCCTCGGAGGTGACAGCGGCGCTGCCGGCCGACGACCTGTCGCGCCGTGCCATCGATCAGACGCGCCTCGCCGTCGAGACGCTGCGTCGGATTCCGAAGAGCCTGATCGTCGAAGCGGCCGATCTTGCGGCGCGCGCCGAATCGGCCTGGGTCGAGGCGCGACGAACCAACGATTTCGATGGGTTCGCGCCCTATCTCGAACGCACGGTCGCGTTGCAGCGCCAGCGTGCCGAGGCGATCGGCTATGCCGAGCACCCTTATGACGCGCTGGTCGGTCAGTACGAGCCAGGCATGACGTTGGCCCGTCTCGATACGCTCTATGCGACGCTACGGGCTGGATTGCTGCCCCTCATCGAACGGGCCAGGAGCCTGCCGGAGCCACGGCTCGACCTGCTGCGCGGACCCTTCCCGATCCCGGACCAAAAAGCGTTCGCGTCCGCGATGGCGGCGCGCATGGGCTATGATTTCGCCTGTGGTCGGCTCGACGACACGGCCCATCCGTTCGAGATCTCGTTCGATCGGACGGACGTCCGGATCACCGGCCGGTTTCGCGACACTTGGCTGCCGAGCGGTTTCTTCGGCGTGTGGCACGAGGCCGGTCACGGCATGTACGAGCAGGGCCTCGACCCCGCGTTCAGCCGCTCGATCTTCGCGACCGATCTCGTCGGGCTTTACGCGGTCGGCGGCGCCAGCTTCGGGATGCACGAAAGCCAGTCGCGCCTGTGGGAAAACCGGGTCGGCCGGTCGCGGCGCTTCTGGGCGCTGCATTGTGCCGAAGCGCAGGCTGCGTTCCCACGCCAGTTGGCGGGCGCCCATGCCGACACCCTTTGGCGGGCCGTCAATCACGTCGCGCCGGGTCTCATCCGGGTCGAAGCAGACGAATTGACCTACGATCTGCACGTCATGTTCCGGACGGACCTCGAAGCCGCCCTGATGGCGGGCGACCTTGCGGTCCGCGACCTCCCGGGTGCCTGGTCGGACGTCGTTCGGCGCGACCTTGGCCTCGATGTGCCGAACCATCGGAACGGCGTGCTTCAGGACGTGCATTGGGCGGCCGGTCTCATGGGCTCGTTTCCGACCTACACGCTCGGCAATGTCATGAGCTCGCAGCTGTTCGCCGCCGCTGGCCGCGACGCCGGCGTCACGACCGGCCTCGAGTGCGGCGACTATGCCCCGCTTGCGGCGTGGCTCGGCGCCAACGTCCACCGGCACGGCCGCAGCCTCACACCCGACGCGATCCTGCGGCGCGCAACCGGCTCGTCGCTTGACCCCGCCCCCTATCTCGCCGATCTGACCCGCAAGGTCGATCAGTTGGCGGCGTGACCGAAGGAACAGTCTCGATGAATCAGAGCGTATTGGCGATCCACGGTGGCTGCGGCGTCCTGGCCAGGGAAGACCTCAGCGATGCGGAATGGAGGGAGGCACGTCAGCACCTCACCGAGGCGCTGCGGGCCGGCTGGGCTGTGCTGACGCGCGGCGGACGTGCGGTCGATGCGGTCGAGGCCGCGGTCGTCGTGATGGAAGATTCGCCGCATTTCAACGCCGGCCACGGCGCGGCGCTCAACCACGACGGCCTTCATGAACTTGATGCCTCGATCATGGACGGCGCGACCCTTGCGGCCGGCGCGATCGTGGCGGCGCAGCGGATCCGCAACCCGGTCAAGGCGGCGCGCGCCGTGCTGGAGAGCGGCACGCTCGCGATGCTGACCGGCCCATCCGCCGACCTTTATGCGGAAGCCCATGGGGTCGAGCTCGTCGACCAGAGCTACTTCACCACCGAGCGGCGCCGGGACGCGCTCGCCAGCATGATCCGGCGCGGACAGGATGGCACCCTCGCCTCGGCCAGCGAGGCCGAGAAGCACGGCACGGTCGGGGCGGTGGCGCTCGATCGGCACGGCCATCTCGCGGCCGCGACCTCGACCGGCGGCTACACCAACAAACCGGCGGGACGTGTCGGTGACAGCCCGATCATCGGTGCAGGCACCTATGCGCGTGACGGCGTCTGTGCCGTCTCCGGCACCGGCCAGGGCGAGTATTTTATTCGACACGTTCTCGGGCATGAGATCGCCAGTCGGATCGCCTATCTCGGCGAAAGCCTCGCGACCGCGACCGACACGGTGCTGGCCGATCTCGCGCCCTATCGCATCGGTGCCGGCTTGGTCTCGGTCGACGCCACGGGCCATGTCGCGGCGCCGTTCAACACGGGCGGCATGTTTCGCGGCTGGGTCATGGCCAACGGCGATGCCAGCGTCGGCATCCATGCCGAGATCGCGCCGGTCGGCAACTTCGGCTCTTAAAGCCTCAGGGCCGCTCCAGCACAGGCGGCACCATCACGAAAGGCCGTGCGATCTGCTCGGCCTCACCAAGCGCCGTAAACGCTTCCTCGATCATCACCTCGACGTTCTGCCGCAGCATCGAAACGTCGAACGGCAGCGAGGCGGCAAACGGGTCCCAGTCGAAACAACCGACCACGAGTTGTTCGAGCGACCGCGGCGGCAAGGTCGCGGCAAATTGGACGAGACCCTCGAAGACCGCGATCGAGCTGATGAAGAGCCCGACCGGAAGCCGGCCCTGAACCTCGAGATAATGCTGGAGGGCCGCCTTTGCGGCAGCTGGGGGATAACCGCATCGCATCAACATGCTGCCGGAGGGCCGGATACCCTGGGCCCCGAGCGCATCCGTGAAGCCGGCGACGCGATTGTCGGTCGCATATTCGCCGGCGACGCCGCCGAGATAGAGCAGGCTCGTGGGGTCGCCCCCGCGTGCCCGAATCTTGCCGATCAGCAGATCGGTGAGTTGGCGCGCTCCGGCCCGGTTGTCCGACACGACCGAGGGAGCCGCCTCGCCAGGCAGATCGATGTTGACGCATGGCGTGTCGGACGCCCCGCATAACCGGTTCAACGGCTCGGGTTCCGCCACGCCGACGATGAACAGAAATTCGACCTGCTGGGCCAGGAGGGTCTCGGTGACCTTGACCTCGGACGGGCCGTCGCGCTGCGTGCTGACCACGATCGGGCAGAGGGAGCGACGCCGCGCCTCGGCCTCGAAAGTTTCGGCCAGATCGGCGAAAAACCGATTGCGATAATGCGGCAGGATCATACCGGCGAGGCCGGAGCGGGACAGACGGAGCCCGCGCGCCTTCAAGTTGACGTTGTAGCCGAGCGTCCGCGCGCTTTCGAGCACGCGCTGCGCCGTGTCCTCCTTGATCCGATAGCGGGCCCAACTCCCGTTCAGCACGAGGCTGACGGTCGAGGCCGAGGCCTTCGTGGCCGTCGCGATATCGTAGATGGTTGCTTTTCGTCCGCCTGCGGCGCGTGCCATTGGGGTTCTTCTCCCGTTCGAACGGACTTGCCACGTTTCTTGCGCGAACGTCGAGCGATTGCCGTTTGACAGAGATTGCTAAATAGATTTAGCTATTCGTCAAGCGCGATGCGGATGAGCCGCCGCGCCGTCAAGATCGAGCGGCACAGTCGCCACGCACGACCCCGGAGGGGCGGGCGATTATCAGGGAGGATATCATGGTAAATCTGTTCAAGCGTGCTCTGTTGGCCGGCGCGATCGCGATGACGATCGTCGGCCCGGCGAGCGCCTCGCCCGACAAGCCGGTGATCGGCGTCGTGGTCAAGATCGGCGGCATCCCGTGGTTCAACGCCATGGAGGCGGGCATCAAGAAGAAGGGCGCCGAGCTCGGCGTCAAAGCCTTCATGATCGGCCCGACCAGCGCCGACCCCGCGCTTCAGGTCCGCGCTATCGAAGATCTGATCGCCCAGAAGGTCGACGTGATCGGTGTCGTACCGAATGATGCGGAAGTTCTCGAGCCCGTGCTCGAACGCGCCCGCGCCGCCGGCATCAAGGTCATCACGCACGAATCCCCCAAGCAAAAAAATGCCGATTACGACTTCGAATTGGCCTCGTCCAAGGGCTTCGGCGAAGCCTATGGCAAGCGCCTCGTCGATGCTCTCGGCGGCAAGGGTGAATATGCGGTGTTCGTCGGCTCCCTCACGGTGCCGCTGCATAACGCATGGGCCGATGCGGCGATCGCCTACATCAAAGCGAACGCACCCGACATGAAGCTCGTCGGCGACCGCTACGGCGTTGCCGAAAACGTCGATCAATCGCGCAGCACGGCGCTCGACCTGATGCGCGCACACCCGGATCTCAAAGGCTTCCTGGCTTTCGGCAGCCAAGGCCCGATCGGCGCGGCCCGCGCTGTCGCCGAAAAGCATATGGATGGCAAGATCCTCGTGATGGGTCCCTTCTCGCCGGGACAAGGCAAGAAGCTCGTGCATGACGGCGTCCTGACGGGCGGCTTCATGTGGAACCCGGAACTCGCCGGCGAGGTCTTCGTGACGCTCGGCACGATGGTGGTCAAGGGCGAGCCGATCAAGGACGGCACAACCATCCCGGGTCTCGGCGTGGTGCATCCCGACGGCCATAACCTGATCGTCGACGAATTGGTCGATCTCAACAAAAATACCGTGGACGATCTCGCCAAGATGGGCCTCTGACGGCATCCATCGTTCGACGCGAGGATCTTCGGACCCTCGCGCTCTGGAGCAGGCCGGCTTGCCGGTCTGCTCCGTTCTCATTCTGACCGAGCCTGACGGCGAGCAAAGACGGGCCGCGACCCGAACAGCGCCGATCCGGCTTTAGCGAGCGCTCTCGATGCCCGATCCAGCCTCTGCCCCATCCGACCCCGCATCGGCCGACACGACGCCCTTGTTGTATCTCGACAACATCTCGAAGCAGTTCGGCGGCGTCAAAGCCCTGCAGGACATCAGCTTCGAAGTGAAGCGCGGCGAGGTGCTTTGTCTGGCGGGTGAGAACGGCTGCGGCAAAAGCACGTTGATCAAGATCATCAGCGGCGTGCATGCGCCCGAGCGCGGTGCCGTTATGACCTTTGACGGCCGCTCGATCGAGGGTCTGAACCCGGGCACCGCCCGTGCGCTCGGCATCCAGGTCATCTGGCAGGATCTCGCGCTGTTCCCCGAAATGTCGGTGGCGGAGAATATCGGCTTTGAGAGCAATCTCGGCGCTCGCCCGCGCCTCGTCGATTATGCTGGCATGAAAACGGCCGCCAAGCGCATCCTCGACCGGCTTGGCGTCGACCTCGACCTCGACGCGCCGTTGCGGACCCTGCTGATCGCCCAGCGCCAGATCGTGGCGATCGCCCGCGCGCTGGTGGCGGAGGCGCGGCTCGTTTTCATGGACGAGCCCACCGCTTCGCTCAGCCAGGCCGAAACCGACGCGTTGCTGACGATCGTGCGGCGCCTGTCGTCGGAAGGTATCGCGGTGGTGTTCGTCAGCCATCGGCTCGCCGAGGTGCTCGACGTGTGCAGCCGGGTGACGGTGCTCCGCGACGGCCGTTATGTCGGCACCTTCCCGACCGCCGGCATGACGCAGACGCGCTTGACCGAATTGATGACCGGCAAAACTTTCGATTATGCGGTCCAATCGCGCGACCTCGAAACCCAGCCGGTCGTGCTCGCGGTCGACGGCCTGTCGCGCCCCGGTCAATATGACGACATCGCCTTCACGATCCGCAAGGGCGAGATCGTCGGCCTCACGGGACGGCTCGGTTCGGGCCGCACCGAATTGGCGCTCTCGCTGTTCGGCATGACGCGGCCCGCCGCCGGCACGATCGCGCTCGACGGCAAGACCCTGCAGCTTCGCAACAACCGCGACGCGATCGAGGCGGGGATTGCCTATGTATCGGAAGACCGGCTCCAGCTCGGCCTCGTTCAGCCGCAATCGATCGGCGACAACACCGTGATGGCGGTTCTCGATCGGCTGCTCGGCCCCGGCATTCTCATCAATCAGAAACGCCGCGATACACTGATCGACAAGTGGATCGCCGATCTCGGCGTGAAGATCGGCAAGCCCGACGACGCGGTCTCGACCCTATCGGGCGGTAATCAGCAGAGGATCGTGCTGGCCAAATGGCTGGCGACCGAGCCGAAACTCCTGATCCTCGACTCGCCGACCGTCGGGGTCGACGTCGGTGCGCGGGCCGGCATCTTCTCGATCATCCACGATCTTGCGGAAGCTGGCATGGCGATCCTGCTGATTTCCGACGAAATTCCCGAGGTTTATTTCAACGCGGACCGGATTCTTCACATGCGGGACGGGCGCATCGTCGAGACCTATCGGCCCGGCTCGACCGATATCGACCACATCGAAAAGGCCGTTCATGCCTAAGCTCCGCATCGGATCGACGGAACGTTGGTTGATCCTCGTGATCCTCGCCATGGTGGTGGGTCTCGGCTTCACCACCACGACGTTTCTGACCCTGTCGAACATCTTCGATCTGCTCAACACCAGCGCGGTCAACATTATCTTCGGGGTCGGTCTGCTG
The DNA here is from genome assembly GCF_004323635.1 of Lichenihabitans psoromatis. Classification (NCBI taxonomy): domain Bacteria; kingdom Pseudomonadati; phylum Pseudomonadota; class Alphaproteobacteria; order Hyphomicrobiales; family Lichenihabitantaceae; genus Lichenihabitans; species Lichenihabitans psoromatis. Next base: position 755,761 of record NZ_CP036515.1, read on the forward strand.
GTGGTGCTGATCGCCGGCGGCATCGACATCTCGTTCACGGTCGCGGCTTCCGTGGTGCAATATTTGACGGCGCTGACGGTCGCGCAGCTCGGCGGCGGCGACTGGGCGTTGGGCTTCGCGCTCGCGGCGGTTTTCGGCCTGATGCTCGGCTGCCTCAACGCCTTCCTGATCTATCAATTCCGCATCGTGTCGATCGTCGTGACGATCGCGACCTATAATCTGTTCTTCGGCGGCCTGATGTTCTTCTCCGGCGGGGTCTCGATCTATGACCTGCCGGATTGGTGGACCACACGCGTCGTCGTGTTCGGAACCGATATGGCGAGCGGCCGCGCCGAGCTCACACTGCCGGTGCTCGTCATGGTGGTCTGCGTCGTGGCGACCTGGCTGCTGCTCCGCCGCACGACGACAGGGCGGCAGCTCTATGCGATGGGCGACAATCCCGAAGGCGCGCGGCGCGTCGGCATCAGCATCGGGGCCATGCATTATCTCGCCTTCGGCTGGCTCGGTCTGATGGCCGGCATCGCCGGGTTGATGCAGGCCCATTATGCCCAGGAGGTGGTTCCCAACGCGCTCTATGGCCGTGAACTGGACGTGCTGGCCGCTGTGGTGCTGGGGGGCGCCCGCCTTGGCGGCGGACGCGGCACCATCCTCGGCGTCATTCTGGGCATCATTCTCGTGGCCATCACCCAGAACGGCCTGAACCTGCTCGGCATTTCGCCCTACGCGTTCAAGATGATCGTCGGTGCCATCATCCTGGTGGCGATCACGCTATCGAGCGAGGGGGCCGGTCGCCTCATCGGATCATGGCGCACCCCCGCCGCAAGAAGGATCGCCTGATGACGACCCAGTCGGTCTCCCCTCCCCGCATCGGTCGCAGCGGCGTTCTGGCCGATGGCGACGTGCTCGGCCTGCTCGGCTTTCTGCTCGTCGTCCTGGTTCTCTTCAGCGTGATGTCGCCGGGTTTCTTCTCGACAAGCACGTTCACGTCCGTCGCGTTCCAGCTGCCAGAACTCGGCCTGCTGACGCTGGCGATGCTGATGCCGATCATCTCGGGCGGCTTCAATCTCGCCATCACCTTTACGGCGAACCTGTCGGGCCTTGCCATGGCCTGGGTGCTGCAGAGCTATGGCGGCGTCGATGCCGGGACAGGCGCCTTCGTGCTCGGCGTGGTGGCGGCCCTGGCGACCGGCGCGCTGGTCGGTTGGCTGATGGGCACCATCATCGCCTATACGGGGGCGCACCCGATTCTCGTCTCGCTCTCGATGATGATCTTCGTGCGCGGTCTGGGCGAGTTCCTGACCAAGGGCGGCGATATCTCCGGCGTCCCGGGCTTCGTGCAGACAATCGGACAGGGAACGCTACTCGGCATCCCGGTGCCGCTGCTGGTCTTCGCGGCCTGCGTGCTGATCTGGAACGTTCTGATGTCGCGCACGCGGCTCGGCTTCGCGACCCGCATGATCGGCTCGAACATCGAGGCGACGCGCTATTCCGGTGTGCCGACCAAGCGCATGTTGACCCTGGTTTACACCCTGTCCGGCCTCATGTGCGGCATCGCCGGCATCGTCATGCTGGCGCGGTTTAACTCGGTGCGGGTGGGGCACGGCGAGTCCTACCTGCTCATCACCGTGCTGGCCTGCTTCCTCGGCCGTGTCGATCCCTTCGGCGGGTTCGGTCGCGTCATCCCGCTCACGATCGCGTTGGTGATCCTGCAGGTCATCGCATCCGGCCTCAACCAACTCGGCGCCAACCAGCATCTGGCAACGGCGCTCTGGGGCGCGTTTCTGCTGCTCATCATGATGATCAGATCGATCTGGTCGACCCGCTTCCTCCAGACATTTTTCACGCGGCGTGGCTGAAACCCCGATCGTGATTCTGTTCAGATCCGCGCAAGCCGGCGACCGACGCCGACCACGATCGTAGCGAGGCGATCGACCGTCGCGCTTAGCCGACTGAAATCCCAGCCGTAATTTGTGACGTCCGTGGCGCCTGAGGATTGACACACATCCGACGTATTTGGACGCGCCAATTGTGACCCTGAGCTGACGCTCATGCCGCGCGGTGGTTCGACAATATGTGACAGTCGGAAGGGGAAACGATGTTTGGCACGGACGTGATCAGTCGCCGGGAGCATGAGATGGAAGTCTCGCGCCTCGCTGGAACGATCGAACGCTTGAATGCGGAGCTTTCGGCCCTTGCGGCCTATCTGGTCACCACCGGACCCGCGCGGGGGCGCGGCGACAAAGACCGCGCCGTTAGCCTCGCGGCCCGCATGGGCTGCATCACCAAGCACGAGGCCGAGGAGCGCATTCGCCGCATCGACGATGCGATCAGCCTATCGGCCAACGCTTAGGAGCGTCGGCCGACCCGCGATCATCAAGCGGCGGATTTGATCCGACGCGGGTCGAGGCGACGATCGAATTCATCGTCGGAATCCTGACGCATCGCGAGCAGCAGCGCTAACGCGGCACCGAGACCCGCACCCGCCAGCAGCCCCAGGATCGCCAGCACGCTTCCGCGCGGCGGGAAGGATCGGTTGCGCGGCGGCTGGGCGCTGGTGACGATGCGGGCGTTGGTGGAATCGACCCGCTCGAGCTCGCTGGTTTCCCGCGCCCGGCTCATGAAGGCGTTGAGGAGGTTCCGGTTGATGTCGGCTTCGCGCTGCAGGCCTGCCAGTTGCACCAAGGCGGTGCCGGCGCTGGACGACTCGCCCGTCAACGTCTCCACAACCTGTTTCTGTGCCGTCTCCGATGCGACGGCTCGATCGTAATCGGCCTGAGCCGCTTGCGCGATGCGGCCGAGTTCGGCCGCGACGACGCGATTGATGTCGGCCACCTGCGCCTGCAGGTCGCGCACGCCGGGATAGCGGTCGCCATAGGTCGAGCGGGCGTCAGCGAGCTTGCGGAGAGCCTCCGATTGCTGGCCGCGCAAGATGCCGATCGTGGGCGACGCGATCGCTTCGGGAAGGCTGCCGTTATGGGCGGCGGTCGCCTGAAGGTTGCGGGTTTGGTCAAGGCGGCTCTTGGCCTGGATCACGCGAGAGCGGGTCTGCGCCAATTGGGTCGTCGCATCGGTGAGCTGTTGCTCGCTCACGAGTTGGGTCCGTGTGCCAACGAGGCCGTTCTTGCGACGAAAGTCTTCGGCCTTTGCCTCGGAGACGCGCAAACGCTCACGCAATTCGTCGAGCCGGTTGGTCAGCGCCGCATTGGCCCGACGCGCCGATTCCGACAGCGCCTCGGTCTGCGCGTCGAGGTAGCTCTGCGCGACCGCATTGGCGAGCGTCGCGGCTTTGGCGGCATCCCGCGACATCACCGAAATATCGATGATAAAGGTCCGCTCGGGCCGATGCACGCTGGTGCGATCATAGAGAGTCGTGAGGGCGTTGCGGGCGCGTGTCTCCTCATCGGTCGTGGCGGGTGGCGATCCGGCCAAGCCCAGCAGCGAAGCGATCAGGCCCCGGGCGGCGCCGTTGAACTCCGGATCATCGGCCAGATGCTGTTCGGCAACGACGCGAGACAACACGCTCTCCGAGGTCACGATGCGGGCCTGACTCTCGACGAAGCTATTTTCGGTTTGCGAATCTTCTTGGCGTACCGTGAGATCCGATTTCAGCACCTGAACGCTGCGCGGATCGACGAAAAGCTCAGACGAGGCGACGAAGCTCGGCGGGATGATGGTCGAGACGGCGTAAGCCGCCACCGCCCCGAGGGCCGCCAGCGCGACGATCAGACGCCATCGGGACAGCAAGGTTTGAGCGAGCGGGTTCGAGACCGGCGGCACATCGCTAACCCCGGCGTATGGAACGCTGGTCCGCACCGATCTCGTCTCGTCCAACATCGCCGCTCAACCCTCCGACCGTTCGCGGGATCATCAAACCTTGGCGCTGCAACACGTTGCTTTTGCCAAAGATACGGGGCAAACGCACGAACGTCGTCGAACCGACAAACCGACCGTAAAGGAACTTGGTTAGCGAAACGTAAGTGAAGCGGCACGCCGCGATAATCTCTTCAGCATTTATGTCGAATCTCGGTCGACGGAGCCCTGCGCCATCCGCTAAGGCAAAAGGACGCGCAGGCTGGGCCGTCGTTCAGCACGCGGGCGCCATTGAGCCGACATGACCGCATCCGGGTTCGAGGCGCCTCGCCTCGCCGTCCTTGTCTCGAGATCCGACGCACCCTGCGGTGTCGAGGCTTTTGCACGGCTGCTTGCGTCGACGGCTGGTCACCGCGCCACGACGCCGACGCTGGATCTCGACCTCGCGGCGCTCGGCAAAGCCCTCGACGACACCGATGCTGTGGTGCTGAACCTGCCCCTGGTGGCCTGGAAGACGCGGCTTGTCGAACCGGCCGTCGCGCTCGCCATGGCCCATGCCAAGGGGCGAGGTGCCATCGTCGTGCTGCACGAATGGGCCGATCTCGATTGGAAGCGCCGGGCTGCCTTCGCGCTGCCGCTGAAGCTCGCGGACGTGATCCTGTTCTCCTGCCTTGAGGTCTCGGACCAATTCGCCGCCAGCCCGCTGTCGCGATGGGTGACTCAACGGCGCGGCATCATCCCGATCCCACCAAACCTCATGCGGCCGGAGACGATCCGCGCCAGCGACGACAGCCGATATCTTGCCGCCGAACGCGCCAAAGGACGGCTCATCCTGGGGCATTTCGGATCGATCTATCCGAAGAAACACTCGGCCGAGGTGCTCGATATCGTGGCCGCGATTCGGAGGCTCGGCCGCGATCCGTTCGTGGTCTTTGCCGGCTCTTTCGTCAAAGGCCAGGATCGTGTCCAGGAGACCTTCGAGGCACGGGTTCGGGCGCTTGATCTTGCCGACCGCGTGCGCGTGACCGGGTTCGTGGCAGAGCCGGAGGACCTGTTCGGGATCTTCGAGGCCGTCGACGTCTTCGTCTATCGTTTCGCCGAGGGGCTGACGACGCGACGCGCCAGCGTGCAGGCTTGCCTGACGTCGGGCAAACCGGTGGTGGTCAATTCACCTCCCGACCGGCGTAGCGTCGACGCCTTTCCGGCCTATCGGGCCGCGATCGCCACCGGGCAATTATGCTTGGCCTCGCCGCACGCCGATGTGGACGAGCTCGCAGCGCTTGCGATCCGCGCGGCGGGGTCGCGGATCGCGGTGCCACCCGTCGACACGCAGGCCGCCTGGGCAGCGGCTTTGTCGGCGCTGGATGCAGCGGTGATGCGATGAGCGACGTCGATCGGCGGGGGCCGGCGCCAGCCGCCGCGCCACGGCTGCGCTGCCGCCTCATCGTCGAGGCGGACCTCCCAGCGGTCGCGGCTTTGCTCACCGCAGGCTTCCCGGACCGGACGCATGCCTATTGGACGGCAGGGCTCACCCGGATGGCGCGGCGCGACTCTCCGCCCGACCTGCCGCGTTTCGGCTATGTGCTGGACCGCGACGGCGACCTCGTCGGGGTAATCCTGCTGATCTCGGGCACGACACGCGCGGGCGACGCCTTCGTGACCCGCTCGAACCTATCGAGCTGGTATGTCGATCCGGCCTTCCAGGGCTATGCGTCGATCCTCATCAGCCAAGCCACGAAACATAAGCAAAGCACCTATTTCAACGTGTCTCCCGCCGAACATACGCGCCCCATCATCGAGGCGCAGGGCTTCATTCGATATAGCCAGGGGCGGCTTTTCGCGCTTCCGGCCTTTGCGCGCCGTCGGCCATCGGTGCGGGTCGAAGCGGTCAACGGGCCACGGAAGGGTCTCGATGCGCGTGACGTCGCGATCCTGGAGGAGCAGCGCCACTATGGTTGCCTGAACCTCGCGGCCATCGACGGCGAAGCCGTCTATCCCTTTTCGTTCCGGCTGCGGACCGTCAAGGGGGTCGTTCCGGCCGCACAACTCGTCTATTGCCGCGATATCGCCGACATGGTCCGCTTCGCTGGGCCGATCGGGCGGGCGCTGGCGCGGCGTGGGCGCGGCGTCGTGGTCATCGACGCGAATAGGCCGATCGCGGGCATTCCCGGCGCCTTCGTGGCGGGAGGCATGCCGAAATATTTCAAAGGCCCTGACCGACCGCGCGACGGCGATCTCTCCAACAGTGAAATCGTCGTCTTCGGGCTCTGACGGCGAGAGCGGCTTCGGATCACGCCCGTTGGCGGCGCAAGCCGGACAGACGCGACAAGACCGACCGGAGCTTGCCGCGCAACGACGCGACATCCAGCACCCAACATGCGGCCAGATAAGTGACGGCACCGGCCGGGATCAGCAAAGCCAGGACGATGGGCCGATCCGTGACCACGAGATGATCGAGGCCGACCACCACCACGGCCATCGCGGCGGTTGCGCCGCAGACCCGGGCGATGCGCCCGATCGGGGCCGGCATCGGGAACGCGATCGCGGCCAGCACTCCGGCATTGAGAAGGCCAAACACATCCGTCGCCACACGGCCCCAGGCGGCGCCGCCGACGCCGAACACATGAGTCAGCACCGCCGACGCGATGGCGCCAAACGCGAGCGTCGCAACCGTGTTGATGAGATAGAAGGCGTTGCGATTGGCCAGCAGGAAGCTGATGTGAACATATTGCTGGACGATGATCTGAAAGATCACCGCGATGGAGGCGGCCGGCATGACGATCCGCGCCACGGCGCGATAATCCGGCCCGAGCACAAGATCGGCCACATGGCCCGACACAAGGGCGAAACCGATGGCCGACGGAAGCACCACGCCGACCAGCAGTTCCAGGCACTCTTCGAGATGCGCCCGCGCCGCCGCCGCTCCGTCGTTTGCGAGGAAGCGGACAGCGATCGGCATGAAGGCCGCCGACGCGCTGATGGCCGGAATGATGAGGGCCTGGCGGACGAGATCGACGGAGGCGCCATACTGGCCCGCTGCGCCCGTGCCGAGCAGGCCCGCGATGATGAAGCGATCCACCGAGGTCGAAAGCGACAGCATCGAAATCGAGATCGTCAGCGGAAAACCCCACACGAAGAGGGGGCCGAGGTCTTTGTCGCGGAGCTTCAGGCGCGTGCCGACCCAGACGGAGCGCAGCGTCAGCCCGGCGCTCATCAGATAGGCGGCCGCGCTCGAGAGCAGCAAGGTGTGACCGCCGCCGCCGCCGAGCACGGCCGCAATGCCGAACCCCGAGACCAGGACGGCGCGCGTGATGGTGGCCACCATGTAGCGGAGCGCCAGCAGGCGCGCCCGGACAAGGTCTTGCCCGAGTTCAAAAAACCCGCTCGCGACGGTGAACGCCAAAGTGCCGAGAATCGCCAGCTTGTCGACGTCGGTGAACAAGGATGCCCCGACATAGATCAGCGGGAACAGGAGCAAGGTCGCCAGGAAGCCGAGCAGGATCGTGCCCCGCATGTCAGGCCCGTCGCCTTTGGCCTCCTCCCGCATGATCACCTGCTTGATCCAGGTGTAGAGCAGCGCTGCAAGCACGGCCGCATAGCCGCTGCCGAGCACGTAGACCCCGTAATCGGCCGTCGACAGCAGACGCGTGAAGATCACGACGTTCAACAGGCCGAACGCGGCCGAGGCAACATTGGCCACGAAATAGATCGAGGTCTGGCGAACGAGATTCATGGCGCGCCGAACCCCGTCACGTCGCGCGGCGACCGGCTTGCGCCCACCCCCACGTCCTCGATCGCGGCGCGAATCACGTCGATGGGCGTCGCGTTGAAGGATTGGACGCAAAGCGCGACCTGATCCGGGGCGGCGGCGCGGAGCATCTCGACGAGGGCGTCATGATCGGGCGTCGACCGATCCCAATGCGTGACGCAAAGGCTTTCGCTGGATTGGACGTGCCGTGACGCCGCCGTCGCGTCGGTCGACACGAAGGTTCCGTACAGCATATATTCCGAAAAGCCGTGGGCTTTGCAAAGCGCGACGGCCCAAGGCTGTCGCGTGGCCCGTTCGATGCCGGCCAACATGGCCTGAACGGTCGCCTGATCCCACACGATCATTTGGCCGATGAAGTCATTGGCCGGAAAGGTCGGGGGTGCCAGGCCCAAGAGATGATGCGCCGTCTTGAGCCAAGGCGCATGCCAAGGGGATGCGGCCTGAACCGCAGCGGGCTCGACGTAGAGCGGCACCGAGCCCGACCCGTCCACCGATGCCGCATCGAAAGGCCGGAAAAAGGCATTGTCGCTGTCGATCAGGCAGTAGCGCGTCGCCGGAAGCGTCGCGGCGGCCGCGATCTTGACCAGTTGCTGGGTGTGCCAGCCATAGATCGGCCACGCCTTGAGCGACCACAGATAACGCCGCCCGCGCCATTTCAGAAAACCCGGCATAGGGTGCAGCCAGGTGGGCAAAAAGCGCGACGCCGGCAGGATCTCGCGCCGGCCTCTCTCGAACCGCGCGAACAGCGGATAGTCGGTGTCACTGACGATGACATAATGCTTGTCGAATCCGGTGACATGACGATCGACGGTCTCGAACAGGAGCGCGGCACGCTCGAGATCCCCGTGATAACTTGGCGTGATGAGCGAGAGGGTCAACGTCGGGCGCCATTCTGGGGCGGTGTCGGATCAGACTGTCGAACACCGCGCCGACTAGTTATTTTTACGACAGATCAGGCAGAACCGACACAGCCGATCGCGTCTTGTCGGCAAGCATCGGGGGCGCCGGTTAATTTGGCGTTTGCCGACCCTCGGCTAAACCGCGCAACGGAAAGGATGCCGCATAGCGGAGGCCGAAGATTGCGAACAGGAACGTGAGCCAGACCGGGTCGGCCCGCAGGAACAGGAACGTTTCCATCGCCGAGAGCGAGAGGCCGAAGATCCAGATTTGCCGCAACATGGCCAGCAGGGCCGGGTCGGTTCCGTTGCGCTCGGCCGCCAGCACGTCGCGGAACGGCATCCAGGCCACCATGAACAGGCCGAAACCAAGACCCGGCAGCCCCATATTGACGATCAGGTCCAAATATCCGTTGTGAGCATGCGCCGCGGTTCCGGCCCAGCTGGCGTCCTCGCCGCCCGTCCAGGTTTTGGCGGTGTTCCAAAACGCCTGAAACCCATGGCCTGTCAGGTAGTGTCCCGGCAAACTATCGATCGCGAAAGCCCAGATATCGGTACGGCCCGTGAAGGTCGTGTCGAGCGGCAACGCCTTGGTTACGCTCCCGATATTGGGCCAGAGCACACTGCCGACGCCAAGCAGGTTGAGCAGCAACGCCGGGCCGAACGCCAAGAGGGCACGCGCCACGGGACCGCGCACGATCCCCCAGAGCGAGCTGACCCCAAGCGTGATGATGATCAGCATCAACGAGCTTTTCCCGCCCGAAAACAGCAGGAACACCACCGCGAGCAGCATGATGGCGCTGCCGGTCACGGGCATGCGGCACCGGGCGATGAACAAGCCGATGATGACGAACAGCGACATGACCGCGCTCGCATCATTCTTGTGCCCGAAGAGGCCGCGCCAGTTACCGGCGAGTTCCGGCTCGCCGAGATCGGTCGCCTGATGGATCGCAAGGCCCGGCACCAGGATCACCCCGAGATAACTCAGGATCAACACCGTCAGGGCGCAGATCGCCAGCAAGCGAGCCAGCTTGGCTTGGTTGTTGGGCAGTAGAAAGAGGCACGCCGCCAGGGTCACCACAAGGCCGGTCAGCACTAGGCGGCGAAGCGACGTGCCCGGATCCTCCGAAATGACCGACGTGACGAGCATCCAGCCCGCCATCGCCAGGATGGGAGCGACCATCAGGCATCGCCAGACGATGCGAAGTCGCGGCAAGACCACCGCCAAGGCGACGCCCGCCAGCGCCAGAAAGGCCGCATAGGTGAGGCCTTCATTGCCGCTCGATAATTCGACGGACGCGCTGGTCGAGAGACTTTGAAACGGATGCAGCGTGACCCACACGAGCAGGACGGTCGCGACAAAGACCGGACCAGACAGCCCGTGACGCCAATCCTGCCGCACCCCGGGGTTGGCGGGCGCGGCGGTTGCGGGCGTCAAGGTTCGGTTGGTCAGCGTCCGGTCGGTCATGACAGGGTTCCGGCTTTAGCTTTCGCCTCGGCCGTTGTTTTGGCTCGATATTGCTTCCCTTCCACCCCGAGGCTGGCGAGAATACGACCGAGTGCGATTGCCGGCGGGTGGCTCGCTTGTAGCAGGCTGCCCGACGCGATCAGTCGCTTGGCACCGCGATAGAGGCTGAGCGGAACCAGCAGGACGTTCTTGCCGATCGCCCGAATCGGGCCTCTCGCATCCGCGCTCTGGTCGAGCCGATAATTGATGGCGCCGATCCGCATACTCCTTTGCAACACCCAGCGCGCGTTGGCGCGCGTGGGCGGCACAGTCTCGTCGATCCGGGCTTCCTGGTTCCAATAGAAGCGAAAGCCCGCCCGCTTGCAGCGCGTGAAGAAATCGGTGTCACCGCCCCCGAGAAAGTTGAACGCGACATCGAATTCCGGGTTAGCTAGCCGTAACCGAGCCGCCTGCCTCACGAGAAAATTGCCGCTCCCATAGATCATCGGCACAGACCCGCTCCGGTCATAGGCGGGCCAGAAGACCGGATGAGCCGCAAGGCCCGGGTGCGGTTGGGTCGAAAATGTCGAAAAAACCGGCCCGCCGACGATATCGGCCTTCTCCGCCTCGGCGGTCGCGACCATGCGGTCCAGCCATTCGGGCGATGCGATCTCATCGTCGTCGATCATCAGGAGATAGCGCGCGTCAGGGAAGAGCTGCCCGGCCTGTCGCAACGCCGCATTGATCGCGTGACAATTTCCCTGCTGCGGCTCGAGCAGCGCGGCGCCCCGCAGAGGACCCTCGGCAAAGGTTGCCTCGGCGACCGCAAGACCGTCTCGACCATCGGCGTCGTTGTCGATCACCAGCACACGAAACGAAATCGCCGTGCGCTGCGCCGCAAGCGAGGCCAGCGTGTCGCGCAGCATGGCGGGGCGCCGGAACGTCGGCACGCAGACGACCGCGAGCACATCCGGAGCAGGCTGGGCCGATGCGTCGATCATCATGGACTCAGGCATCTCTTTGGGGTCGTGCTGCACGCCGGTTGGCTCCTGTTCGGCCTCTGGCAAGAGCCTTACCATAGCCGAATGTCGGTGTTGGCGCGCGTCACCGCGGCGTTTCAGTCGGCTGGCATTTGGCAGGGTTAATCGGCGGTTGCGAGATTGGGGGACCGGCCGGGCGTCAGAGCTTGGCGATGCCGGCGCGGTCGAGCGCGTCCGCGATGGTGCAAACGCCAAAGCCCTGCGCCGCGGCCCGCTGGATCGCGTAGGCGAGGAGAGCCGGTGTGCAGCCGTAAGGGCTCGGTTTGTCCGCAACGTCGTGAACGGTCAGGATCAACCAGCCGTTGCGACGCGCCGCCCGTGCGATCAGATGGTCGATCGCAGGCCGATCGGTCGCGGTCTGGCCCAGCGAGATCGACAAGAGAAAGTGCGGATCGATCGCGCCGTCGTTAATGCCGGGATGCGTGGTCCGGCTCGATCGAACACGGCGACCGAGATAGTGCTTCTGCGCCATGCTGCTGAGGCCGAACGGATAGGCGTAATTTTCGATCCGCGCGGTCGGCACGAGGGTCGCGAGAGCCGCCTGCGACCGATCGAGATCGGCGATGAAGTCTCGCATCGCCATCGGGGCGACCGGTTTGTGGCTGTGCGAATGCAAGCCGATCTCGTGGCCGCGTGCCGTCAGCGACGCGACCGCCTCGGCGTCGGCGACCTGCCAATAGGGCGTACGACGACCGAACAGCGAGGTCGCGATGAAGAAAGTACCTCGGGCTCCGGCCTGCTCGAGAATGCCGCCACCCTGCTGCACGGCCGACTCGGGCACATCGTCGAACGTGATGCTGAGCAGCGGCGTCTGATTGGTCATCTTCTGCCGGGGCGCGGGCATGTGCCAGGCCAGTCGGTGCATCGCCCGCATGTAAAGCGTCAGCGGCTCCGACGGGAGAATGTCAGAAGGGCTGTCCAAACCGGTCACCAAAGGCTCCCAACGACTGCCGCGCAGCGCGACGCGATCAGCACTAAGCCCATCTGGTTAAAAAGTCGGGCGCGATCGCGTCGGCACGCCAGTTTGGATCAGACGATGAGGCAGGCGGCTCCGACGAGCCCAGCGCGATGCCCGAGCGCCGCAGCCACAACCGGCACGGTTCTGTAAGCCTCGAGGGCGCGCGACGCGATGGTGCGCGCGATGCCGTCCTGCATCAGATCGAGCGCGGCGCCGAGGCCACCCCCGACGATTAGGCGTTCGGGCGAGTAGAGATGCAGGAGATTGACGAAGCCGATGCCGAGCAGGCGTGCTTCGTCGGCCAGCAGAGACAATGCGAGCAAGTCGCCGGCCCGCGCAGCCTCGACGACGTGGCGCGCCGTCATCTCGGAGCATCCGGCAAGCCGTCGCAGAACCGCACCGTCCCCTCCGTTAGCCCGCAGAGCAGCCCGCTTCCCCAGCGCCGTGCCTGATGCCAGCGCCTCCCACGCGCCGGGCGCGCCACCGAACAAGCTGTCGGTCGACTGTTCGGAGATGGTCATATGGCCGATCTCGGCCGCCATGCCGCGATGCCCCCGCAGGAGGCGACCATCCGCGATGACGCCGCCGCCGATGCCCGTGCTGACCGTGACGAACACCATGTGGTTGGTGCCCCGGCCTGCGCCGAAGCGCCACTCGCCGAGCGCCGCCGCATTGGCATCATTCTCGATCGCGACCGGCAGGCCGAGCCGCTCGCGCAGCATGGCGGCGAGCGGCACGTTCGACCAACCCTGCAGCGTGGGCGGCGCAATCACGATACCGGCCACCGGATCAAGCGGACCGGGAGCCGCGACGCCGACGCCGACAATGGCGATCAATCCCGTCTCCCATGTCACAGCCGCGACGAGATCGCCGATCTGAGTGAGGATCGCCTCCGGGCCGCCCATGCTATCGGTCCGGGTCGCGGCGAAAGCCAGGATCGCGCCGGTCTCGTCGACGACCGCGACGCGAAGATCGGTGCCGCCAAGATCGATCGCCAGCGCGCGACGGCTCATTCCGTCCTCACGGGCGCCGGTAGGCCGTGCAACCAAGCCGTCCGCGACGCGAGATCGGGCGCTCCGAAGGCCAGCGAGCCGAGCACGACGGTGTCGGCGCCCGCGGCTCGCAGCAGCGGCACGGTCGTGTCGCGGATGCCGCCGTCTGCCGCCAGGCGGATCGCCGTGTCGCGCCCCGCTTCGCGGAGCAACGCCCGAGCGGCCTTGAGGCGCGGACACGCCGTCTCCGACAGCCCCTGCCCCTTTACGCCGATCGCGGTGCCGAGCAGCGTCACGAAAGCGACGCGATCGAGCCAAGGGCGCAACGCATCGATCGGGGTTTCGACCCGAAGCACCACGCCGGCCGCGCAACCGAGATCGCGGATGAGGTCGAGTGCGTCATCGACGACCGCGCCATTTTCCGCATGAATCGTGACGAGATCCGCGCCTGCCTCGGCGAATTGCCGGATCTGGCTGAGCACGATGTCGCCCTCGACCATGAGATGCACGTGGAGCGGCTTTGAGGTCACGGTCCGGAGGCGGGCCACCTGATCGGGAAAGAACAGGAAGGATGGGGCGAAACGACCGTCGGCCACATCGACATGATAGAGGTCGGCATGTGCCTCGGTGCGGCGGAGATCCTGCTCCAGGTTGGCGAGATCGGCGGACCACAGCGAATATTCGCCAAGGATCCGCGAGCGCGGCAGGGCCTCGAGCCAACCGGCGGCGGGGTTTTGAGCAAGCGTCATGATGAGGCTCCGGTTAGGCGGCGAACCGCAAAAGAAAATCCGCCACGACGGCGCGGAAGGCGGCCACATGCGCGGCTTTTTGACCTCCCTTCGGCGGGATCTCTGCCAAACGAGCGTCGGGAATGATCTCGGCCAGGCGGCGCGCGTCGGCGAGCGGATGCGCGTGATCGACGGCATGGCCAATCACCAGGGTCGGGATCGTCAGGGCGCGCGCTTCGGCTTCGGTCACGCCAGGTCCGTCGGCCGCGATCTGATCCAACAGATCGGCCATCATGAGGGGGTTGGGTCGCTCGAAAAATTGAAGCAGCGAGGCGAGGTTGTCGGGTGCCTCGCTGGCCAGCATCGCTGCGACAGGTGAGGTCAAAAAGCGCTGCCGGGCCTCGGTTGGAGGGCCGGACCGCAGCGCCGCCGCCACGTGCCGATACGGCATCATCGTTTCCGGGCCATCGGCGAACAGCCAGGCGGGCCGTGCCAGGATCAGACCCCGCACCCGCCCCGGATGACGAATAGCGAGGCGAAGCGCGATGGCGGCCCCCATCGAGATGCCGCCGACGATGAGAGGTTGGCCCCCGATCCGCTCTTCCGCAAAGGCCCAGGCGTCATCGGCGAAAGTCTCGATCGAGAAGGGTCGAGCCGTGCCGGGGGTCGAGCCACCCTGCCCGCGACAGTCGAGGGTCAGGCGACGGATGCCCACCACATCCGGCACGTTCTCGTCGATTTGGAGGACCGAACCGCCAAGGCCATGCTGGAACAGCAAAGGCATGCCGGCGCCCTGGTCGAACCCCTGCAGCACGGCATCGTCGCGGCGGATCGTGATGGCGCTCATCGGAGACCCAACGCGGCGAGATAGGCCGCGACCTGCGGCGCCTCGGCCGCCGTCAGACCATGCGTCACGACCGGCCCGTCGAAGCCGACGGCCGAGAGCCGCTCGAAGAAATCGGCAAAATCGACCACGCCCGTTCCCGCCGTCGCAAAACGCCCATCCGGGAAGCGATCCTTGGCATGCGCCATGGCAATGGCATCGCCGGCGATGTCGATCGCGTCGGCCACGATGCGCCGTGCCTCCGCGGGTGTGGCCCGCTCAAACAAGTTGGCGGGATCGAAGACGATGCGGAGGCGCCGCGACCCCATATCGGCGATCAGCTGCCGCGCCTCGGATGCCGAGGTCACGACATTGGCCTGTTCGGGCTCGATCCCGAGATCGATCCCGTCCGCCTCGGCGATGGCGAGCGCGTGTTCCATCGCGGCGCAGAGGTCGAACCACGCATCGGGGCGGGCATTGTCGGGGTGGTGCCGCCATTGGTCGTCCGGGTCGCGCGTTCCCGTGCAGAGCGTGACGAGGGGAATGCTGAGCGATCGCGCGGCATCGACCAGCACACGCAGACAACGCAACCCGGCCTCGCGTATGGCGGGGTTGGGGTGGATCATGTTGTAGGTCGCAGATAGCGCGTCGATGCGGACACCGGTCTCGCGTGCGGCCGCCCCGATCGCCGCGATGACGGCCGGGTCGATCGCGTCCGGCATCGCCGGCAGACCGACGCAGGCCATGTTGAACTGGGTGCAGGAAAAACCTGCTTGGCGCACGGCCCGCAGCACGGTTGCGGCATCCTGGCCAGGAAAGGTTTTGGCGAAGATGCCGAGCCTCATCAGACCGCCCCGTTCATGCTCGGAACCGCGACCGCCTGGCCGGTCCGGACCGATTCGGCGATCGCCGCCATGGCCCGCACGGAGGCGAGACCATCCTCGATCGTCGCGCCGCGCTGCCGCGCGCCGGTCAGCACGGTATCGGCAAAGCCTTCGAGTTGCCGACGAAAGAAATGTCCGTCCGCGCCGAGCACCCGGCGGGTCGTCGCATCGGCCTCATGGAAGATCTCGACGTCGCTCGACTTGTAATACCAAGGATTATAGGTGCGAGCCAGGATGCTGCCGTTCTCGCCATAGAGTTGAAAGCCCTCGAACCAATCCATCCTGACCGCGACGGTGAGGTCGAGGTGGCCGAGTGTGCCATTGGCGAAGCTCGTCTCGACGAACCAGCACGACGCGCCGAAGCGCTCCGAGAGCCTGGCCCGCACCTCGGTGATCTCGCCACACAGAAACCGGGCCGTGTCGACGAGATGGCTTCCGTGCGCCAGCATATAGTAGCGGCGAAGGTCGGCTTTGGGGCTGTGGCTCGGCCTTTTTTGGGCCTCGCTTTTCAGCGCCAACGGCTGAACCGCGTCGGTCATCGTATAGCGATGCGTCGAGTCGCAGTACCACGCTTTCAGGGCAAGTTGCTGCCCCATCTCGTTATCGATGAACGCTTTAGCGGCTTCAAGGCCCGGATCGAAGCGCTTCATGTGGCCAACCTGCAGCACTCTTCCCGTGCGGCGGACGACCTCGCGCAGGCGCTCGACCTCCTCGACCGAGACGCCGATCGGCTTTTCGCACAAGACGGCCTTGCCGGCTTCGAGCGCCTTGATGGACGCCTCGACATGCCATGTATCCGAGGTGGCGATAATGACGGCGTCGACCTCTGGGTCGGCCAGCATCGCCTCGTAATCCGTGAACGTCCGGCGCGGCGCGTAATAAGCGGCGATTCGCTCGAGCAGGTCGGGCGCCGCATCGCAGATGGCATAAAGCTCGGCATTGCGAGCCTTCACGCAGGATTCGAGGTGGGCAAATTGCGCGATCGGCCCCGCTCCGAGCACTCCGATGCGAAGCTGTCGCGCGTCTTGCGCCATAAAATCCTCCTGCCGCATCGATCGCTGCCGATGCTTCTCAGGCTAGACTTGATGATGCTCTAATCGCGGTCAAGCACAAAACCGCATAATGACGCTAGAAAGCGCATCACATTTGCTGAAGCAAGCCCGAAGGAACCTTCAGCGTCGCCGCGCATAGAGTCGGCAGTTTCACTCGACCGAGACCATTGCTATGACCAAAGCCACAAAGACTCACATGATCCTCCTGGCGGGTTGTGCGTCGCTCGCGATCGGGCTGCTCGGAACGGGGGACGCTCAAGCGAACACGTCCCGCTATCATCATCGCTATCATGAGGTGCGGCTCCACCACCGACATCACGGGTTCGGTCGTCATTACGTTGCGCGCCCGCCGGTCTCTGAGACGCGACGGCCGGACTATCTCGGGACCAACACGTTGGGGGACGCGATCATCACCGGCAGCATCGGCGTGCATCGCTCGGATTTCGGCGTGATGGTGCCTGATTCGGATGGTCCCAATATGATTGCATCCGGCCGGGCGAAGGGCTCAGGTTTTGGCGCCGATGGCCTGCCGGTGGTGATCGACCAGAACTAGGCTTGCGGTGTCTCCGACGCCTGACATCGGCAATGCACGATCGGCATCGCGTTGCGATCCGGATTGAACCCCGGGCGTGGGGCCAAGGATGTCTCCTGCGTCACGACCATCGGTCCCATCTCATCCAAGCGGAGCAGCTTCCATCCCTCGGCCTGCCCGCTAACACGTCCGCCGCTCACCTGCCACACCAAGACGACCGGATGACCAATGGCCGTCGCGCCAACAGCATGGACTTCGACCGTGCGGGTGTATCCGCCATACTGAAGCTCAACGCGCCGCCCCTGGCGTAGCGCCACACAGGCAAGTGCGGCCCCGATCGTCTTGTTGTGACGCGTCACGCGTGTCCGCCCAATCCCATGTGGCTTCGATGCGAGACCTGCATCGTCGGCTAATCCCTTGCCCCGATCAACGCCGACACCGCGCGATCGATCCCCCGGACGGGGGCGTTGACCGGCCGTTCGGCCGAGCGCACTATTGGGGCTTGGTGTCGTTGAGAGGCTGGTCGTCGTGATGACCGACCCGGTTCAGCGGCCCTTCATCGACCTTATGACGCCGAATGGCGCATTCGCTCTCCGGGAGGCTTTCCATGTTCCAGCAAGCGCTCGACCAAGTTTCGAAACAAGTTCTGATCCGCGACCGCTACGACAACTTCATCGGCGGCAAATGGGTCGCCCCCGTCGAGGGACGTTACTTCGACAACCCCAGCCCGATCACCGGCAAGAAACTCTGCGAAATCCCGCGATCGTCGGCGGCCGATATCGAGCTCGCGCTCGACGCAGCCCATAAGGCGAAGGACGCCTGGGGCAAGACCTCGGCGGCCGAGCGGGCCAAGGTGCTGAACCGCATCGCCGACACGCTCGAGCAAAAGCTCGATCTCGTGGCTCTGATCGAAACGCTCGACAACGGCAAACCGATTCGCGAGACAACCCTCGCCGACCTGCCGCTCGCGGTCGATCACTTTCGCTATTTTGCTGGCGTCATCCGCGCTCAGGAAGGCAGCCTCTCCGAAATCGACAATGACACCGTCGCCTATCACTTCCGCGAGCCGCTCGGCGTCGTCGGCCAGATCATTCCGTGGAACTTCCCGCTCCTCATGGCGACATGGAAACTCGCCCCGGCCCTGGCGGCCGGCAATTGCGTTGTGCTGAAGCCCGCCGAGCAAACGCCGTTGAGCATTCTGGTGCTGATGGAATTGCTCGGCGACATCGTGCCGCCCGGCGTCATCAACGTCGTCAATGGATTTGGACTCGAAGCCGGTAAACCTTTGGCCCAAAGCAAACGCATCGCCAAGATCGCCTTCACGGGTGAGACGACGACGGGCCGCATGATCATGCAATATGCGTCTGACAATATCATCCCGGTCACGTTGGAACTCGGCGGCAAGTCGCCCAACATCTTCTTCGCCGATGTGATGGATCAAGACGACGATTTCTTCGACAAATGCCTCGAAGGCTTCTCGATGTTTGCACTCAACCAGGGCGAGGTCTGCACCTGCCCGAGCCGTGCGCTCGTCGACGCCAAGATCTACGACAAATTCATGGATCGGGCTGTCGCTCGCGTGAAGAAGATCAAGCAAGGCCACCCGCTCGACATGAGCACCATGATCGGCGCCCAAGCCTCGAACGATCAGCTTGAGAAGATCCTGTCATATTTCGACATCGGCAAGCAGGAAGGCGCCAAGGTGCTGACCGGCGGCAAGCGCGCGGATCTCGGGGGCGAACTCGGCGAAGGTTTCTACGTCGAGCCGACCATCCTCGAGGGTAACAACAAGATGCGGGTCTTCCAGGAAGAGATTTTTGGCCCCGTCGTTTCGGTCGTGCCCTTCAAGGACGAGGAAGAGGCCCTGTCGATGGCCAATGACACGCTTTATGGCCTCGGAGCCGGTGTCTGGACACGCAATGGCACACGCGCCTACCGGTTTGGACGCGCGATCCAGGCCGGCCGCGTCTGGACCAACTGTTATCATCTCTACCCGGCTCATGCGACCTTCGGGGGCTACAAGCAATCCGGGATCGGGCGTGAGAACCATCTCAAGATGATGGATCATTATCAGCAGACGAAAAACATGCTGGTCAGCTATTCGCCAAAGGCTCTCGGCTTCTTCTGACGTCGATTCAACGAGGAGGCGGTGCCGGACACCGCCTCCCGACCCAACAAGGATATGACGGGATGGTTGCGCGGGTCGAGATCACGGAGAAAGCTGCGGGAGTCTTGGAACGCCTCAAGCAACAACACGGACCGCTGTTGTTTCATCAGTCGGGCGGATGCTGCGATGGCTCCGCCCCAATGTGTTTACCGATCGGCGATTTCCGCGTGGGACCGCAAGACGTGCTAATGGGCCAGATCGGCGCCTGTAACTTCTATATGGGCGCCGCGCAGTTCGACTACTGGCGACATACGCAGTTGATCATCGACGTCGTTCCAGGCCGCGGCGCCGGATTTTCGGCCGAAGCGCCGGAAGGCGTGCGGTTTCTCACCCGCAGCCGCGTTTTCACCGACGACGAGGTGACGGAACTCGATGGGCTGGGCGAGCCGCCACGAGGCGAATGAGCCGACGCGTCAAGCTTATGCCCCGACGCTCGACGCTGGTCCCGACGGCAGCGCGAGCGAGCGCCGCATTTTCTTGACGGTCGTCGGCGAGCATCCCGTCGCCCGACTGATGTGCTGATCCGACAAATGCGGCGACTGCGTCAAAGCCGATCGAACCGCAGTGAGAAGATCGCTTTCGGGAAGAGCCGAGGCTGCAGGAGAGGCCAGCACGCCGGTCGATGGACGACGCACGGCCCTCATCGCATGCCTCTGCGCAGGCTCGACGCCTTAATCGATAGAAGAAGGTCACGACCCTCGTCGGGACGATGCTTGTGTCGAGGATCCATATGACTCATTTCCCAATCCGGCCCGCAGCGTAGCCGAAAAGCGTCGCTGGGGCGAGCGCGGGATCGAGGCGAAGCGCGACCTCCCAAGCCGCGCCGCGAATCGGGGTTACGCCTGCTCGTCGACCTCGAGCCGAGAGTGGGAATGCGCGCCATTCAGTGCCACGTTGTTGATGGCCCAGACGGCAGCCTGCGTTCGGTTGACCACTTCGGTCTTCCGCAGAATGGTCTTCAGATGGACCTTCACGGTCGCTTCGCTGATGTTACAGAGCCGAGCGATGACTTTGTTGGAATTTCCGGCCACCAAGCAGGCCAAAATCTCCAACTCCCGATCCGACAGCTTGCTGCGGCCCATGATTCTGGATTGCGCGATACGCGCATGACCCAAAGACAGATCGACCGCCTCGATTTCGGTCGAACCCTCTTTGACGATCGGACGGTGGCCCGTGTCGGTTTCTTGTTTGCCAAACCACTCGACATGCTTCTCGACTGGCTTTTCAGTGTTGATGGCCAACGGGATGCCAAAGACATATTCACCGAGACCGATCAACTTCAGGCTTGCGACCAACGCTTCGCTCGAAATCGACTTGAGAAGGACCCCTGCAACGTCAAGACGCTCCACCTGCCAGCGCCGCTCGTCCGAACACGAATCAAGGAGCACGACGGTCAAGCAGTTCGGAAAATGCTGCTTGATCTCAGCCACCATCGACATGTCTGACGCGCGATCAAGTTGGCCGGCGATCAGCAGTATAAAGCGAGAATCGACTTTAAACTTCGTCGCCTTGAGTTCGTCCAAGGTCGAATTTGAAGCCAATAAACGATAATTGGCTTCTTTAATAATAAGCGCGATGCCGTCTCTAAGGAGGCGGCTCTGCAAGCAAAGAGCAACGGGAAGAGGTTTCATCACCACCGAATCCCCAATTTGAAAACCGCTCTAATATGAGCGAGCGTTTCGAGCGTCCCAGCGGACAAATATTTATTTTGTAATTAACTCAACAGTAAAAAGCTAACTAGCAATATATATTGGAAAAAAATATGGACTTAAACTGTTTTTAATTACTCGCCGATTCAAAGTGATTCGACAACTACGTCATGTGGCTCCGGTGCCACCATTCGGTCGCCAACACCTGGAGGAAGCGGGGCACGATCTTGCTGTAGCGACCGTAGAGACGACGCGGCTCACTACACAGGCGATAGGCCCATTCCAGGCCGTTTTCGCGAATAAAGCGAGGCGCTTGCTTCTTGCTTCCCGAGAGGAAGTCGAAGGCCGCACCAACACCAATCGTCACGGGAACCTGCAATTGATCCCGGTGACGTAGCATCCACAGGTCTTGTTTCGGCGTGCTCAACCCAATCCAAAGAATGTCCGGCCGCGCCGCATTGATGGCCGCCACCATGGCGGCATCCTCCTCCGGCGTGACGGCGCGGAACGGTGGCGTGAGACATCCCACCACCTGAAGGCCCGGATTGCTGGCCGTGAGCACGTCGCGCAATCGTTCGGCGACGCCATCATTGCCGCCGAAATAGAAATGCCGCCGCCCGGGACGAACCGATGTGCCGCTCATCCGCAGCATCAGGTCGGGCCCATAGACGCGCCGCACATGGGACAGGCCGCGCAACCAGGCAACCCAGACCAGGGGCGTTCCATCCGGCGTCACAAGCCCCGCGTGCTGAAAGCTTTTTAGCAATTCGGGGTCGTCGCGGCTTTCGATGACGCCATGGGCGCCCGCGATACACACATACTGCCTGGCTCCCGCGTCGATCCAACCCTCGATCGTCGCCACGGCGACATCGGGGTCGATCGCGCTGACGGGAACGCCGAGGACGTCAAAGGTCGAAGGGGGGGTGATGACGCGATCACGATCGTGATCCGCTCCGAGAACAGCCGACATGGCGCGCATCACTCCGCTGCTTCGGCGATACGATCACGCCGGGGTTGAGACGCTGCGAGCTGCCCGGCAAAATAGGTGACGGTCCGCCGCAGACCATCTTCCACCGCCACGCGCGGCTCCCAGCCAAGAAGGGAGCGGGCGACGCCGATATCGGGGCAGCGTTGAGTCGGATCGTCCTGCGGGAGCGGGAGGCGCCTGATCGTGGCGGGGCGCCCTACCAGTTCGATCACCAATTCGGCGATCTCGAGGATCGTCAATTCGTGTGGGTTTCCAAGGTTGACCGGATGCGGGACGGAAGGGCCGCTCATCAAGGCCTCGAAGCCCGACAAAAGATCGTCGACATAACAAAGCGACCGGGTCTGCATGCCATCCCCGTAGATCGTCAGTGGCCGGCCACCGAGCGCCTGAACGATGAAATTCGAGACGACGCGGCCATCGTCCGGGTGCATGCGCGGGCCATAGGTGTTGAAGATCCGTGCGACCCTCACATCGACGCCATATTTCGTGCTGTAGTCGTAAAACAGCGCTTCGGCGCAGCGCTTGCCCTCGTCGTAGCAGGCGCGTGGCCCCCACGGATTGACGTTGCCGCGGTAGGTCTCCGGCTGCGGGGAGCATTGCGGCTCGCCATAGACTTCGCTGGTCGAGGCGTGAAAGACCCGCGCGCCGGTTCGCCGCGCCAGTTCCAAGACATTGATGGCGCCAAGCACGCAGGTTTCGGTCGTATAGACCGGGTCGATTTGATATTTTGGCGGAGACGCAGGACAGGCGAGATTGTAGATCGTGTCGGCGTCAACCCGGATCGTCGATCGGACATCGCCGATCATCAAGGTAAAGTTCGGGTCGCCAAGGAGATGCGCGACATTCTCCCGGTTGGATGTCGAGAAATTGTCGAGACAGGTGACGGTGTCGCCATTGCGAAGCAGGCGTTCGCACAGGTTGGCGCCGATGAACCCCGCCCCCCCGGTTATCAGCACATTGGACATTGCGATATTTCCCATAGGCAAACTTGCCGATGGGGCCCATATTCCGGCTGCTCGCGCGTGCAGCAATCCGCCCATACGGAGCACTACGATCGCGCAGGACATGTACCGCAACCGCGGCCATCAACACCGCTTGCGATGCCGTCCCGCGTCGGGCTTATGCCGCTCTTCCGTTGCGACACCCGGCGCGGCACGGTCGCAGGCTAAATCACCCCTGCGCGGCGACGTGAACCGCCCAATGGTGACCATGATGGCCGTGATGGTGGATCGCCCCACCGGTCGCTCCCGTTCCGTCGCTCGGGTCCGTCGCTCCGCCATCCGACGTTTGATCGCCGCTGCCCGCGGTCTCCGTTCCGGACGACGTGCTCCCCTGGTTCGGATCGATCAGCGGCGGGGTCCCGCCTCCCGACGCTGCGTCGGGCGCGGTGGTGGTGGTGGTACCGGTCGAGGTGGCCGGCGGATCCTGCAGCACAGGCTGTGGGTCCGATGCGAGCGGGGTCGAGGTGCCACTGGTGGGCGTGGTTGTGACGACCGGCGTGGACGCGGCAGTGCCCGGATCGGTCGGTGCGCCCGCGCCGCCATTCCAATCCGACAGCCAGGTCGCCGTATTCGGAAGAATAGGGCTGATGGTCGATCCCTGATCCTGTCCCGAATCTTTCTGATACTGAGCGAACGTATCGCCGACGGTCTCGTCGCCCCAACGCCAATTATCGGTCGTACCCGACGCGTTATAGGTGTTGTTGGCAAAGCTATTGCTGCCGTCCAACAGGCCCTGTTTGTCGTAATCGGCAAACCCGCCAGTCATGCCGGAGCCACTGCTGTTGACGATCGTGTTATCGTGGACGGAATTGTTGGTCGTCGTGTGCTCGCCATAAGCGCCGGAGCCACGATCCTGTTGAATCAACATGATCCCGTTCAGGCCACCCGACATATCCACTTTATTGTCGGAGACCTCGACATTTTGTGAATTCTGAATCTGGATCTGCGCGCCCCAAGGACTGCCTTCACCCTTCAGAGTGGCCCCATTTCCTTCGACCGTATTGCCGGTGATCTTTGCCGCATAGGAAATTTCATGCGTGATGCCGGCGCCGTCGTTATCGACGACGAGATTGCCGGAATAGGTCGTATTGATATTGTCGATATCGGTCCACAATCCGGGGCCATGATTGTCGTGGGAATAATTATTCTCGACCAAGAGATTGCTGGTCTGCGAGAATTTCTCACCGCCCCCTTCCCAATTGGGGTCGATGCCGGCCCAACCGCCGTTCGATGCGATGTCGTTATGATCGACGGTGATATTTGCGCCGCTTCCACCAAGGCCCATCTCGCCATTGTCGTGGACATAGTTGTCCTTGATGGTGCTGCCGTCCTGAACCTTGATGCCGACGCCGAAATTCGAGGCGACCTCGTTATTCTCGACCGTCCAGTTCTGGCCGCCCTGGATCGCGCCCTGTTGAACCGGTGAGTCAAAATGCTGGATCGTCAGGTTGCTGATCGTGACATTGGCGGCCGTGGACGCAAAGGCGGCCGAGGCGATGCCCGCCTGCACGGTGTGACCGGCAGGGTTATCACCGAGATAGACCTGTTTCGTATCGTAATCGAGGTAGAAGGTTCCGCTCTTGACGTCGGCTGTCGAGGCAACCGGTGTCAGGGGCTTGCCGTCGAGGAAAAAGGTTTCCGGGTAGCCGCCTCGTGCAGCGCCGGGGGCTGTGACGGCGGTATCGTTCCGCATGCCCTCTTGAGTCTGGCCACCCGCGACGTAGAGGCCATTTTGCTCGGTAAAGGACGTCAGCGTCCGTGATCCGTCGAGGACTGCACCGGGAGCCCCGAGAAAGGTTTGACCAGCAAGCGGCACGATCGGAGTAGTCAGATTGTGAACGCCGCCTGCGAACCAGAACGTCGCGCCAGGTCCGGCATCGTCGATGATTTGTTGGTAGTTTGCGCCCACGGGTAAGTCGATCGCGCCTGACGGCTTAGTGATCGCACTCGGTCCAAAAACATCGTTGCTCGCGACTGCCATTCATTCATCCCAGTTAATCGGATGAGGGAGCGTAAACTGGGTTTTTTGGTGAGCGCAACCTTAATATCCCAAAATGGAACTACTTACCTTAGGTCACAATAAGCCGGCATAATTGCCTCATTTTAATTTTCCTATACCTGATCGCAAGTTAGAAGATAATTTTTCAATTCCAAGACGGCTCGAATTTATTGATTTTTTTTCATTTTCCAATGTTGCTTTGTGCTGTTTAGCGCAAAGGACGTACCCCGTTCGGCTGGTCTTGCGCCCGTTATTGCCCTGCTGATTCGCGGAACTCCACGCTAATTTGAGTCGTGGCGACGCAACGAACACGCCCGATGACGTAAAGGCATTTTCTCATGATGCGACCTTCCTGGCTTCGTTCCAGCTTGCGATGCAGCGTGGCAGCCCTCGTTGGTCCACATCCGGCGCGGCGTTTCGTCATGTCGGTGGCCCTCGCGGCGCTGACCAGCGGCGTCCTTGCATCGGCGGCCTTGGCGGACGATCCTTATTATCTCTCGCCGGGCGACCGGGTCGGCATCACGGTGTTTGACCAGCCGGACCTTTCCGGGACCTATGTGGTCGAGCCCAACGGCGAGATCGAACTGCCTTTGCTCGGACCTTTGAACGTCACCACGCTCACGTCGCGGGAGTTGCAGGCGCAGCTTGTGGCCCGGTTTAGTGATGGCTACCTGCAACACCCCGTGATCAACGTGAGATTGTCAGAGTTGCGTCCCCTGACGATCGTCGGTGAGGTGCGCGGGGCCGGTCGTTACGCCTTCATCGATGGAATGACGGTCGAAACCGCGATGGCTTTGGCGGGCGGTAGCCTCAGGATCACGGGCGAGGAGACGGCTCAGCGGATCGAATTGCTCCGAACAGACGAGCGGCTTCGAGCCTTGATCCTGACGGATCTGTCGCAGCGTGTCCGAAAAGCGCGGCTCGAGGCGCAGGTCAAAAACGCCACAACGTTCACGGTTCAGAACAATGATCCGCAAAACGACGAGACCATCAAGCGTCTAAGCGCGGGCGAGCAAGGGATTTTCGACGCGGAGGTGAAATCTCAGGCGAGCCAAGTCGCGCTTCTGACTCAACAGATGCATTCGATCGAGGTCGATATCCAATCCTTCGAGCAACAGGTGACGCTCGAAAAGGAGCAGGTCGACATCATCGACCACCAAGTCGCCGATGTCAGTGGGCTTCTGGTCAACGGTCTGACGCGGCGTTCGCCGGTGCAGGACCTCCAGCGCGAACGGTCCCGAACCCAGTCGAGTTTATCGCGCGTGACGGGGGATCTGGCGCGGGCGAAATCGACCCTGGCCGAAGCCAACCTGAAGCTTCAGGATATCGGGAACGCCTATCGCAATCGGCTCGCGGCCGACCTCGTCAACGTCCAACTCACGATCGATACGACCGAAAGTGCTCTTCCTTTGGTGCGCGAGGATCTTCGCTTGCGGAAGGAACGCTTGCCCTTCGCGCTCAAGGACGACGACAACAAAGCGCTCGTGCTGCGGGTTTCCCGCTACCGCAAGGGCGTGATGGAAACCTTCGACGCCGACCCGAGCACGCCGGTTCGCCCCGGGGATATTCTGCAGGTCGGCACCGGATCCGGCGGTGTCATGGCTCTGCCCGGACGGCTGAGCGAACCGAGTGCAGCGGCACAAGATGCTGCGCCCCCAACGTTTGGCCGGTCGAGCAGCGCCGATAATCCGGCACGGACCGCGATGGGGAACGATCTCCTGAGCCAGCGCTGACCGATGCGGTGGACTCACGCGTCGACGACCCGTTTTGGCGCCATTGCGACAGCGTCTTTGCTCTTCGCATCCGCCACGGGCGTCGGAAGCGCCGATACCGCACCTATTCCCAGCGACCCGGCTCCTCCAGATGTTTCGCAAGCCGGGCCCCGGCCTATCCATTGTCCGTCGCCGGCCGTCCGCATCGAGCCGGGTCAATCGATCCAGGCCGTCGTCGATCGGCAAGGTCCGGGAACGGTCTTCTGCATCGCGGCGGGCCGCTATCGCGCCCAAACGATTGCGCCCAAGGATGGCCAAGCTTTTTATGGCGAAGCCGGCGCGGTGCTCGACGGAACATTACCGCTCACCGACTTCCGGCAGGTCGGAAACCTCTGGTCGGTGCCCAGCAGGGCTCCGCCGTTCGAGCCGCTCGCCAAGGTCTCCTATCGAAGATGCCTGACCTCCGTGCCGCTCTGCGAACACCCGGAGGTCGTTTGGCTCGATGATGTCGCGCTCGTTCGTGTCGAGACGCGAGCGGCGCTGAAGCCAGGCAGCTTCCTGATCGACGATGCGGGCCGCGTCGTGATCGCCGATGATCCAACCGGGCATCAAGTGTCCGAGACGGCGGCACGCTACGCGTTTCTCAGTAACCATGCCCGCGATGTCGTCGTGTCCGATTTCACGGTCCAACGGTATGGAAACCCGCCGCAACGCGGGGCGATCTTCGACGACCAGAACCGTGGCTCGACGGGTTGGACGATCCAGCACAACGACGTGCGCGAGAATAGCGGGCTCGGCATTCTAACGGGTCCGAGCTCTCGCATCCTCGACAACCGCGTCGATCACAACGGCCAGCTCGGGATCAGCGCGACGCTGCAGAATGGTCTCATCGACGGCAACGAAATTTCTGGAAACAACACGAGGGGCTTCGATCCGGGCTGGGAGGGCGGCGGTCTAAAGGCGGCCGTCACCACCAATCTGGTGATCCGACGCAATGTCGCCCGTCGCAATCATGGCCCCGGTCTGTGGTGCGACATCGAATGCCACAACACGCTTTATGAAAACAACCTCGTCGAAGACAATGATGGCGCAGGCATCTTTCACGAGATCAGCTACGCGGCCACGATTCGCAACAACATCTCGCGACGCAACGGTGTCGCCGATCAGAGTTGGTATTGGGGCGCCAATATTCTGATCGCGGCCTCGCAGGATGTGACGGTCGAGCATAATCTCGTCGTTGTGTCGGAGGGAGGAACCGGCATCGCTCTGATCGATCAAGGCCGTCCGCGCGATAATGGAGGGCTCTACAAGACCATGGGAAACCGGATCGAAGCCAATGTGGTCCGTTTCACCGGGTCGAAGGACGCTCGCATGGGTGGGGTAAGCGACGTGGCTCGCGGTTCGCCGAATGATCACATGATCGAGAACGGGCATAACCTCTTTACCGGAAATGTTTACGTCGTGCCGCCTCACTGCGAGGTCTCTTTTGGTTGGGGTCGACAAACCGTCGATCTGCCGGCCTTTCAGGCTCTCGGGCAGGATGTGACCTCGACGGTCGTCACGCAAAACGGCGGCTGATCTGGTCGCCGATCGCCTTAATGGGCCGCAGGCGAAGCAGGGTCAAAGGTAGGATCAAGGCAAGATGCCATGATTTTGGCGATCGCCTCTTCCGAACAGATCGCATTCCACCATTCCAGTGTCTTGAGGTGGAGGCCGAGAAGGCTACCCGGATCGGCCAGCAACCCATCGACTGTTTCTTCGAGATCATGCCAATCGTCGATCTGGATCGCCGGACATTGTTCGTAGAACCAGTGTGGCGGGAGGCGATCGCAGATGATCACGCAACCCTGTCGCATGGCTTCGAAGAAGCGATATGTTTCGACCGAGGACCCGCGCGGGGCAAGACAGATTTTCGTTTCGGCCATCAGCTCGGAATAGCGGTGCCCATCCGACAAAATACTGTCGTCGAATGATTCGGTACTGCCCAGATAAACAAGGTTCGGCATCCGGGCTGCCAAAGCCTGCAAACCGTCGACCATCACGCTCCGCGCGATACTCTTCGGCGTTCCCAGCCAGGCTTGTGGCGATAGAGGACTATATCGCCTCTGTTCCACGCTGCCGAGAAACGAAACGACATAGCGTCTCGCGTCGAAGCGTCGAACCGGCACATCGGTCTGCCGGGCGTAGCCGAGCGGCATCACGAGCCGGTTCGGTCCCGGTCGCAAATGTCGATTCCGCGTTGCGGCGCGGGCGTAATGACCGGCCCAATTCACCGCATCTTTCATGAATTTCAGCATCGTGACGAGCGACTTGCCACGCAACGTCGGGCTGAGCCACGGCCAAAATCCGTAATTCTTGAAAACGAACCGCACGCGATTGAGATAATGCGGCATTGCACAATATTCGTCGAGTAACAAAAGAGCGACGACATGCTCGCCATAAGACGGCAAATCGGGGATCTGCTGAAAATCCCAAACGACGTAGAAGGTCAGACCACTGAGAGCAGTCGCGGCTTCGATCCACTGGAAAATCCGGACCCAGTAGGTGAGATAGACATGATTAAAAGGATCATGATGATTAAAAATGTCGAGTTCGATTGGTTCGCGACCAACCGTGCAAAGGATGTAGGTGCATCGGTTGGGTGGAACCATGGTCTCAGCCTTGCGGCTCGATGGCCGACCCGTGCGGCAGGCCCGCGACCCGCGCCGCACCGTCGCCGCCGACGCCGGTCTGGTCGAGAGTCAGTTTTACAGCCTTGAAGCGAAACTGGAGCTTGCCTCGCACGCCATTCGCAGCATCGAGCAATGCGCGGCGCGGATCACGTGCGACTTGTTGCAGAAATCGCGGTGCTTTGAGGTAAAGCGCTTTCAGGCGCGGCTTGAGATGTTGGAAGTAACCAAGAACAAGATGACCCTTCAGGCTCGTGGCGACGCCATAGGTGTGGACCGGCACCGCTTCGGCCGCCCATTCGGTCTTGTGAGGCTGCGCCGGAGGCAGGAAGTCGAATGTCGTAATCTCCGGGTCGCCGTCCTCGAACAGCCGCCACAGCAGAATTCGACCTGGCCCATGGGCCGAAAACGATGCGTCGTAGCTCTGGATCATCGAGTAATAGTGACCTTTTTCAGTGGCTCCGATCTCGATCGCCGTGACTTTTCCGCCGACCCGAATCTGGCGCATGACAAAATTGCCGCTGCTCGCGAGGGCCAGGAGCGTGGCTTCGTTCGCCGGATGTTCATAGCCAGCGCTCCGCACGCCGCGCGCCTTCGACCAATCGTGCTTCAATGCGAGCGCGAGCTTCAGGGCAGCGACCTGGCCGCTGGGCGGGACCGTCTCGAACACGACGGGTCCACGCTTGCTCAATTGCTTGAGGTGGCGGCGAAGAGCGTTCACGCTTCGCCCACTGCGCTGCCGACGGCTGCCGTCGGCAGCGGCGCAGAGGTTGAGATAGGGCGCCACGCCGGTCGCCACGCGGTGCCCGTCGAGCCAGTGAGCCCCATAGCGCTGCAGCTCCGATCCTTCTCGGACGTTTCGGAGATGAACGAGGTCGACACCCGGCTGCGCCAGCACCAAAGCCCAAGCGATGCCGATCCAATCGGCGGCCTTAGATGAATGTTCGACCAACAGATCGCAATATTGCGTCGCCGGCTCGGCCAGAGCGTGCAAAACCGAAAAAGGACCCAGACGCCGCACCGCCAGTGGCCAGATCAAGACGAGGCGGCCGAAATCATAGACCGCGATGATCCTCACGTCTTCCGGCCGGCCAGCCGCCGCACAGGCCGCCACCCAGGCGGCACACCACTGCGGCGCCTGATAAAAGGCCGCATAGGTCACGCGAGAATGGAGATCGATCCAAGCGTCGAGGATCTCACCTGGGTCTTGGATCAAAGAGGCGCGCGGCCGATCGAACGGATCGACACGATCAAGCGTCAGCGACACCGACACAAACTCCAAATCGCGCCTCTCGGCGGTGTTTAGCACATCGGTCATGATCACTCTGTCATGCAGGAGGGAAGGCAGACTGGTGTTCGGAACTGAACTGCGGACTCGGGAACCCGTCGGATCGCGTCATGAGCACTCTGCCTGCAGCGCGCCTCTTCCAGCCGGCATGACGTCCTGGCGGCGCTCGGCCGAACCAGGGTCAGCCGCCTGCGGCTCTGCAATACCATCAGGGTCGGACGCCCCTCTCGCACGCGTGCCGCGGCCATCGACCCCTGGCTACGATAGCGTAATGGCTGAGTGTACATTTAAAATTCCGCAACTGCTAAAAATGCCGGCTTGGTAAATCGCGAATCATCGACCGCTAAAATTATTCCTCAATCTACATGATCGGTGCAGCAAAGGCAGAACAAGCAGTCAGACTACCTCCTAGGTTCCTTACGGCCAGACGGGCTACTCCCTAAGCTCGTCTTCTCTTCTAACGTCACTCTGCTTCAAACTTGCGGGACCGTGAGGTTGTCTGACCAGCCGACGCTCAGCGGCCGGCTCCTTTGTACGGAACAGCGCATGAATATGGCGTCCCCCCGCGAATTCTCGCGTCTTGTCTCCCCTCCACAAGATCTGCGGGCGCAATATGAGTCAGACCTCGTCAACATCTTCCGTGTGTTGTGGAGCCGCAAGCTTCTGATCGCCTCCGTGACGGCGCTCGTGGCTCTCGCCGCCATCGCGGCGGCCGTCTTGCTCGGACGAACCTATGTCGGCGAGGCCCTGGTCGAGCTCAAATTCGGGACCGATTCGGGGGCGATTGCCGGCACGCCCGTCGCAACGGTCGATGCCCTCGCGGTCGTCGAGGGCGAGGCCGAAATCCTGCGGTCGCGCGCCGTCGCGCGCCGGGTTCTCGAGCAGCTCGAACGCCAAGGCGAGGCAAAGTCCCCCGCAGCGGGGTCACAATCCGTGATCGCATCGCCCAAGACGACCGACTCCGCCGAAACGATCGCGACGGACCGGAAGCTGGTGGCTTTGCAGGAAGGCCTGACGGTCAAGACCGATGGAAAGACCTATCTGGTCCACGTGTCTTATGCGGCGAAGGATCCCGTCCGGGCCGCCATGATCGCCAATCTCTTCGCCGACGAATATCTGGCAAGTCGCGTCGAGGTGAGCGTCGACGCGGCCCGTCGGACCAGCGATTGGCTGGCCACGCAAGTGGCCCAAGCCGTTACGGCGCGCGAGCGGGCCGCCGAGGCGATCCGGGTTTTCCGTCAGCGCGCCGACGTCATCGCGGCCAATACGGCCAACCCACAAGCCAACGAACAACAGATGCGGGATCTCGTCAGCCAGATGTCGGCCGCGCAAGCCGATCAGTTGCGGCTCGAAGCGCGCTTGCAGCGCCTGACGGCGGCAGCGGCGGCGGGGCAGACCCCTTCGGCCCTCGACCTGCAGGGCTCGACCGACGCGCAGCGCTTGATCGACGCCGAAGTGACGGCTCGGCAGGAGGCCTCCCGTCTGGTGCAAATGATCGGCACCAAACATCCCCTCTACATCCGAGCCGAGAAGACACTCGAGGCGGCCCGTCAGCAGCTTGTCGATGCGGTTGCAGAAGCGATCCGGATCACCCAAGCCGACATCGACAGCATGCGCTCGTCCCAGGCCGCGCTCGACAAACAGCTGGCGGCTCTGAAGAACGCGGCTCTCGGAAGCCAGATGTTCGGCAATCATATGCGCTCGCTCGAGGCGGACGAGACCACGGCGCAAGCGAATCTCGACCGGCTGCGCGAGGCGCTTCGACAAGCTCAGGCGCTGACCCAATTAAAGCCGATCGCGGCGCAGTTGGTCAGCAGCGCCGAGCCGCTCGCCTTACCGGCCTCCCCCCGCCTGATCCTGGTGGGGATCCTCGGCGCCATGGCAGGGTTCGGCGCCAGCCTGCTCCTCGTGTTCCTTCTTCATCTGCGAGACACTGGTTTTTCGACAAGCGCAGAAGCCGCGCGCGACCTCGGGATCGCCTGCGCCGGAATGCTTCCTCGACGAACGAAAGCCGATCAGCCGCAACCCCGTCCAATCTACCTCAATGCCATGAAGGCGCTGGCGATCACGAGCGGCTTGGCCGAACCTCGCGATGGCTGCGTCGTCGTCGTTGTCACATCAGCGCGTCCCAGTGAGGGCAAGACCGATTTGGTGCGTGGACTGGCGACCGCACTCGGCGCACTTCAACGTCGCGTTCTGATCGTTGAAAATGCGGGGCGTCGGGAGGCCGGTCGACAGGACGGTGCCGCCGGCCAGCAGGAGCCTGAGCGGATCGCCGGGAGCGCCGTCTCGCTTTATCACCGCACCTCGGACGATCTTTCGGCGATCGTCGGATGCCGCGATCGGTTGCAGCCGTGGATCGATAAGGTTGGCTCGCATTTCGACGTCATGATCGTCGAGGCTCCGGCCATCCTGAGCGATCCCGAGGCGCTGCTGATCGCCCGCTCGGCCAATCTGGTGCTGTTCGCAGTGCAGTGGCGATCAACCCCAAGGCAAGCGGCCGCCTCCGCTTTCCAGCAACTGACGCCGGCCCCTGGCCAGAGTGCGATGGTGGTGCTGACCGACGTCGATCTTGCGGCACATCGCCATCTCGGCAAACGCGACCAGCTCTATTTTGCGGGTCGCTATGCCGCGCGCAACAGCGCGCCGGCCTGATCTTTCGTTGCGCAGGAGATTGTTCGTGACACGCTTTGTCGTCGCAGGCGGAAACGGAGACGTCGGCCGGCTGTTCGCAGCCCGTCGTCGCGAGCTCTCGCAATCGGACGTCGCGATCAGCCGCGCCACGATGAACCGGGGGACCTTGTGAGCTTTGTCTCGACTCTTCCCGCACCCGCTCTTGCCGAGAGGGTGCCGTCCAAAGGCCGGTATCACGACATTTACTTTGCCGCGTTGCTGCTGTGCGTCGCTGCCTATGGCCTGACCGGAAAGGGCTTTGCCTATGCCGGCATCGCCCCGTTCTTCCCCGGCGAAATCATGCTGCTGGCCGGAATGGTGACATTCCTGCTGCCGTTCCCGTCCTTGGCGGTGTTCATCAGCCCGCCCAGCATCTTGCTCGCGATGCTGATGGTGTTGACGATCGCCCGAACGATCCCGTTCATCGGGATCTACAAGATCGACGCCCTGCGTGACACCGTCATCGTCATGTACGGGATCTTCGGCTTCGTCATCGCCAATCTCATCCTCGAGAAACCCACCCGCATCGATCAGGCGATGCGCTGGGCCGGCACCTTCTTCACGATTTATGGTTTTTCGGCTGCCGTGATCTACGTGTCTCAGAAATATCTGGGGAACGTGATCCCGCATTGGCCAGGGTCGGACACGCCTCTCATCGCCTTGCGCGGCGGTGAGGTCGCGGTTCAGGCCGGGGGCGCGGCGCTCTTCGGGCTCCTTGGCCTGAAACGGTCGACGCTCGCCTGGGTCGTCATGTTGTTTCTGGGCGTGGTCGTCGTGTCGGCGCAGAGCCGGGGCGGCATGCTGGCCGTGGTGGTTCCGCTCCTCCTTGCCGCCGTCCTGACCGGGCGATTTAAGGCCTTGTTCCTTCTCATGCTTGGCGTTCTACCGATCGTCTTCGTGCTTTACGTCACCAATTTCGAAGTTCCGATGCAGTCGGATCGGCGCACCGTGACGGTGCCGCAATTGGTCGACAATGCGGTCAGTATCTTTGTGACCACCCATTCCAGCGATAAAACTCTCGACGATACCAAAGCTTGGCGTTTGCGATGGTGGAACAAGGTCATCGACTATACGATCCATGGCCCCTACTTCTGGAAGGGCAAAGGCTTCGGTATTAGCTTGGCCGAAAGCGATGGCTTTCTTGGCACGGGCGGCGTCGGCCCGCCGCTCCGCAGCCCGCATAGCGCGCATATGACCATCCTGGCCCGAACCGGAGTGCCGGGACTCACTTTATGGATCGCAACCGGGCTGGCGTGGCTCTGGACAATGGGACGCAGCATTTACCTGTCGCGTCGCAGAGGCGACGATCTGTGGTCCCGCATGCTGATATTCATATTGTGCGACTGGATCGGCTGCGTCATCAACAGCTCGTTCGACGTCGCCCTCGAAGGGCCGATGGTCGGCGTGCTGTTCTGGGTGCTCTTTGGCAGCGGCATCGGTCTATCGCTTGCCTATGAGGCGCTCTGCCGGGAACGAGTAGCCAATCTGAGAGCTGAGGCGAATCCGTGGTGACGACAGCATCCGCTTCGCTCGGCCGCTGGGCGCGACGCGCCCTTCGTCTCCCGACCATCGCGATCCCTCTGATGGATCAGGGCATTGTCAGCGCCGGGACATTTCTGTTCAACGTCCTCCTGGCCAGAGCGATTCCGCTCGAAAGCTACGGCCATTTCGCCATCGTGATCGGCATACTGGCTCTGATGCAAGCGGGCTGCGGCTCGCTGATCTTCTACCCGCTATCGGTTCGAGGTGCGGCTCAAGACGAGGTCGGGCGCAAGAACTTGATCGTCTCGGTCATCGCTTTGGCGCCGATGATCCTGCTGCCGATGGCGGCAATTTTGAGTTTAGGTTTTGCATGGTTGGTCGACCCGAATCTCTTGCTGCCGACCTTTGCGATGCTGGCGGCGAGCCAGGTTCAGGAACTGATGCGACGCGGCCTGTTGACCGAATTCCGGTATCTCTCGGCCATCCCGGGCGACATTCTCAGTTTCTTCGGGCAAGCGGCGGTTCTCACGCTCGTCTCTCATCGCATCGGGATGACTTTGCCGATTGCATTGTGGATCATGGCCGCAACATCGCTGATCGGTGCTGTGGCCCAGTGGTCGCAGCTTTCGCTGAGGAGCACACGCCTGTTGCCGCTCCGTCCGATGACGGCGGATTTCTGGTCGATCGGGCATTGGTCTCTCACCACGAACGTCCTCGGCATCGGCAGAACCATGTGTCTTCCATGGCTTCTCGTTGCTCTCTCCGGGCCTTCGCTCGCCGGCGCATTTCAGATCGGCATGAATCTCGTCAACGTCGTCAACCCGATCGTGTTTGGCGTCTGTAACGTCGTGCCTCAATTGGCGTCGCGTGCCATGCGTGGAGGCTATCGGGCTGCCTGGGGCGCCTCATGGCCCTCGATCGCTGCCGGACTCCCGATCGTCGGCGGCTTCGTTACGCTGCTGATGATCGCACCGAGTGAAATTCTGGCTTTTGTTTATGGATCACGGGCCGATCCGGCGATGCTGGTCTGGCCAATTCGAATCCTGGCCATCGGCGCGATGTTCTACTACGTCGGAAGTACGGTCTGCGCCTACCTGCATGGCGTTCTCGGTGGTCGGGATGCGCTTATCGCGGATGTCATCGCGACGCTGGCCATGGCCGTCGCCGGACCGGTCCTCGTTGGTCTCTATGGGCTGAAAGGCGCGTGTCTCGCACTTCTCGCGGCCTTCGCGATCCGCTCGAGCGTGCTGATTGTCTACACCGTCATCCGCCTGAGATCGGACGACGTTCAACGGCCGGTCGGCAATCTCGAGCATCGCGAGACGGCTGGCTGATGCTCGACGCTTTTGCCGACGAGATGGTCAGCAGACAGCTTCATATTGACAGATGACGACGTCTCTCCCGCGCAAGCGGGAGGGCAGGCGCGACATCGACGATAACCCGCACGACCGGTGTCACGCGGCACCACCCAGTCATCCATGACGCTTTTTCCGAGCCGGATGACCGCCTGTGCAATCGCGCCTCTCAATCCCGCGACATCCTTCTTCGTCGATGATGCGGCCGGTGATCCATCAGAGGCGCCGGCCAGAGCGCTCCATCTTCAGCTCTCGCAAACAACATCTGGCGAGGTACCAATCACGGTTCTCTCGAACAATACGGAATACTTTCATCCAGACCTCTCTTTTAGTTCCAAGACTGAATTGTCGCAGAGGAAATTCTGTCATGGAAAGGACTGAACGGAGAAAGAGGGCTACTCCCTCTGAAGGGCTTCAATCACCGCGCGACTCCAGCAAAGTTAGCGAGACGGTAACGAAAGGTTAGCCCCTATGTCGATTGCAAGCTCGAGGAAGAAAATTCTGGTCACAGGCGCAGGTGGGTTTATCGCTCATCACCTGACGACACGCCTGAAGGAAATGGGATGCTGGGTCCGCGCGGCCGACATCAAGCAACCCGAATATGAAGCCACGCATGCCGACGAGTTCATGCAGGTCGATCTCCGTGATCGCGTGAATTGCGCGGCGGCGGTCGAGGGGATGGACGAAGTCTACCATCTCGCGGCCGATATGGGCGGCATCGGCTACATCAGCCAATCGCATGCCGAAATTACCCTGAACAACACGCTGATCGACGTTGGCATGGTCGACGCAGCCCATAAGGCAGGCGTCTCTCGGTTCCTCTATTCGTCCTCGGCCTGCGTTTATCCGCAGTTCCTGCAACACGACGCCAATGTCGTCGCTTTGAAGGAAGAAGACGCGTTCCCGGCCGCTCCGGAAGAGGGCTATGGTCTCGAGAAGCTCTATACTGAGAAACTCTGCCAATATTTCACCGAAGATTTCGGCATGGCCACGAGGGTCGTGCGGTTCCACAATGTCTATGGGCCGCTCGGCACCTACGACGGTGGCCGCGAGAAGGCTCCGGCCGCGATCTCCCGCAAGATCGCCAAGGTTCTCGATGGCGACATGATCGACATCTGGGGCGATGGCGAGCAGACGCGCTCGTTCATGTATATCGACGATTGCGTCGAAGGGCTGGTCCGGATCATGAAGTCCGACTATTCGCTGCCGCTCAATCTCGGCACCGATGAGCTCGTCACCATCAACCAGCTCGTCGACATCGTCGCCGAAGCGGCTGGCAAGCGCATCCGCAAGAGCCACGATACGACGCGTCCGCAGGGCGTGCGCGGTCGCAATAGCGACAATACGCGACTGCGTGACGTCCTCGGGTGGGAGCCAAAGATCGATCTGAGGACCGGCATCGTGCCGACCTACACGTGGATTGCGGAGCAACTCAGCGCGCTCGACAAGGGTTCGGCCCAGTCGGCCTACCTACTGGCGGCCGTCGCGGCCCCCTCGCGCTGACCACGAGGTCATCGGGTCCTCGCGACCCGATGATGCGCGGTGATCACCGGCCCTGCGCTGGCGTCGTGTTCTCGGCGCAGGGCCGCTTCGCTCGGATCGGAGCCCGACCACGGAGCATCGGTCCCCCGACGACAACAGCCCAAGAGCGCTGGCTGGCGTCTCCGGACGCCGGGCTCATTCCGAAAAGACGCTGTCGGTCCGGACCGTATCGCTCGCACTGAACCGCTGTCGACACGACCGCAGATCCGACTTTCGACGACGGACCGCACGCCGCGCGCCCGCATCGACGCATGCCGTGCTTGGAGATTGGTAATGTCGGAAGTCGAAGTGAGGGCCGGACTTGGGCATCTGGACGCTCGTTCCTACACTGCCGCGAGTCCGAGCCTCCGTCACTTTCCGTCGATCAGTTATCGTCGACTGAAGGTCGTTTCCGTATTGGCTATCGGCGACGGCGTGGCCGCCATCGCGGCTGTCGCGATCGAAATTGGCCTGTTTCGCCTCTTTGGCACCGACAACACAACGCCGTTCGGCATGGCCGCCTTCCTGACCCCGGCGGCCTTTTTGATTTGCTTGAGCCTGCTGCTCGGTCTCTACGAGACATCGCGCTCCAATCCGGTCGAAATCTTTCGGCTTCGGGTCCTGTCGGCGTTCGTTTTCGCCATCGTGGTCGATCTCACGCTCGAGCGGTCCTTGAGCCTACTCGCGCAGGTCGCCGGCTGGGCGACGCTCGTGGTGTTGGTGGTGGTGCTCGGTTCGATCGCGAGCGGGTTAGCCCAAATGATCCTGACCCGGTTCGATATTTGGCAGACGCGTGTCGTCCTCGTGGGAGATGCGGCACAGACGCGAACGCTTGCGGCGATGCTCGAGACCGCCTCGACACTCGGGATGCGTGTTCTGGCGCGCGCGGCGTTCGACGATCCGCGTCTCCGCAACCCCGCCGGCTTCGCGGACCAACCGGCCGAACTTGCTGTGCTTTTATCATCGGGGGATGGTCACCTCGATGCACAGCGGGCCGAAAGCCTGAATTTCGCGTCGGTCATTATCGCCCGCGACGCGGGCGACATGCAGACGCTCTGGTTGAATAGTCGGATGATCGGAAGCGCGATCGGTATCGAGATTCGGCGCTCGCTCCTGGCTCGCAATCTGGTGGTCAAGCGGGCGATGGATCTCCTGATCGGGACGATCATGTTGCTCAGCGCTCTCCCGATCGTTGCGGCAACGGCCGCGGCGGTCTGGTGCGTCGACCGCCATAACCCGTTCTACGCACAGGCCCGGATCGGGCTGGGCGGTCGCATCGTGCGGGTCTGGAAGGTCCGCAGCATGTTCAACGATGCCGAAAGCCGGCTCGAGCAGCATCTCGCCAGCGATCCCGTGGCGCGGGCCGAGTGGGAGCGGAGCTTTAAACTGAGCCGCGATCCCCGAATCCTGCCGGGCCTCGGCCAGTTCATTCGCCGGACCAGCCTCGATGAACTCCCGCAATTGTGGAATATCGTCCGCGGCGACATGAGCCTCGTTGGGCCGCGCCCGTTTCCGGCCTATCATCTTGCGGGCTTCGACGAACCGTTTCGCGCTTTGCGCTCGAGCGTCACGCCCGGTCTCACCGGCTATTGGCAGATCACCTGTCGCAGCGACAGCACCCTTGAGATTCAAAAGAACGCCGACACGTTCTACGTGCGCAATTGGTCGATCTGGTTCGATCTCTACATCCTGCTTCACACGATGCCGGCCGTGGTCTTCGGCAAAGGCGCACGCTGACTTCAAGGATCGCGCGTCCGCGGTCTCCCTCTCGCGATACAAATCGGAGCCAAACCATGATGAAAGTCTGTGTCGTCGGGACGGGATATGTCGGGCTGGTGAGCGGCACATGCCTGGCTGAGATCGGGCATGACGTGATCTGCGTCGATTCCGACAGTCGCAAAATCGACCTGCTGCGGGATGGCCGGATCCCGATCTACGAGCCTGGCCTCGAAAACCTCGTCGTGTCCAATGCGGCTGCCCATCGCCTGCATTTCACGACAGATCTCGCGAGCGCCATGACGTCGCCGTCGCTCGTGTTGATGATCGCGGTCGGAACGCCGACGGGACGGGATGGAGCGACGGCCGAACTCGGCCCGCTGCTCGCGGCGGTCGAATCGGCGGCGAGGAGCCGACGGTCCTCGGGCTTGCGCGGCTTCGTGGCGTTCGTGATCAAGTCGACCGTGCCGGTCGGGACCAACCGCACGATCGAGGCGGTGATCGCGCGTCACCTCTCATCGGACGAATTCGCCGTCGTCTCCAACCCCGAATTCCTTCGAGAGGGCTCGGCCGTCGGCGACTTCATGGAACCCGATCGCATTGTCGTCGGATCGCGGTCCGCCGAAGCCTTGACGATGATGCGCGATCTGTTCGCACCCCTGACGCGCCGGGGATCGCGTCTCTTCGAGGTCTCGTCGGTCGAAACGTCCGAACTGATCAAATATGCCTCGAACATCTTTCTCGCGACGAAGATCGGGCTCATCAACGAATTCTCGCGGCTGTGCGAGCGGAGCGGTGCCGACGTCGAGGAACTGGCGGTCGGGATCGGGCTCGATCAGCGCATCGGTATGGCAGGATTGCGAGCCGGGCCAGGCTTCGGCGGCTCATGCTTTCCTAAGGATCTTCGCGCCCTTGTGGGTCTGGCAGCATCCATGGCCATGGCGATGCCGATCGCCGAAGCCGTCATCGCGTCGAACGAACGCCAGAAGCGTTTCACATCCGAAAAGATTATCGCCTTTTTCGGTGGCGACGTCCGCCAGTTGCGGATCGGGGTTCTCGGTCTCAGCTTCAAGGCCGGGACGGACGACACCCGCGAGTCGCCGGCTCTTTCGATGATCGGCGATCTCATCGACGCCGGCGCCGATGTCGCGGTCCACGATCCCTCGGGCAGTCACGATCAATATCGTCATCTGGCGGGACTGACCTGCGCCGAGAGTGCCGGGCAAGCCGTTGCGGGAGCCGATGCCATCGTGGTGGCGACGGAGTGGCCGGAATTCCGCGCCCTCGACTGGGAAGCGCTGGCGCTGCAGATGAACCGGCCCGTCGTCTTCGACCTCCGCAATTGTCTCGATGGGCCGGCGCTCGCGCGGTTCGGGCTCGAGCATGTCGGCCTCGGACGCCTCGCGGCCCCGTCCGCGGAGGGCGGCGACGACGCGCGTCATGGCGGCCATGTCGCCGGCTTGGGCGATCATCCAGGCGTGAGAGAACTCAATAGCGTCGCCGCGTAATTTCGTTGCTCTCTTACGACAAGGTGCCGACGTGAAGACCGATATCACAATCGTGGGGGGCGGCCTTGCGGGATCGATGGCCGCCGCCCTGCTTGGCCGAGCAGGACGCAATGTGATCGTCGTCGACCCGCACGAGGTTGTCCCGACCGACTTTCGCTGCGAGAAACTCGAGCATGGTCACATCGACCTGCTCGCCGAGACGGGCCTTGCCGATCAGGTCATCGAATCGGCGACCCGCACCGACATGCTCTGGATCGCGCGCTTCGGCCGCCTCGTCGACAAGATGCCGTTCACCCAATATGCCATGGCCTACGAGGGTCTCGTCGGTTCCATGAGGCGGCAAATCCCTGCGACAGTCCCGATCGTGCGATGCTGGGCGACCGGCTTTCAGACCAGCCCCGATCGACAGACGATCCAGCTGTCGAATGGCGATACGATCGAGACGCGGCTCGTGATCCTGGCCACGGGCCTCAATTGGAGCTTACGCGAATCCTTGGGGGTCGAACGCGAGCTCGTCAGCCCCTGCCACTCCATCACGATCGGCTTCAATCTCAAGCGTGTCGATGGCGCCGACTTCGCCTTTCCGGCCCTGCAATATAACCCTGAGGGGATCGGCAACCGCGTCGCCTATATTACGCTGTTCCACATCGGCAGCACGCTGCGGGCCAACCTGTTCCTTTATCAGCCGCTTAAGAGCCCGCTCGTGGCGGCCTTTAGAACCGATCCGGACGCGGCGCTCCGACGTCTTCTGCCGGGCCTCGCCCGCCTGATCGGTGAGACGGTTGTCCAGGGTCCGATGAAGGTCCGACCCACCGACCTCTACCGGATGCGACATGTCGAGCAGCCCGGGGTCGTGATGATCGGCGACGCCTTCGCGACGCCCTGCCCCGCGACCGGCACCGGCACGTTGAAGGTGTTCAACGACGTCAGCCAACTCTGCAACCGCTACATCCCTGAATGGCTGGCGTCGCCGGGCATGGGCGTCGATAAGATCGCGGCCTTCTACGCCGATCCGATCAAGACCGCGTCCGACACCGTGGCGATCGAGAAAGCTTTCGCGCTCCGGAGGATTTCGACCGACCCCAGTCGTTATTGGGCGTTGCAGCGCTGGCTCCGCTTCGTGGTTCGCCTAGGGCGATGGACGATGCGGTCGATGACGTCGACGCCGCGTCATGTCGTCGACCGCGTGCCGGTCGGTGCCGAGACGCGTGCCATCGCTCGCCCGGACGGTGCTGCGACGCAGGTTTGACGCCGCACGCTCGAGCCTTGCCGCCACGCGGTCTTGACCCGCACGTGTCGGCCGGGGATGCTTTGGCCATGATGCGCCGGCAACCCTGAGGAACAGTTTGAACCGAACACTCGAAACCGTCCACGTGGTGTTCGGCTGGTCCATCGCGGAGACACTTCGCGAAGCCTTGGGGTTGCTCGGCGTCGCGGAGCGCGTCATCGGGTTGCCGGATTGTCTCAGCGTCGGCCCGATCGACCCAGCCGATCCGATGATCCGGCGGGCATGGGGCGCGTCCGTTTTAAAGGCTGACGCCCTGAGTCAAGATGAACCCGATTGCGGTCCGATCGACGTGGAAATGGCTTGGGCGGAGGCGACGGCGCCCAGCATCCATCCGGTGTTTTGGGTCTGCCTCAGCTCTCCGATGGAGCATGCTTGCTTCCTTGCCTTCGCGGCGCGCCTGAATGGGCGGCGCTTCGACATCGTCGACGCCACCAATCTCGAAGTCGCGACGCGCGATGGAGTGAGACGTCCGTGGTCTCTCGGGTCGATGCGGGCGCAGGATATCGTGGCCTCGAAGCTCTACGAGAAGCGACGCCCTCTCGCCGATGAAAACTGTCGCGCGGCCGCGATGGCGTGGTCGGAGCTTCGTCGCGAGAACGCGCCGTTCCGGATCGTGACGGACGATCGTTTGGTGTCAGCACCCCTCACGCATTACGATGCCCTGCTGGTCGAACAAGCCGGACAGGATTGGGAGATCGCGGCCCGATTGATCGGGCGCACGATCGGCAAGCTGTCCTTCGGCGATGCGGCGACGGGTCAGGACACGTGCGACGTCGTTTTATTTGGGCGCATGCTTGCGCTGGGCCACACCGGCTCGCTCGAGGTCGCGGGGCCCGGGCCGGGTCTGCGCGACTATCAGGTTCGCCGGCCTCTACTTTAAAACCGGCAGCACCGGATATGCCGTGAACCCGTTGCCGGGAACACCCATGGACACGAGACAGTCAAGGCGCTATCCATACCTAGGTATGATTTAGGGCTGGACCCCATGACGGATTACATCGCCGAGCACGGCTATCTCTTTCTCGGCAGTCGGT
Source organism: Lichenihabitans psoromatis (assembly GCF_004323635.1). Taxonomy (NCBI): domain Bacteria; kingdom Pseudomonadati; phylum Pseudomonadota; class Alphaproteobacteria; order Hyphomicrobiales; family Lichenihabitantaceae; genus Lichenihabitans; species Lichenihabitans psoromatis. The sequence goes on from NZ_CP036515.1 coordinate 798,742, forward strand.
TGAAGCGCCTTGCCGAGCAGATGCAGGAGGATGTCAGTCGCGTGTCGGACCGCGCCGGATTGGCGATCCCGCCCGGCAAATATCCCCTTCTCGCAATTCTGGCCGACCATGGGCCGCAATCGATCGGCGACCTCGCCCACGGCCTCGGTCTGAGCCAGCCAGCCACCACACGAGCGATCGGCAAGCTCGTCACCTCGGCTCTCGTCAAGGTTGATCGATCGCGCGCCGACGGGCGTAGCAGGATCGCGTCGCTCACCGATCTTGGAGCGCGGACGATCGACCGCTCGCGGGCGCTGGTCTGGCCTCAGGTCGAGGCCGCCGTTCGGCAAGTGGTCGCGCCCTTATCGGGCTCGCTGCTGGACCAAATCGACGCGATCGAACGGGCGATGGCAGACCGCTCGCTCACCGAGCGCGCCGCCTCGCTCGCGGCCGCCGACCTCGTCCGGGCCAAAGACTCCGACGTCGCCGGCATCGTCGCGCTGATGAACCGCGCTTATCGCGGATCGGGCGCCTCGTCGGGTTGGAACACGGAGGCCGGCTATATTACAGGCAGCCGGATCACGGAGCCGCTATTGCGCGCCGATATCGCCGAAAAGCCCGATGCGTCGTTGTTGACGTGGCTCGATCGAAGCGACGGCACGCTGATCGGTTGCGTGTGGCTGGAGCCGCTCGGCGACGGAGCTTGGTATCTCGGCTCCCTGACGGTCGACCCGCAGCGACAGAACGGCGGGTTCGGTCACGTTCTTCTGGCGTCGGCGGAACAATGGGTACGCGACCACGCTGGAACACGCGTTCGGATGACGGTCGTGAACATTCGGGAGGCGCTGATCGCGTGGTATATACGTCGCGGCTATGTCCAGACCGGCGAGACGAGCCCGTTCCCCTATGGCGACGATCGCTTCGGCACGCCACAGCGCGACGATCTCAGCTTCGTCGTTCTCGAGAAGGACTTGGCATCCTCGCCGCGACCGCGCTGATCCGACGGATCGACGAGCCATCGATCGAGATAGCTCTGTCGGTCGAACCCCTATAGACAAGATAGGGGGAGCGAACCGCATGAGAGGCGCCAAATCGACAGCTTTGGTCGGTGGTCACAGGCTCGTCGACACCGCGACAGGCTAGCTCTGGTGCGGATGCCTCGTCCGACCGACACGGATGCGCTCGCACCACATCAAAGCCGCGCTTTCTTGCGCCCCCTCTTGGTCGAGCCCAATGCGAACTGAACCCGGCGTAAAGGGAGTATGACGATGAGGGACGGATGCGTTTACGTCGCTGGAACCTGCGACACCAAGGGCCCTGAACTGCGCTATGTCCGCGACATCATCGCCCAAGAGGGTCTGCGGACTTGCCTCGTCGATCTCTCGACGAGGAAGTCCGGCGGCGATGTCGACGTCGCAGCCGCCGAGGTCGCGAGCCATCACCCCGATGGGCCGCAGGCCGTGTTCACGGCGGATCGCGGATCGTCGGTGAACGGCATGACGGTCGCGTTTCAGCATTTCATGATGGCGCGGGACGATGTGGCGGGCCTGATCGGCCTCGGTGGTTCGGGTGGAACGACGCTGGTGACGGCCGCGATGCGCGCCTTGCCGATCGGCACGCCGAAACTGATGGTGTCGACCGTCGCGTCGAGCAATGTCGCGGGTTACGTTGGGCCGAGCGACGTCACCATGATGTATTCGGTGACCGACATCGCTGGGCTGAACCGGATCTCGCGCGTCATTCTCGGCAATGCCGCCCACGCGATCGTCGGCATGGCGCGCAATCCCATTCCGCTCGAAACGTCAGACAAGCCGGCGATCGGCTTGACGATGTTCGGGGTCACGACGAGTTGCATCACCCAGGTGGTCGGCCTCCTCGACCGCGACTTCGATTGCCTCGTGTTTCACGCGACCGGGACGGGCGGTCAATCGATGGAGAAGCTTGCGACGTCGCGACTGGTCAGCGGGCTTCTCGATCTCACCACCACCGAGGTTTGCGATCTCCTGATGGGTGGCGTCTTCCCCTGCACAGAGGAGCGCTTCGACGCGGTCGCGACGAGCAGGCTTCCTTATGTGGGCTCCTGTGGGGCGCTCGACATGGTCAATTTCGGCGCGCGTTCGAGCGTTCCGCCGGCGTTCCGCGACCGCAACTTCTACGAGCACAATGCGTCGGTGACGCTGATGCGGACCACCGGCGAGGAGAATAGGAGGATGGGGCTTTGGATCGGCGAAAAGCTGAACCGCTGCGACGGCCCGGTCCGTTTTCTTCTGCCGGAGGGCGGCGTTTCGGCGCTCGATGCCCCTGGCCTTCCGTTCCATGACCCGGAGGCGGATGCGGCTCTGTTCGCGGCGCTCGAGGAAACGGTGCGGCAGACCGACGACCGCCGCCTGATCCGCGTTCCGCACCACATCAACGACGCGGCCTTCGCCGAAGCCGCCGCGTCTCAGTTCCGCGCCATCTTTTAGAGGCACAGTCATGCCTGCTCTCCCGCGACAAGCCCTGCTCCAGCACTTCAACGCCATGGTGCGTGAACGCCGCCCGATTGTGGGGGGCGGCGCCGGAACCGGCCTCTCGGCTCGATGCGAGGAGGAAGGCGGCATCGACCTCATCGTGATCTACAATTCCGGCCGCTATCGCATGGCGGGACGTGGATCGTTGGCCGGCATGCTGGCCTATGGCAATGCCAACGAGATCGTGATGGACATGGCCCGCGAGGTCCTGCCTGTGGTGCGCCACACGCCGGTTCTGGCAGGCGTCAACGGCACGGATCCGTTCTGCAATTTCGACTATTTCCTGGACCAGGTGAAAGCCATCGGCTTCTCGGGCATTCAGAACTTCCCGACCGTGGGTCTGATCGATGGGACGTTCCGGGCCAATCTCGAAGAAACCGGAATGAGCTATGGGCTCGAGGTCGACCTTATCCGCCTCGCGCGCAGCAAGGACCTCCTCACCACCCCTTACGTGTTCACGCCGGACGAGGCGACTGCGATGACGGAGGCTGGCGCCGATCTCGTGGTGGCCCATATGGGCCTGACAACGGGCGGCACCATCGGGGCCGCGACGGCCTTCACGCTGGAGGATTGCGTCGCTCGCATCAATGCCATCGCGGAAGCGGCCAGAACGGTACGGTCGGATGTGATCCTTCTCTGTCATGGTGGACCGATCGCGATGCCGGAGGATGCCGCTTCCATTTTGAGCCGCTGCCCCGACTGCCACGGCTTTTATGGAGCCAGCAGTATGGAGCGGCTGCCGACCGAACAGGCGCTCGTCGCGCAGACGCGCGCCTTCAAGGCCATGCGCCGACCACCCGCCCAGGAGGGCCACTGATCATGTCGAAAGCCTATGCAAGCACCATCGTCCCAGCGCCGGCCGACACAGTGTGGGCCATCATCCGCGATTTTGACGGACTGCCGACATGGCACACCGGCATTGTGAAAAGCAGCATCGACGACGGCCTGCCGCCCGATCGCGTCGGGTGTATCCGCACCCTCGTGCTGCAGGACGGCGCGTCGATCCGCGAAAAGCTGCTCGCCTTGTCGGACGTCGATCGCAGCATGAGCTACGACTTTCAGGCCAGCCCATTTCCGGTGCGCGACTATGAAGCCACCCTGCGGGTGCTGCCCGTCACGGATGGCGACGCGAGTTTTGTCGAGTGGTCCGCCACGTTTACGGCAGCCGAGTCCGACGAGGCGGCGATGCGGGACACCTTCGCGAAAGGGGTGTTCCAGTCCGGTCTCGATGCGCTCAAGCAGCATGTCGCAAAAACGCGGAAAGCCTAGTCGGCGCCGAAGCCTCCCGCAGCAACATCGATCGAGCGGAGCAAAGCCCTGCTCAACACCAAGGCAAGTCGGTCTCGATAGCGGCTGGTGGAGCTGAGCGGAATCGAACCGCTGGCCTCTGCAGTGCGATTGCAGCGCTCTCCCATCTGAGCTACAGCCCCAACGGTCGCGGTTCTAGGACTGCCCTGAGGGGCTGTCAACGTCGTCGCGGTCCGACCGGGTGATCGGTCGCCGGGAGTCGTCATGGGCGTTGCTCGGCGTAGCAAAAAGCCATCGGAGAAGCGGATCTCCGCCTGCTCTGCTCCGGCTCATCTGGGCTCAGGCATCCCGATCGGCATGCCTGAGCTTGTCTGCATCACTCAGTCTAAAGTGCCTCAGTTGATCTCGTACCAGCTGCGACCATCCCGCTCGGTCAGCGCGATCGCTGCGGAGGGTCCCCAGGTGCCGGCCGTATAGGGCTTCGGCGCCTCGTTCGAGGCTGTCCAGGCCTCGATGATCGGATCGACCCAAGACCATGCGGCCTCGACCTCGTCGCGGCGCATGAACAGCGTCTGATTGCCACGCACAACATCGAGGATCAGTCGCTCGTAGGCATCCGGATTACGCGCGCCGAACGATTGCTTAAAGCTCATGTCGAGCGGCACGTGCCGAAGCCGCATGCCGCCCGGGCCCGGATCCTTGATCATAATCCACAATTTGACGCCCTCGTCCGGCTGCAGGCGGATCACCAGCTTGTTCGGCTCCGGCGAGACACCCTCGAACACCGAATGCGGCACCGCCCGGAAATTGATCACGATCTCGGACAAGCGTGAGGGGAGACGCTTGCCGGTCCGCAGATAGAACGGCACGCCGGCCCAACGCCAATTGGCGATTTCGGCGCGGATCGCCACGAATGTCTCGGTGTTGCTGGCTTCTCCGAGTTCGTCGGCATAGCCCGGCACAGCCCCGCCGGCGGACGCACCGGCGCGATACTGCCCCCGCACCGTCATCTGCGCCGCGTTGGATGCGTCGATCCGCTTCAGGCTCTTCAGAACCTTCAGCTTTTCGTCGCGCACGGCATCGGCCGCGATCGAGGTCGGCGGCTCCATGGCGACGAGGCACAGCAGCTGCAGCATATGGTTCTGCACCATATCGCGCATGGCGCCCGCCGTGTCGTAATAGCCGGCGCGGCCTTCGACGCCGAGCTCTTCGGCAACCGTGATCTCGACGTGATCGATATGGGCCGAGGTCCACAGCGGCTCGAACAAGGCGTTGGCGAAGCGTAGCGCCATCAGATTCTGCACCGTCTCTTTTCCGAGATAGTGGTCGATGCGGTAGATCGCCTGTTCGGGGAAGACGCGACCGACGGATTCGTTGACGCTGTGGGCCGAAGCCAAATTCTTGCCGATCGGCTTTTCCAAAACCACGCGGGTGTTCTTATCGACCATGCCCTGCTGGCCGAGCCGGTCCGAAATCGGGCCGAACAAATCCGGCGTGGTGGCGAGGTAGAGCACCTTGATGTGGTTGGGCCGCTCTTCGAGCAGCGCTTTCAGATCGGGCCAGCCGGCGTCGGAGGTCGCATCCGCCGCCACATAGACGAGGCGTTCGACGAAACGCTCGAGCGAGTCGTCCTTCAGCTCGTCGGCTTGCACGTGGCTGTTGACCGCCTCGCGCGCCATGTCGCGGAACTCGGCGTCGGACATCTCACGGCGCGACACGCCGATGATCCGGGCGTCGGCGGGAATTTGCCCCGCGAGGTCGCGATGCATGAGCGCCGGCAGGATCTTTCGGCGCGACAGATCACCCGTGGCGCCGAAGACCACGAGCGTGAACGGCTCGACGGGAATTACACGGCTCGTCATTGGATATGCACCTCTTTGGTCCAAAACGCCTCGATGGAGGATCACACCGTTTCGGCTTGAAACCGATCCATCTGTCATGCGCAAGCCGCATCAGCCCTCGACCTTTGCGATCAATCTATACCGCGGCGCAGCACAGCGCGACAGTCTTCTGCGCTCCCCTGTCTCAGCCTCGGGCTCCAGCTTGGTCGTGACCTTTTCGCGTTTGCGCGCGTTGGCAGAGGCTCGCGTGAGCGTAAGAGAGAGAGGCCATCCAATGAGTATCTTCGGGACCATCATGTCGAAGATCTTCCACCACGACGCAGCGGCCGCTACGCCGACGCCGGGTGGATCGACCGCCAGCCCGCAGCCGAGCGCCGGCGCCGCCATGGACAATGCCGGCCGTCCCAGTACACCGGTGACATCGACATCGGTTGGTGGCGCCCCGACCCAGGTCGCCCAGAACGACAATCCGACCTCGACCGGCGCTTCGGCCTCCACCACAGGCGCGACACAGACCGTCGACGTCGCACGGGTGCTCGATGGGCTTGCGGCGAAGAACAGCCAGAAGCTCGACTGGAAACATTCGATCGTCGACATGATGAAGCTGCTCGATCTCGACAGCAGCCTCACAGCGCGGCAGGAGCTCGCCAAGGAGCTGAACTACACCGGCGACATGCACGATTCAGCCAGCATGAATGTCTGGCTCCATCAACAGGTCATGCAAAAGCTTGCGGCCAACGGCGGCAAGGTTCCGGATGATTTGAAGGCCTAAACGAGGTCGATGGAGTATCGGGCCAAAGCGGGCCCGTTCTCACTAACGTTACGATAGGCGGCACGCGTCGAAGACGGGCGTGATCGTGCCGCCCCAATCGCGGTTGAACAGATCAAGCAGATCGTCCGCACGTGTTCGACCGCGATCGACGATGTGGTGCAGCGGAGCCAGAAAGGTCGTCTCGTCTCGGCCCTGCGGATCGATCCGAGCCCGTCGCGCCAAACCGCCGTGAGCGAGGCCAACTACGTCGCGTGCGATATCGAGCACCGACCGGCCCGCCACCGTGGCACCCAGCGCCAACCGCGGCACATCATCCCGAAGCATCTGCCGATCGGACGCGGTCCAGCCCTTCACGATTTCCCAAGCGCCATCAAGCGCGAGATCGTCGTAGAGCAGCCCGACGAACAATGCCGGCAAGGCCGCCACCATGTCGGACGCGCCCATATCGGCGCCGCGCATCTCGAGGTAACGCTTCAGGCGCACCTCGGGGAAGATGGTCGACAGGTGATTGGCCCAATCCGACATGGTGGCGGTTTCGCCCGGCATTTGAGCGAGCCGACCCGCCAAAAGATCGCGGAAGCTTCCGCCGGCGACATCGAAATAGCGATCGCCGCGCTTGACGAAATACATCGGAACGTCGAGCGCATAATCGACGTAGCGCTCGAACCCCATCCCCGGCTCGAACGCAAAAGCCATCATGCCGGATCGTGCCGTGTCGGTATCGCGCCAGATCTCCGAACGGGCGCTCAGCAGGCCGTTCGGCCGTCCTTCGGTAAACGGTGAGTTGGCGAAGAGAGCGGTGGCGATTGGCTGCAAGGCAAGCGACACCCGAAGCTTCTTGACCATGTCGGCCTCGCTCGAGAAATCGAGATTGGCCTGAACCGTGCAGGTGCGGAACATCATATCGAGGCCGCGTGTACCGACTTTCGGCATGTAATTGGCCATGATGCGATACCGCCCTTTAGGCATCACGGGCGTCTGCGCAAGCGACCAGAGCGGCGACATGCCGAGACCCGCAAAGGCGATATCATGGTCGGAGCCGATCCGATTGGCCTCGGCGAGATGATCGCGAAGCTCGGCGACGGTCTCATGGATCGTCTCGAGGGGAGCACCCGAAAGTTCAAACTGGCCGCCCGGCTCCAGCGAAATGGCGCCGCCGCCGACCGGGTCGTGTAGGCCGATGATCTCGTCCCCCTCGCGGATCGGTTGCCAGACGCCCCCCGCCGCCATGCCATCGAGAATCGCCTTGATGCCACCCTGCCCCGAGCGGCCGAGATAGGGAACCGGAGCGTGGTCAGCGCGGTAGAAGCCGAATTTCTCGTGTTCGGTACCGACACGAAACTGATCGGCGGGTTTGTTGCCCTGCTCGAACCACGCCACCAAGGCATCTCGCGTGTCCAACGGAGCCGAGTCGGTAACATCACGCGCCATGCTTTGACCTGCATCTCACAAAGCGGTCATGGCGAACCGTGACCGACACACGGCGTCGCGCCGAATTTGAAACTAGATAGGCGGCGTAACCGCAACAGGCAATAAAGCCGCTTAGGCGAATTCATGTACCGTTCATCTGGCGAGCAACAAATTGTGGGGCGGACATAAGCCGCATTGGGCTGCAGTGGGTCCGGTACGTCTCGGAAGGCAGCCTCTTAGGGAGAAAAACATGACTTCGTTCAAGAAGACCATTGTTCTGGCTTGCGCCGCCTCGGTGCTCAGCTTCGGCGTCGCGATGGCGCAGACCGACCCCGCCGCTGCTCCGGCGGCACCGGCCGCAGGCGCAACCGCAGCCCCCGACGCCGCCGGTGGCGACGCGATGGCTCCCAAGAAGACCATGATGAAAAAGCACATGGCCAAAAAGCACATGAAGAAGAAGACCGCGATGTAAGCATCGCGTCTCGCGATGAGTTCGACCCGGTCCGCCTCGCGGGCCGGGTTTTTTGTTGCCCGCACGCCCGCACGCCGCGACGCAAAAGGGTTAACCCATCATTAGCATTTGGTTCTCGACCGCAATCGATCAATCAAAATGATCTCTGCTCGGATCATTCTGCCGCCATGGCGATCCGGTCCGCGAGGCTCGCGCCGGAGATATTGTCGAGACTTGTAATGATGTGGCCCGCCAGAGCATCGGCGAGCAGCGAGGGTTCGGCCTTGTTGCGCAGAAGCGCGATCTTGCAAGACGGGAGCGAGGGGAAATCGTCGGACGAGCCGAGCACTCGCATCCCCGGACGGACGGCGCTCTCGGGCAAGACCGACACGGCGAGGCCGGCCAGCACGGCAGCGCCCACGGCCGTCGAATTCCAGCTCGAGTAAAGGACGCGGAAGGGGCGCCCGATTCCCTCCAGCGCGACTGTCGCGGCATGCCGCCATGTGCAGAAGGAGCGACCGAGCGCCAGCGGCAGCGGGCTGATCTCGTGGATGTCGTGCCGGTTCGACGTGACCCAGAGAAGCCTTTCCCGCCGGATAATCGAGGCCGGACCTCGGTTTTCGGTGTGGGTGATGATCGCGAGGTCGAGATCGGAAGCGGAGATCCGTTCGACCAGCATCGGGGTCGGCTCACACATGACCGTGACCTCGACACGCGGATTGGATTGCGAGAAACGCGCCATGATTTCGGGGAGATAGCGATCGGCATAATCGTCGGGAACGCCGAGGCGCACGCGGCCGGCTAGCTCTGCATCGGCGAAACTGGCCAGGGCCTCGAGGTTGAGCCGAACGATGCGACGCGCATAGTCGAGCATCCGCTCGCCTTCCTCGGTCAACTTCGAGCCGCGCCCATCGCGCTCGAAGATCGGCTTGCCGAGGCGTTCCTCCAGCTTCTTCATCTGCATCGAGACGGCCGACTGCGTTTTATGAACGGTCTCGGCCGCGCGGGTGAACGAGCCCGAATCGGCGATTGCGATGAAGGTCTTCAGTTGGTCGACGTCCAGCAGGGCCGTCATGGGTTCGCCTCCGGTCCGGTGGCAGCGCATCGATGCGCCACGCTAATCATCATCCTAACGAATGTTTCGGATCACAAACATTCGTTTTATTCATCAAGACGAGCGTCGTACAGAGTGTCTGTCATTGATGACGCAGGAGGAGATCATGTCCGACACGACCAGCAGCCCATTCAGATTCCGAAATGCTTTCAAGGCACTCAGGGCAATTTTGGAGCGGCGTCGCGTTGTGGGGCAACTAAGCTCGCTCGACGATTACATGCTGCGCGATATCGGCATCACCCGCTTCGACGTCGCCTCGGTGCTCGCCGAGCCGCTATACCGGGACCCGTCCAAACGCCTTGCCGAACGGGCCCACGAGACCCGGAGGGCTCATCGCGCCATTTCGCGGGAGACGCGGGTCATGATGCCGCCCGCCGGCGTGACACGTCGCGCCGCCTGATCCGTAACGACAGGCGACGCCGAACGGCGTCGCCTCCACCAATTGCGGTCGTGAACGAGAGGGTAGCGGCCTTGTTTAACCGTGACGATCAGCCGTTGCGACCGAGGATATTGGCCAGATTGGCCTGATGTTGCGGCGAGGCGGGCGTTCCGGCCTCGAAAGCTTGGCTGAGATCGTTGAGCGCCGCTTGCTCCGATGTCGAACCGGCAGGCGCCATGCCGGTGTCGGATCGCGTCTCGGCGACGGAATCGTCGGCCTGCGCGCTGGGAGCATATCCACTTGGTCGTGGCGCCGTCTGCGGCCCTGCGCCACCCAGTAACCCGCCCAGAACGCTGCCGATCAGACCGCCGAGACCACTGTCCTGTGCCGTAGGTTGTCCTTGGGTCGGCGTCGCTGCACCGCCTTGGTTCGCTGCGCCACCCTGGCCGAAGATCGATCCGAGGCTGCCACCAAGGCCGCCAGTCTGACCGCCCATCGCGGCGCCGATGACCTGCGATAGGATCCCGCCCCAACTGCCGCTCTGGGCCGAGTGAAACAGACCGCCCATGATGATCGAGGCGAGAACCGGCAACATGGCCTGAATGACCGACGCCGAGACGCCGGATTCCGCCGAGGCCTGCTGGGCTACCTGCGTGCTGGCATGCTGACCACCGAAGAGGTCGCCGAGGACCGACGAGCCGGCTTGGACGGCCGTCGGCGACGTTGCGGTTCCGGCATCCGCAAAAGCACCCTGATGGGTGCTGCTGCCGAGCTGGCCAAGGATCGAGCCGAGCCCGCCCGCGCCGCCTTGCATCTTGTTCTGCAACCCCATCTGGAAGGCGGGCAGCAAAGCATTGATGGCGCTCTGGGTCTGTTCCGGCGTCAGGCCGAAGCGGCTCGAAAGATTGTTGACGGCTTCGCCGCCCTGCGCCGATTGGATGATGTCGTTGAGACTCATGCTGGCATCCTTCCCCTTGGTTGGGGCCGCGCTGTTCAGTCGGGCGCCGGCCGCGACAGCATGGGAATGCTACCGCTCCGTTCAGCTAAGGCAGCGCGTGCCGTTTGGCGAGTCGCCCGGATACCCCATAAGCGGTCGCCAGAGCCGAAAGCCCGAAGATCGCGGCCCCAAAGGCGATACCGAGTTGCCCGCCCTCGACGCCACCATAGGCGGCCCCGATCGTCACGAACGGAATGGTGCCGAGCGAGGCGCGTCCCCAGTTGAACACCAGAGACAGGATCGGATAACCGAGATTGTTGAACGACGCATTGGCGACGAACAGAAAGCCGATGAACAGCCAAGCCGAGACGCCGAAGGTACAGAAAAACTCGATATAGGTGCGCGCTTCGGCCGTCGCGTCGAAGAGGCTGGCGATCAGCGACGAGCACACCCACAGAATGAACCACACTGACAGCACATAGACCGCCGTCATGACGAACGAGGTCGTCAACGTGCGGCGCACCCGATCCAGCAACCCGGCTCCGAGATTCTGGCCGAGGATCGGGCCCACAGCGCCGGTCAGCGCGAAGATGACGCCGAATGCCACCGGCACGACGCGGTCCGTCACCGTTGTGGCCGCAATGGCGGCTTGGCCGAATTTGGCGAACACATGCAGCACGTAGCTGTTGGCAACGGGGGTCGCGAGATTGGTCGCCATGGCCGGGAGCGCGATATTCATCACGGGACGGAGATCGTCCAGCAGCGCTCCGACGCTCGGCCGGCCAACGAGGTTATGGACCCGCACCGCGCCCCAATAGCCGACGCCGAGAAACACCAGCCGCGACACCACCGTCGAAATGGCGGCTCCATAGACGCCAAAATGCAGGCCGAAAATCAGGATCGGATCGATGATACCGGTCACGATACCGCCGGCCAGCGTCACATACATGGCGCGACGGGCGTCGCCGACGGCACGCAGGATGCCGGACAGCACCATGCCGGCCGCGAATGCCACATTGGCCGGCAGGGTGATTTCCAAAAATCGCTCGGCGACGTCTCGAAGCGGACCCACGGCTCCGAGGCCGCTGAGGATCTGCCGGCTGTAAATCAGCACGACGCTCGCCACGACAGCGCTGAACAGACAAGAGAGAATGAGACCGGAGGCGGCCAGCCGCCGCGCCCGGTCGCGATCCCCCGCGCCGAGCGCACGGGCCACCAAGGCCGTCACGCCGATCGTCAGACCGATGTTGATCGAGACGGGATAGAACAGGACCTGCGTCGCGAACCCGACCGCTGCTGTCAGGTCGATCTGATGCAGATGCGAGACATAAACGAGAGAGAGGAAGTCGACCACGAAGATGGCGATCACGCCGATCGTGCTGGTGCCGGTCATCACCAGGACGTGCCGGAGGATCGAGCCTTCCGTGAAGGTGCCGCGATACGCCAGTCCCGTGATGGGCGCCTCGACGACCGTATCCGGGTCGGCGATCGCCCGGGTGGCCGCGTCCGGCGCCAGCTCTGGCTGCGTGTCGATAAGGCACCTCTGTTGTTGTCGAAGGCTCGACCCCGCCGTGTCGCGCTCCCGAGCCCCCGGCCTTACCGGAACGCGACGCGCGGCTCAACCGCGATGACCGGCATTTCATGCGCGGCTATATAGGTCATCTTCGTCGAATGACGGCCCTGCTTAAGTCGGGTTGACGGTTTAAAGATGCCATAAGAGGACACGGCGCCGCGCAAAGCCGCAGCGAAATTCGTATCGTCCTTGACCCTGCTGCACGCTTCCATCACAACGCCATCCGGGCGTGAACAACGTGGACGAACGAGATGACCAAGCCGCCGCTGAAAATTCTGCTCTGCGCTCCGCGCGGATTCTGCGCCGGCGTGATCCGCGCGATCGACGCTGTGGAGCGGGCGCTGCGGGTCTATGGCGCACCCGTCTACGTGCGGCACGAGATCGTCCATAACAAATATGTCGTCGAGAGCCTGAAGAAGAAGGGCGCGATCTTCGTCGAGGAGCTCGACGAGATCCCGCCGACCGACGCTCCGGTCATCTTCTCGGCCCATGGCGTTCCCAAAGCCGTGCCGCTGCATGCGGCGGAGCGCAAGCTGTTCGCCATCGACGCCACCTGCCCGCTGGTCACCAAGGTGCATCGCGAGGCTGAACTGCATTTTCGACGCGGCCACACGATCATTCTGGTCGGGCATGCGGGCCACCCCGAGGTGGTCGGCACTCTCGGTCAATTGCCGCAGGGCGCCGTGATTCTGGTCGAGACCATCGCGGACGTGGATCGTCTTGCCGATACGGCCGGACCCGAGCTGACCCGCAATCCCCTCGCCTTCGTCACGCAGACGACGCTGTCGGTCGATGATACGCAAGGGATCGTCGAAGCCCTGAAGCGCCGCTTTCCGGCCATCGTCGGTCCCCACAAGGAAGACATCTGCTACGCGACCACGAACCGGCAGGAAGCCGTCAAGCAGATCGCCGACAAGGTGGATGCAATGCTGGTGGTCGGTTCGGCGAATTCATCCAATTCGCAGCGCCTGAAGGAAGTGTCGGAGCGGGCCGGCTGCCGCAACAGCCAATTGGTGCTGCGTGCGAGTGATATCGACTGGTCGCCGCTCGGCGCGATTCGGACGATCGGCATCACGGCCGGCGCCTCGGCTCCTGAGGTGCTGGTCGAGGAGATCATCGACGCCTTTGCCGAACGATACGAGATCGAGGTCGAGACGGTCGCGACCACGACCGAGACGATGTTTTTTCCGTTGCCCCGCGAATTGCGCGAAGTGACCGACCGGGTCGCCTGATCCTCGATCGGACTGCGACGATGGCGTCGCGGTTCGGGCTCGGCTAAAATGCTGCGACGCAACCGGCTTTTCCGGCCCAGCGAGACAGCATCATGACAACAGCAAACAGCCGCACCGCCGATCACCCGATCGATCCGTCGTTCCTCAACCGCTGGTCACCGCGGGCTTTCGACGGTCAGCCCATCAGCGAAGCCGACGTCCTCACGCTCTTCGAGGCCGCACGCTGGGCCCCGTCGTCCTATAATTCGCAGCCGTGGCGGTTTCTTTACGCGCGCCGCGACACGCCGCAATGGACGACCTTTCTCGATCTGCTGAACCCGTTCAACCGGTCGTGGGCCGAGCGCGCTTCGCTTCTGATCGTGGCGGTCTCGAACTCGCTGATGCTGCCGCCCGGCAAGGACAAGCCGGTACCCTCGCATAGTCACTCCTTCGACGCCGGCGCAGCCTGGGCCAGCCTGGCGCTTCAGGCGAGCCATATGGGACTGCAGGCTCATGCCATGGTGGGCTTTGACCTCGATGCCGCCTTCTCGACCCTGAACGTCCCTGAAGGTCATCGAGTCGAAGCCGCCATCGCGGTCGGCCGTCCCGGCGATAAATCGATTCTGCCGGAGGCCATGCAGGCGCGCGAGCAGCCGAACGGCCGTAATCCCGTGTCGGCTTTCGCGTTCGAGGGCGGCTTTCCGGCCAAATAGGTCTACCGGTCGGCGTCTGGGGTCGGCAGCGACCACAGACGCGAGGTCGCGACCGCCAGCATGACCAGCAGGGTCGCGATAAAGCCGACGACGGCGGGCCACTTGCCGCTTGTCCAGAACAGGCCTCCGATCGAGCCGAGAAGGCTCGATCCGAGGTAATAGGCGAGGAGATAGAGTGAGGCTGCTTGTCCCTTGGCGGGGCCGGCCAAGCGACCGACCCAGCCGCTCGCGACCGCATGGCCGCCGAAAAACCCGACCGTGAATAGCCCGATCCCGACGATGATGGCCCAGAGCGGAGCCGCAAGCGTGATGATCAGGCCGATCAACCCGGTTGCGACCGTGCCGAGCAAGACGGTGGGACGCCCGATCCGGTCCGCCGCCGCCCCGGCCGACGCCGAGGCGAGCGTGCCGAGTGCATAGAGGCTGAACACCAGCCCGCTCTGCGCCTGATCGAGGCGATAGGGCGGTGCCTGAAGCCGGAAGCCGGCGTAGTTGTAAAGCGTCACGAAGCCGCCCATCCACAAGGCGCCGCAGAGAAACAGCCAGGGCAGACCGGGCTTGCCGAAGTTTTGCAGGAGACTGGCGACGTGCAACCCCAACCGGGCGGGCGGTTTTGCGGCGAAGTTCTTCGATGGGGGCAACAGCACCATAAAGCCGATGGCGGCCACGACGCCGAGCACCCCGATCGTGCCGATGGCGGCGCGCCAGCCGAAATGCTCGGCCACGAATCCCGTGATGACGCGGCCCGACAGGCCACCGATCGCCGTTCCGCCGACATAGAGCCCCATCGCATAACCGAGGCCGCCAGGATGGATCTCCTCAGCCAGATAGGCCATGGCGACGGCGGGCGCGCCGCCGAGCGCCATTCCTTCCAGCGCGCGGCCGAGCAGCAGCAGAGGCCAATTGGGCGTGAAGGCGATCGCGAGATTGAGGATCGCCGCGGCCAGGAGGGAGGCCGCCATCACGTTCTTGCGTCCGAGCGTATCCGACAGTGTTCCGGCCACCAGGATCGACAAGGCCAGCAGGCCGGTCGCGAGTGAAACCGCCAAGGAGCTTTCGGCGGCCCCAACCTGGTATTCGGCGGCGAAATTCGGCAGCAAGGGTTGTACGCAATAGAGCAGCGAGAAGATCGCCAGGCCAGCCACGAACAATGCCGCGTTGATTCGGCGATAATCCGGCGTACCGCGCAGCGTCCAGACCGGACCGCGCGCGATGGCGTCTCGCGCAGCGGATGATCCTGGGTCTCGGTCTGGCTTGGAGCGCATGATCGCCTTCTTGCACGGAATGGGATACCGCGCGATCCAATCGCGATCAGCCTCTGTGAAGCCTATGCCTGACCCTCTACATGTCGGAGGACGGCCGAGCCTCCGCATGCCATGCGGTCGCGCGCCGCATCATCGGAGGAACACCAGTGACCGAACTTTCTGATCTCGGCGTGCTCGGCCTTGCCGTCATGGGCGCCAATCTGGCCAGGAACGCCGCACGCAAGGGGTTCGGGGTCGCGCTCTACAACCGACATGGCGAGCGCACCGACAAGCTGGTCGAGGAGTTCGGCCATGAGGGCCGGTTCACGGCCACCAAGGAGCTCAAGGATTTCGTTGCGGCGCTGAGCAAGCCTCGCGTCATCATCATCATGGTCAAGGCCGGTAAGCCCGTCGACGACGTGATCGACGATCTCGTGCCCCTGCTCGAAGCCGACGACATCATCATCGATGGCGGCAATTCCCTCTTCACCGATACCAACCGCCGTTTCGACGCCCTGAAAGACAAGAAGCTCCGCTTCATCGGCATGGGCGTGTCGGGTGGCGAGGAAGGTGCACTCGAAGGCCCAAGCATGATGCCGGGCGGCGAGCATGATGCCTATCGGCGCATCGAGCCCATGGTCACCAAGATGGCGGCCCAGGTCGATGGCACGCCCTGCGCCGCCTATATCGGCGTCGGCGGTGCCGGTCATTACGTCAAGATGGTCCATAACGGCATCGAATATGCCGACATGCAGCTCATCACCGAAGCCTACGACCTGTTCAAGACGGTCTATGGTCTCGGCGCTCCAGCCATCGCCGACATTTTCGAGCAGTGGAAGTCGAGCGATCTCGATAGCTACCTCATCGATATCACCACCACGGTGCTGCGGAAGCAGGACGAGGCCACCGGCAAGCCGTTGGTCGATCTCATCGTCGACGAGGCCGAACAAAAGGGCACCGGCCGCTGGACGGCGCGCAACGCGCTCGATCTCGGTGTGCCGCTGACCGGCATCACCGAAGCGGTTTATGCACGCGCCCTGTCGGGTCAGCGCAAGCTTCGCGCCGAGGCCGAAAAGATCCTGCCGCACGAGGCTCCCGCACAGATGAAGCCGAGCCAGGCCGACATCGACGCGATCCGCGAGGCGCTCTATGCCTCGAAGATCATCGCCTATGCCCAGGGCTTCGAGCAGATGACCGCCGCCTCGAAGGAATATGGCTGGGACCTGAAGCTCGGCGAGGTCGCCACAATCTGGCGCGGCGGCTGCATCATCCGGGCCCGCTTCCTCGATCGCATCGTCGAAGCCTATGCCAAGGGGGGCGAGATCCCGAACCTCGTGCTGCAGGATTATTTCCGCGAGGCGGTGCTGAAGGCTGAAGCGTCCTGGCGCAAGGTCGTCGTGCTAGCGGTCCAGCATGGCGTCGCGATCCCGGCCTTCTCGTCCTCGCTCAGCTACTACGACGGCCTGCGCCGCTCGCGCGGTCCGGCTAATCTGTTGCAGGGCCTGCGCGACTTCTTCGGCGCCCACACCTATCGCCGCCTCGATAAGGACGGCTCGTTCCACACCCGCTGGGGTCAGGACGGCAAGGAAGAAGCGATCAAGTAAGGCGCAAAGCCGCCGCCTCGATCGTATCGGTCGAGGCGACCCGTTAAAGGCGGGTCAACGCGACCTTGTTGTCGTGGAACGCCGCGCCCCCGACCGGCGCCGGAGCATCGGCGCCCGTCAACGTGTTGATGCCTCGACCGTCCTCGTAAGCGTCGTTCGGCCAGATCGACTCGGCCACCAGCACACCGCGTCGCAACCCGGCAAACACCTTGGCGTGCAGCCTAACCGCGCCGCGTGTGTTGCAGAGCTCGACCTTGTCACCATCGACGATCGAGAGCGCGGCGGCATCGTCCGGGTGCACCAGAACGCTCGGCCGCACCTCTTTGGCGAGGCCCGTCGGCGCTTCGGTAAACGACGAGTTCAAAAAATTTCTGGCCGGGCTCGTGGCGAGCCGGAACGGATGCGCCGCATCCGCAACCTCGATCACATTCCACTGATCCGGAAAGGTCGGCATGTCGGTCGGCCACTCGGCGCTCTGGATCCCCGGAACGCTCGACCAATCCGGCTTGAAGCGGTAGCGGCCATCCGGCCAGCCGAAGCCGTCCAGAAAATGCGCCTTCTCGAACGGCTGCTGACAGTCGATCCAGCGATGTTGCTCGAGGTTGTCGAGCGTGCCGCGACCCGAGGCCTGCAGCGTCTGGTCGATCAACGCGCGCGGCGTCATGTCGAAGGCCGGATGCTCCACGCCGAGGCGCTTGGCCAGTGCCGAGATGACCTCGTGATTGTTGCGGCATTCGCCCGGCGGATCAATCAGCTTCGGCCCGAGCAGGATATGCTGCTGGCCGCCGCCTTGGTAGAGATCGTCATGCTCGACGAACATGGTGGCGGGCAGCACGATGTCGGCCATCCGGGCCGTGTCGGTCATGACCTGTTCGTGCACCACGGTGAACAGGTCCTCGCGGGCGAAGCCGCGCTTGACCACCTCCTGATCGGGCGCGACCGAAACCGGATTGGTGTTTTGGATGAACAGGGCCGCGACCGGCGGCCCATGCCGGAGCGCCTCGGCGTCGCCGGTCAGGACCGCGCCGATCCGCGACTGGTCGAGCTTACGGATGCTCGGATCGCGCAGATCAAGCCCCTCGATGGCTGTCTTGTCCCAGCCGAACATGCCGGAATTCGAGTGAAGGGCGCCGCCGCCTTCGTGCTGCCAAGCGCCCATCACGACCGGAATCGAACTCACCGCATGCAGCGCAACCGCGCCGTTGCGCGAGCGGGCAAAGCCGTAGCCGATGCGGAAATAACTGCGGGGCCGCTGCCCGAGCAGCTTGGCAAACGCCTCGATATCGGCCTCCGGCACGCCGCAGATGGCCGAAGCCCAGGCCGGGGTGCGGCTTGCGAGATGTGCCTCGAAGCCGACGGGATCGTCGGCGTAACGCGCCATATAGGCGTGATCCGCATGGCCATCGCGGAACAGCACGTGCATAACCCCGCAGGCCAGCGCCGCATCGGTGCCGGGGCGGACCAGCAGCGCGAGATCAGCCTGCTTCATGGTCGGATTATCGTAGATATCGACCGCCACGATCGGCGCACCGCGATCTTTCCGGGCCCGCACCGCATGGGTCATCACATTGACTTGGGTCACGACCGCATTGGTGCCCCAAAGGACGACGCAATCGGATTTGGCCATCTCGCGCGGGTCGGCGCCGGTCAGCCGCCCATGGCCCGCCATGTAGCCCGCCCAGGACAGGGCCGTACAGATGGTGGAATATTGGTCCGAGTAGCGCTTGGCGTGCCGCAGCCGGTTGATGCCGTCGCGCATGACAAGGCCCATCGTGCCGGCATAGTAATAGGGCCAGACCGCCTCCGGCCCGAGCCGCCGTTCGGCGTCGAGCAGGCCGTCGGCCGTGCGGTCGAGCGCCTCGTCCCATGAGATTTGGGCAAACTGGCCGGAGCCCTTCGGGCCGGCTCGCAGCATCGGGTGGGTCAGCCGATTCGGATTGTGGACCCGCTCGGCATAGCGCGCCACCTTGGCGCAGATCACACCCGCCGTGTAGCTGTTGTCGGCCGCGCCATAGACCCGTCCGATGGTGCGGCCGTCGAGAACCTCGACCTCCAGCGCGCAGCAGGAGGGGCAATCATGCGGGCAAGCGGATGCACGGCGGATGGAGCGGAGTGGAGCGTTCATGACGATAGACTAACAAAGGCGGCGCGACGTTGCATCTCTCTTGTCGCGCGCACCGACCCGCCATCGTGAGCGGCTCATTCGCGATCGGCTTCGGTCAATTCGTCCCGCGCGGACCGTTGCAGCAGCTTGGTTCGTCGCGTCAGGTAGAAGCCGACCACCCGGCCGATGCCGCCACTGATGGCCGGATATTTCGCCGCGACGTCGATCCATCGCTGCCGGGCGGCGGGGATCACGGAGGCGGGGCGCCGCTCATCGAAACGAAACAGCAGCGTCATGGCGTCCGCGGCGCGGCGATCGAGCGCCAGCATCAGCGCCCCGATTTCGATGGGGCCGACACTGCGGGGCAAACCCACGCGCGCCTGAGCGATCGCGCCCATGCCGTCCGCGCGGAGGCCGGCTCGCCACAAGCACCGGCCGCGACGGATATGCGCCAAGCCGAACAAGGGGTTGGCGGTCGCGCGTTCATGCCGCTCCAGCGCCGCCACACCCTGGCCGGCAGCCTCTAGCACCAGGGCGGAATAGCTCAGATAGACCGGCTCGAACGGTTGCGCCGCAAGCGCCAATTCCATGAGGCCGAGCTTCGTTCGCATGCGGCAGAGCGGCTGACGGCGCGCCAGCGTATAGAGATAATGGCCCGAGCGACGGCGGCGCTGCCGAACGGTGCGATACAGCGCTTCGAGGTCGATCCGACGATAGGCAGCGTCCAGGATGGCCGACGACAGAACGCCGGTCTCGGCCAGGAACGTCCCGGCCGGATGGCCCGCATAAGGCAAACTAACAATTCGAGCGGTGGGGATTTCGGCCGCGATCAGCATCGCGTGTCGCCCATCGCTCTCCCGGTCGTCGCAGAAGATCACGGCATCGTCGAAGGCCGGCAGCGTGTCGCCCGGATGTTCGTGCAGCCATTGCACGCTCTCACGCAGCTCGCGCCATCGCGTCTCGTGCGGAACGCGAGCGTCGATGACGGAATATTGCGGCGAGATCGCAATGGCGGTCTTGGCGCCGGCCCGGGCGCCGAAGCGCAAGGCGGCATAGCCCCCCATGCTCGATCCATAGGCCACGACGTTGTCATATCCGGTGACGAGGTCACGCACCTGATCGAGCACGGCGGGGAGATCGGCGTCCTGGTACCAAAGATTATTGGCCGACAGAATGTGGATCGAATCGATGCCGAGCCCAGCGAGGTAGGCCTCGGCGAAGGCTGGCCGATCGAGCGATAGATCGTCCGACATGGGATCGAAGGTCACGAAACACACGCGCGAGCCCCGCCCCAGATGGGCGCGAACCGCAAGATTGTCAGAGCGAAATACCAAGGGGACGTCCGATTGCATCAAGGGGCGTTCCATGCCCGATTGATCCGCCGGAGACCATCCCAGAACCTCGCTCATGGCGCGAGCGCCGCGCGAATTTCAGCTCCTATGGCCGAAAGAGCGATCGCGGCCGCCGGAATCAGGCCCGTCAAAGCCACGAAATGGTGGATCATGCCGGGGTGACAGGTATGGCGTACCGGGACGCCGGCCGCCGTCAGCCGCTCGGCATAGGCGAGGCCCTCGTCGCGGAGCGGATCGAAGGCGGCAGTGTGGATCAGGGCGGGA
The DNA here is from genome assembly GCF_004323635.1 of Lichenihabitans psoromatis. Classification (NCBI taxonomy): domain Bacteria; kingdom Pseudomonadati; phylum Pseudomonadota; class Alphaproteobacteria; order Hyphomicrobiales; family Lichenihabitantaceae; genus Lichenihabitans; species Lichenihabitans psoromatis. Next base: position 819,448 of record NZ_CP036515.1, read on the forward strand.
CAAAAGCCGGCGAGATCATCCCGATGCAGCGGGGAAACGCGCGGATCGGCCGGATCGATGCCCGGCGGGAGATAAGCAGCAAGATCGCGATCCATCGTGACCTGATCCAGCATATAACCCTGCCCAAAGTCCAGCCGCGAGGGACGCCGAACCGCGAGATCGAGCACCGGGCAAAGCAGCACCTGCAGGCGCAAGCGGGGCGTCGCAGTGTCCGAGTCGGCAGCCGCCACGACCGTGGCCAGGGTGGCGCCGGCTGAATCCCCAGCGACGCCGATGCGCGCTGAGTCGAGCCCCCACGCCGACGCTTCGCCCAAGATGGCGCTGGTGGCCGCGACCGCATCGTCGACCGCTGCTGGAAAGCGATGCTCTGGCGCAAGCCGATAGGCGACCGCGATGACGCGGCATGCCGCCACCGCGGCGAGGCTGCGACAGAACGCATCATGCGTGTCGAGATCACCCGCCACGAGACCACCGCCATGGAAGAAGACGAGGCCGGGCATCGGGCCGTCCGGCGCATCCATCGGCGTGTAGCACCGGGCCGGCAAAGGTCCGTCCGCTCCCTGAACCGTTCCGTCCGTCACGGAGGCAACGACCTCGGCGTGCCGCGACAGGTTCATCAGGGCCGTGAAGCTGCGCCGCCGCTCAGCCGCATCGACGCCGGTTTCAGCCGGGTTCGCTTGGTTTGAAAGCGCCTGCGCTTGGTTCGAAAGCGCCAGCATGGCGAGAAGGCGCTGAGCGCGGGGATCGAGCGGCATAGAGGTCCGGATTTGTGGTGACCGCAACGAGACGGCAACGCGGGGCATGATAAACCTAGCATGGAATGATTGGCCGACCGTTTCGGACGGCACGAGGAAGGATCCGGCATGGCCCGCGTGAACACCAATGAAACCTCGCGGACCTGGACCTTCTTCGAGGAGGCGTGGCACGAGGGCAATGTCGGCATCATGGGGCCACGCACCCATGGCGCGTGGCTCGGATCGACGGTCTTCGACGGCGCGCGGATGTTCGAGGGCGTGACGCCCGACCTCGATTATCATTGCGAGCGGATCAACCGGTCGGCCACGAACTTCCTGCTCAAGCCCGTGGTGCCCGTCGATCGATGGATCGCGCTGGCCCGCGAAGGCATCGCCAAATTCGACAGGGAGGCGGCGCTCTACGTCAGGCCGATGTACTGGGCCGATGCGGGCGCGGCCGGGGGTGGCGTCCGGTTCGACCCGGACTCGACCCGATGGTGCCTCTGCGTCTACGAGGCGCCGATGCCCGACCCGGCGCGTGGCATCTCGGCGACCCTCTCGCCCTTCCGTCGCCCGACGGCCGAAACGGCACCGGTCGACGCCAAGGCCGGTTGCCTTTACCCCAACAGCACCCGCGCCTTGATCGAGGCGCATGAGCGGGGTTTCGGCAATTGCCTGCTGGTCGACATGCTCGGCCATGTGGCCGAACTCGCCAATTCCAACGTGTTCCTGGCCAAGGACGGCATCGTCTACACCCCGGCCCCGAACGGCACGTTCCTGAACGGCGTGACGCGGCAGCGCGTCATCGAGCTGCTGCGCCGCGATGGCGTGACCGTCGTCGAGACCAGCCTGACTTATGCGGCATTCCAAGCCGCCGACGAGATTTTCTCATCTGGCAATTTCGCCAAGGTCATGCCGGTCACGAAGCTGGATGACCGGGCTTTGCAGCCCGGCCCCTTCTATACCAAGGCCCGCGCGCTCTACTGGGACTTCGCCCACAGCTGAGACGCAGGCCGAAACGCCTTACTGATCGGCGTCGGGCGGCATCATGTCGTAGTTGGGATCGTAGGTCTGGTCGTCCTGCAGGACGGGCTGCGCCCGCCGGGCCTGCGGCTCCTGACGCGCCTCGAGGCCGCCATTCGCATTCGGTCCGAGAACCATGACCTTGGTGCCGACCGGAATGCGGCTGTAGAGGTCGATGACGTCCTGGTTGATCATGCGGATACAGCCGGACGACACGCTGGTGCCGATCGTCCACGGCTCGATCGTGCCGTGGATGCGGTAGAGCGTGTCCTTGCCGTTCTGGTAGAGATACATGGCGCGAGCGCCGAGCGGATTGCCCGGTCCGCCGCGCATGCCGAGACCGCCCTGCAGCTTCTCGACCGCTTGGATCACGTGGGGATCGCGAGCCATCATCTCCTTGGGCGGGTACCAATCCGGCCATTCCCGCTTCGCATTGATGGTGGCGACGCCGGACCACGAGAAGCCCTGGCGGCCGACGCCGACGCCGTAGCGGATCGCACGGCCATCGCCGTTGACGACGTAGAGATAGCGGGTCGCCGGATCAATGATGATGGTGCCGGGCGCCTCGTTGGAATTATACTCGACGACCGTTCGAAGGAAGTGGGGGTTGATGCGCTTGAGGTTGACGGCCGGAACCGCGAAGGGCTCGCCATCCACCTGCGCGTAGAGCTGCGCGGGATCGGCGAACTCCTGGGCCATCGCCCGCTTTGGCGAAAAGGCGGCACCGTAAGACGCGCCAACAAGGCTCGCGGCTCCCAACAACAAGGAACGCCGGCTCGGATTGACCATCGATTGAACTCCTACCGTCTGCTCGCGCTCGGTCCTGCGGGGTGCCGACCGAACGCCTCAGCTCGATGTGTTTGAAAGGACCGCGCCAACCTGCACCGACCCAGTTAACGCCTTGTCGATGCCGAATGTGTGCAACAGGTGGCGTGTTCCGCGGACGTGCCTTGGTTTTGGCATTTTTCCGCACCGCGAAGCAGATCGGCAACAGCTTTGGCGCTATTGGAGCGCTGCTTTGGCGCTAAAGCAGCGCTGCTTTGGTGCTGATCGCGCGCGACCCTAAGCGGTCTCGCCCGTCAGGATCTCGAACCCTGTATCGATGACGGCCGTCGCGCCATCGCGGTCTGGTTGCGAGAGGATCCGGTCGACCGCTGTCTTTCCGATCAGGAACCGGTTGGAGCGGATCGTCGACAGAGGGGTCGGGAGAGCCTGCCCGATATCGAGACCGTTGAAGCCGAAGAGCGCCAGATCGCGTTTCGGCGTAATGCCCTCGGCCATGCAGTGGAAGACACCGCCGACCGCCATATCGTCGTTCGAGAACATGACGACGTCGAGATCATGCGGTTTGCGAAGCAGCCCGGCCAACATCGTGCGTCCAGCCTGGGTCGAACTCGGCCCCTCGAACAAGGCTTCGGCTTCGAAGGTTAGACCCGTCTCGGCCAGCGCCTCCACCATGCCGTCCCAGCGCAAGCGCGCCCGACGGTCAGTGTCCCAGTCGTGACCGACATAGCCGAACCGCCGATACCCACGACCAACGAGATAGCGGATGCTCTCGTAGCCGGCGGCGCGATGCGACAGGCCGACCGCGAGATCGATCGGCTCGGAATCGATATCCATGAGTTCGGCCACGCGAAGGCCGCTTTGTTGTAAGCGACGCCGGGTGATTGGCGTGTGGTCGAAGCCGACCAGGATCATGGCGGCGGGCTTCCAAGCCAGCAGCGACCCGACCAGCTTTTCCTCCGTGACGGCTGCGTAGTTGGTAATGCCGACGACGGGCCGGAAGCCCGATGGCTCCAGCCCGGCATCGATGCCGCGCAACACGTCAGCGAAGACGATGTTGGACAAGGACGGTATGATGACGCCGATGAGATTCGAGGTCGCCGATGCGAGAGCGCCGGCCACCCGGTTCGGGACGTAACCGAGGTCGGCGACGGCCGCCAGCACGCGGTCACGGGTCGCATCGGCCACAGGTCCGATATTCCGCAGGATGCGCGACACCGTGATTTCGCTCACGTTCGCGAGCCGGGCCACATCGGCCAGGGTGACGGTGGTGGACTTGCCTGCGGCGAAACGCCTCTTCGGCCCGGTGGGCCCCATGCCGATGCTCTTGCGTGTCACGCCCGGCCCAGGTGGGCAGGGTTCCTGCTATCTCCCTCAGACGCTTCGGCATTAATCGCCCTCTGGTCAAGCTCCCTCATTGCCCACGCGGCGCACCCCTCTGTGCGTTAAGGAACAGATGGCAGCGCTGTCATATTTTTGATGACAGCGCTGCCATGCCGTGCATTGATGGTGTGAGCGGGCCGCTAGAGCCTGTCGAGAGAGCGTGATCGCCCAGCGCGACACGCTCCGGGTCACGATCGCGGGGGACAATGCCGATGAGCGGAACAGACGCGATTGCCGTGATCGGCCTCGGCTCGATGGGCCTTGGAATCGGACTGTCGATCCTGAAGGCGTCCATGCCGGTCAGCGGCTTCGATCCCAATACGGACGCACTCGGAAAATTTGCGGCCGCCGGCGGACGACCCGCGACAGATGCCGCGGATGCGGCACGGGATTCGGACATTGTGGTCGTCGTGGTCGTCAATGCGGCCCAGACCGAGACGGTTCTGTTCGGCGGCGGGGACCGCGAGGGCGCCGTTCACACGATGCGGCGAGGCGGTATCGTCATTTCATCGGCCACCATGGCGCCCGAGGATGCGCGCCGGCTTGGTCGGCGCTGCGCCGAAGCCGGCCTGCTTTACCTCGATGCGCCGATGAGTGGCGGCGTCGCACGCGCGGCAAACGGTGAGCTCACGGTCATGGCCTCCGGCGCGCCGGACGCCTTCGCGCGAGCCGAACCGGTGCTTCAGGCTATCGCGAAAACCGTCTATCGCCTCGGCGACGAGCCCGGCATCGGCGCGTCCTTCAAAATGGTCAATCAACTGCTGGCCGGGGTCCATATCGCGGCGGCTTGCGAGGCCATCACCTTTGCCAAGCGGCTGGGACTCGACCTCGATAAGGTCTTCGAAGTCATCACCGCCTCGGCTGGCAATTCCTGGATGTTCGAAAACCGCATCCCGCATGTGCTGTCCGGGGACTACAGCCCCGCCAGCGCGGTCGATATTTTTTCGAAGGATCTCGGCATCGTGGCCGATATGGGCCGCTCGGAGAAATTTCCGACGCCCCTGGCCGCCAACGCGCTGCAATTGTTTCTGATGACCTCGGCGGCCGGCATGGGGCGCGACGACGACGCGTCGGTGGCCCGAATGATCGCCAAGATGACCGGGCTCGACCTCCCCGGAATGACACCCACGACCTGATGCGGCAGACCGCCATCCACCAGAAAGGTGGAGGCTAGGGAGGAGAGACACCGTGCTCGAACGCCAAGCGACGGCCGTCCCGGTCGGCCCATCGCGCCTCAGCCTCGGCTGGACCGCCGTGCTAAAGGTGCGTGAATTGAACGTGCTGATGGCCCTCCTCCTGGTTGTGGCGCTCATCAGCTTCTCGACGCCCTACTTCATGACGACCGACAACCTCATGGGCGTCTTCCGGTCGTTTTCGCTCATCGCCATCATGTCGATCGGCATGGTTATGGTCATCATCACGGGCGGCATCGATCTGTCGGTCGGTTCGGTGATGGGGCTGTCGTCCCTCGTAACGGCGCTCGGCTTCCAGTCCGGCCTCCCGACGATCGTGTGCATCCTCGGCGGTTTGGTGACGGGCCTGCTGTTCGGCTTGTTCAACGGTGTGCTGATCACGGTCGTCCGGCTGCCGCCCTTCATCGCGACGCTCGGGTCGCTGAGCATCGGGCGCGGGCTGATGTACATCATCACGCATGGCGTACCGCTGACGCCGGATACTCCTGACATCTTCTCGCAGATTGGGCAGGGCTATGTCGGGCTGGTACCGATCCCGGTTGTCATCATGCTGGCCATGACGATCATCTTCTCGATCCTGATGCGGAAGACGCGGTTCGGACGGCACGTCTATGCCACGGGCGGGAACGAGTTGGCGGCGCGGCTCAGCGGCGTCAAGACGGCGCGCGTCAAGCTGCTGGTCTACATGCTGTCCGGCCTGATCGCTTCGATCGCCGGCGTCATCAGCTTCTCGCGTTATCTGTCGGCCGAACCAGCCTCCGGCTTCGGCGCCGAACTCGACGTGATCGCGGCCGCCGCTATCGGAGGCGCGAGCCTGGCCGGCGGCGTCGGCAGCGTCGAAGGCGCGATCATCGGAGCGGCGCTCGCCGGCATCATCGCCAACGGCGTCGTGCTGATGAATATCGACACCTACGCCCAACAGGCCATCACCGGCGCCGTCATCCTGATCGCCGTGAGCCTCGACGTGTGGCGCAACAGAGCCAGAGGAGGCTAGGGCCGGGGGCAGCGGCACGACACGACACGACACGACAGATCCAGACAACAATCCAAAAACGTCAAAGACCACAACGGGAAAAAAGGAAACGATCATGACCAAGGTTTTGAATATTTCGCTTTCACTTGCGGCTGTGTTGGCCATCCTACCCATCTGTGGCGCGCCTGCCGCGTTCGCGAAGGACGCCAAGGACATCACGATCGCGGTCGTGCCGAAAGTGGCAGTGCCGTTCTTCGACGATTGCAACAAGGGCGCCAGTGAAGAATCCAAGGCCCTCGGGGTCAACTACCAGTGGGTCGTGCCGCAGAACACGCAAGGCTCGACGCAGGTCAAGATCCTCGAAGATCTGATGAGCAAGAAGGTCGACGGCATCGCGATCTCGGTCAACGAGCCGAAGTCGGTGGAAGCCGTCATCAAGAAGGCCGTCGCCAGCGGCATCAAGGTGCTGACCTTCGACAGCGACAGCGCCAAAAGCGCGCGCAGCATGTATATTGGCACCAACAATGAATCCGCCGGCGCGACGATGGGCGAGTCCATGGCCAAAGCGCTCGACGGCAAGGGCGAAGTCGCCATCGTGACGGGTCAATTGGGTGCCTCGAACCTGAACGAGCGCATCACGGGCATCAAGAAGGCGCTGGCCAAATATCCCGACATCAAGATCGTGGCGACCGAGGGCACCGACGACGATCTCGCGAAGGCCGTGTCGGTCGATGAGGCGCTTCTTCGCGGGCACCCGGGCCTCAAGGGCATCTTCGGGGTCAGCCAGGTCGGCGGTCCCTCGGTCGCCAAGGTCATGGACACCAAGGAGTTCGGGTCCAAGAAGGGCACCGTGAAGGTCTTCGCCTTCGACGATCTCCCCGATACCGTGAAGGGCGTCAAGGACGGCTTCATTCAGGGCATCATGGTCCAGCGGCCCGTGACAATGGGCAAGCTCGCGGTCGAAAATCTCGTCAACCAAGTCAACGGCACCGAGAAGGATCCGGCCAACATTGACACCGGCGTGACCGTGGTCAATGCCGCGAACCTCGATGGCTACACCAAGTAGCATCATCGGACCGGCCGGGGGTGCGCCCCCGGCTTTCTCGGACCCGAGAAGTCAGCCTTCATGCAACCTTTTCTCGAAATGCGCGACGTCTCGAAGACCTTTCCGGGCGTGCGGGCGCTCGACAAGGTTGATCTCCAGGTGCGGCTCGGCGAAGTCCACGCCTTGGCGGGTGAGAATGGCGCGGGCAAGAGCACGCTGATGAAGATCATGACCGGGGTCTACAAGGCCGACCCCGGCGGGACGATTTTGATCGAGGGCAAGCCCGTCGAGATCACCGATGCGGTGCATGCGCGCTCGCTCGGCATCAGCATCATCTACCAGGAGCTCTCCATGGTGGAGAACCTGACGGTCGCCGAGAACATCTTCCTGTCGCGCGAGCCGCTGCGCCGTAGCGGGTTCCTCGACAAGGAGCGTATGAATCGCGAAGCCCGAGCGGTGCTGGCGACGCTCGACATGGCCATTGCGCCGACGACGCCCGTCGCCGACCTCAGCATCGGTCAGAAGCAGATGATCGAGATCGCCAAGGCGATCTCCTATCGATCCAAGATCATCATCATGGACGAGCCGACCGCCTCGCTCAGCCACCACGAGGCCGTCACGTTGATCGGGCTTATTCGCGCTTTGCGCCAACAGGGTATCGGGATCGTCTACATCACGCACCGGCTCGACGAAATCTTCGAGATCGCCGACCGTGTCACGATCCTGCGCGACGGCAGTACGGTCGATTCCCTGCCGATCGCGGCCGTAACCCGCGACATCCTGGTCCGCAAGATGGTGGACCGGGAGTTAAGCCAACTCTACGGCATCCACTCGTCCTCGGCCACGTCGCAGGAATTGATCCGCGTCAGCGGCCTCACCCTGAAGGAGCCTCGCCCGCATCAGGCCAAGGTGAAGGACATCGATTTCACCCTCCACAAAGGCGAGGTGTTGGGGTTCTTCGGTCTCATCGGGTCCGGCCGGACCGAGATCATGGAGATGATCTTCGGCATGCGGCCTTCGACCGGCCGCATCAGCATCGACGGGGCCGATGTCGCGATCAAAGAGCCGGCCGATGCGATCGCGCTCGGGATCGGCTTCGTCACGGAGGACCGTAAGGAGCAGGGGCTCGTGCTCGGGATGACGGTCCGCGAGAATTTCAGCCTGACCCATCTTGAGGCCTATTCGCCGTATTTCTTCGTCGACCGAACCCGCGAAACCGAGCGGTGCCGCGATTTCGTGACATCGCTCGGGATCAAGACGCCCTCGACCGAGCAGCGCGTCAACAATCTCAGCGGCGGTAACCAGCAAAAGATCGTGATCGCCAAATGGGTGGCACGCTCGCCCAAGATTCTCATTGTCGACGAGCCGACGCGGGGCATCGACATCGGAGCCAAGGCCGAGGTTCATGCGTTGCTCGGACGTCTCGCTCGCGACGGAATGGGCGTGATCGTGATCTCGTCCGATCTCCCCGAAGTGCTGGCCGTCAGCGATCGGGTCGTCGTGATCAAGGATGGGCGGGTCAGCCGCGTGGTCGAGCGGGCCGACGCCTCGCAGGAAAGCATCATGGAAGCGGCGACGGCTTGAGCCGCGCCGCCGACACAGACAGGGGAGCACACATGGCCAAAAATATCGTTTTCACCGGCGGCAGCGGCAAAGCCGGGCGGCACGTCGTCCAATATCTCGTCGAGCACGGCTACAACGTGCTGAATCTCGACACCAAGCCGCTCGACAATCCGAAGGTCAGAACCCTGATCACGGACATCACCGATTCCGGCCAGGTGTTCAATGCGCTGACCAGCACGCTCGAATTGCACGAATTCGCGCCCTCGCTGCGGGCCCCGAAGATCGACGCCGTCGTCCATTTCGCTGCGATCCCCCGCATCATGATCGTGCCCGACAACGAGGTGTTCCGCATCAACACGATGGGGACCTACGCGATCGTCGAGGCAGCCGAAAAGCTCGGCATTCGCAAGACCATCATCGCCTCGTCGGAAACGACCTACGGGCTCGTTTTCGCCAATGAGCCGCGCGACCCGGCCTATTTCCCGCTCGATGAAGACTATCCGGTCAATCCGATGGACAGCTACGCTTTGTCCAAGATCTGCAACGAGCGGACCGCTCATGCCTTCCAGCAGCGCACCGGCTCCGACATCTATGCGATCCGCATCGGCAATGTGATCGAGCCGCATGAATATGCCAACTTCCCGGCCTTCTTCGCCGATCCCGCCTTCCGCAAACGCATCGCCTGGAGCTACATCGACGCGCGCGACCTCGGCGAGATTATCCGGCTCAGCATCGAGACGGATGGTCTTGGCTTCCAGATCTTCAACGCGGCGCAGAACGATTGTTCCTCCGACCTGCCGACCGCCGAACTGCTCAAGCGCTACTACCCCAACGTGCCGGTGAAGCGCCCCCTCGGTGAGTATGAATCGCTGATGTCGAACAAGAAGACCCGCGAGATGCTGGGCTTCGAAGAGCAACATAATTGGCGCAAATACGTGTCGGCCTCCGCCCTGCAAGGACGCCAGCCATGAAGGAGAAGATCGGGTTCATCGGCCTCGGCCTCATGGGGCACGGCATCGCCAAGAACATCATCGAGAAAGGATGGCCGCTCGCGGTCCTGGCGCATCGCAAGCGCGACGCGATCGACGACCTCAAGCAGCGCGGCGCAACCGAGGTGACCTCACCGCGCGCCTTGGCCGATGCCTGCGACGTGGTTCTGCTCTGCGTCACCGGCTCGCCGCAAGTCGAGGCCGTGATCGAGGGCGAGAACGGGCTGGCCTCTGCCGGTAAGCCGCTGCTGATCATCGATTGCTCGACCGCCGAGCCGGCGTCCACGATCCGGCTCGCCGCGAGCCTCGCGCCGCGCGGCATTACGCTGATCGACGCGCCCCTGAGCAGGACGCCGAAAGACGCATGGGAGGGCACACTCGACGTGATGGTCGGGGGCGCAGACGATGCCGTCGCGCGGGCTCGGCCGATCCTGGAGGCCTTCGCGGGCCGCATCGTGCCGACCGGGCCGGTCGGCACCGGACATACGATGAAGCTGCTGAACAACTTCCTGTCGATGGGATACGCGGCGCTCTACTCCGAAGCGCTGATGATCGGCGCGAAGGCGGGACTGACCCCGCAGGTGTTCGACAGCGTCATCCAGAACGGGCGCATGGACTGCGCCTTCTATCAAACCTTCCGGCGCTACGTGATCGAGCGGGACCCGAATGCCCACAAGTTCACCATCGCCAACGCCCATAAAGACGTGACCTATCTGGCCGGCTTCGCGCAGGCACTCGGGGTCGCCAATCCTGTGGGTGCGGCGGTGCGCAACAGCTTTGCGCTCGCGGTCGGCGCCGGCCACGGCGAAGATTATGTGCCGATGCTGTCGGACATCGTCGCGACAATGAACGGAACGTCACTGACAAAATGACGCCGGCCGGGCCGGCCATAAGGCCGTCACCGCGCACTCTCAGGGAGGATTATCGATGATGTTATCACGAACGATCGCGGCCAGTTTGGCCGTTCTGGCAAGCTGCTCGGTGGCGGCGCGGGCAGATGATGCCGCGCTCGCTCCTCTGAAAGTTCCGGCCAAGACGCTGCAGATCCCGACGGCCGATATCAGCCCGGAGATGCAGAAGTTCATCGGCGCGCCGCTCAATCCGGGTTGGGATTTCCACCCCAAGACCGGTGAGGAATGGCGCGCGATGGCCGATAAGATCGCGGCCGGCGTCGTACCGGGCCTCCCCGCCATGGAGGCGCGCATGCACGTCAAGGTCGAGCCATCGACGATCGACGGCGTGCGCGTCTTTATCGTGACGCCGGACGAGATGCCGGCCGAGAACAAGGACAAGGTGATCGTCCACGTTCACGGCGGCTGCTACGTCTATTTTCCCGGCGCATCAGGCACCACGGAAGCCATCATGATGGCCGGGTTCGGTCATTATAAGGTGATCGCTGTCGACTATCGCATGCCTCCCGAAGCCTATTTCCCAGCCGCGCTCGACGATGCGATGACGGTCTATAAATCGGTGCTGAAGACCACCGATCCCAAGAACGTCGGCATCATCGGTACGTCGGCAGGCGGCGCGCTGACGCTCGAAATGGTCGTCAAGGCCAAGCAGGACAATCTGCCGATGCCCGGCGCCATCGCACCCGGCACGCCGATGGCGGATGTGACCAAGACGGGCGATAGCTTCTACACGAACGAATTTGTCGACAATGTCCTGGTCTCACCGAACGGGTTTTGCGACGATGCCGCCGCCTTCTACGCCCATGGCCACGACATGAAGGATCCACTGCTCTCGCCCGTCAATGCCGACATGAGCGGCTTCCCGCCCGCGATCCTGACCACGGGGACGCGCGATCAGTTGCTCAGCAACACCGTGCGGGTCCATCGCAAGCTGCGCCGCGCCGGCGTCGAGGCGGACCTCAACGTCTATGAGGGCGAGTCCCACGCGCAATATCAGTTCGACGACCGCGTGCCCGAGACCAAGGAAGCCTTCGGGGACATCACGGCCTTTTTCGGCAAGCATCTCGGACATTGACGAACGGCGGGTGCGCCGACTTTGGCGCGCCCGCGATATCTCTCATCTTCAGGGTGCCCCATGCTGCGCTTCTCCGCCAATCTCGGTTTTCTCTGGCCAGACCGGCCGTTGCTCGACCGGATCGACGCGGCGGCCCGGGCCGGTTTTAAGGCGATCGAGTTGCATTGGCCCTATGATGTGCCGGCGCGCGACGTGAAAGCCCGCTGCCTCGAGCACGGGCTGGTCTTGCTCGGCATCAACACGGTTCGAGGCAACGTCGCCGCGGGCGAGAACGGGCTCGGCGCACTTGCGGGTCGCGAAACCGAGTTCCAGGCCTCGGTGGATCAATCGATCGCCTATGTGGTCGAAGCGGGCGGCACCGCAATCCATTGCATGGCCGGGGTGGTCCCGCCGGACCAGCGCGCAGCGGCGCGCGACGTCTTCATCGCCAATCTGCGCGCTGCCTCCGCCAAAGCCGAGCCGCACGGCGTGACATTGCTGCTGGAGCCGCTCAATCCGCGCGATGCGCCCGGCTATTTCTATTCCACCGCCGCCGCGGGGGCCGCGATCATCGAGGCGACCGGCCGCGCCAACATCAAGCTGATGTTCGATTGCTATCATGTTGGGTCGAACGAGGGCGACGTGCTCGGCAATCTGGAGCGCTTCCTCCCGGTCATCGGTCATGTGCAGATCGCGGCGGTGCCAAGCCGGGCCGAACCCGACCTGGGCGATCTCGACTATCGCGACGTCTTCGCGGCCCTCAATCGCTTGCCTTATGCAGGGTGGACCGGCGCAGAATACAAGCCCGCCGCCGATACCGATGCGGGGTTGGGCTGGCCACAGGCACTCGGCGTCTCGCTCGGCCAGACCGCCTGAGCATCGCACCTGATCGAGGAGATGAACGATGCTTCTGGGCTGTATTGCGGATGACCTGACCGGCGCGACGGACCTGTCGCTCACGCTGACGCAGGAAGGGCTCCGCACCGTCCAATGCACCGGCCTGCCGTCCCCGGCCCTCAACCTCACCGGCATCGACGCGCTGGTGATCGCCCTCAAGTCGCGCTCCATCCCGGCCGCCGACGCGGTGTCGCAATCGGTAGCGGCCGCGCAAAGCCTGCGCGCCCTCGAGGCGCGTCAGCTTCTCTTTAAATATTGCTCGACCTTCGATTCGACCGACGAGGGCAATATCGGACCTGTCGCCGAGGCGCTGCTGGCGTTCGTCGGCGGCGGCCAGACGATCGCCTGCCCGGCCTTTCCACGCGCCGGACGCACCATCTATGCGGGACAGCTTTTTGTGAACGGCGTGCCGCTCAGCGAAAGCCCGATGAAAGACCATCCGCTCAATCCCATGCATGACAGCGACCTTCGGCGCGTGCTCGGCCGCCAGTCCCGGCAAGCCGTCGGACTGATCGGCTTTTCCGATGTCGCGGCGGGACCGGACGGCATCGCCAAAGCGCTGGCTCGCGAAGCGCGCGAGGGGCGTCCACTGTCGATCGTCGACGCGCTGACGGACCAGCATCTGCGGGACATCGGGGCCGCGATTGTCAACCTGCCTCTCGTGACCGGCGGATCGGGCATCGCCATGGGGCTGCCGGCGGCCTATCTGGCGGCCGGTCTCATCGACACGCTGACACCGCCACCGCGCACCATGGCGGCGCCGGCGGGGCGGGCCGCGATCCTGGCCGGCTCTTGCTCGGCCGCGACGCGGGGACAGGTCGCGGCTGCGGTCGAGGCCGGCGTTCCGACGTTCCGGCTGGATGCCGGGCAATTGGCGGATGGGCATCAGTCGGTGACCCATGTGCTCGACTGGGTGGACCAGCAGGCCGGCCCCCAACCGATTCTGATCTATTCGAGCGCCGACCCCGACGTCGTTCGCGACACTCAGGCGCGGCTCGGACGCGACGCCGCCGGCGCCCTGGTCGAACATGCCATCGCCGACATCGCCCTCGGCCTGCAGCAGCGCGGCTTCACGCGGCTGCTCGTCGCGGGCGGCGAGACCTCGGGCGCTGTGGTCCAGGCACTCGGCGCACAAGCTTTGGCGATCGGTCCAGAGATCGACCCCGGCGTGCCATGGACCCGGACGCTCGATGGTGTCCCGATGGCGCTGGCGCTCAAATCAGGAAATTTCGGCACACCGGATTTCTTCCTCAAGGCCTGGAGCAGCTTGACATGAGCGACGCGGCGCTGCGCGAACGCATCTGCACGGTCGGCGCTTCACTGTTTCGGCGTGGCCTGACCTTTGGCTCCACCGGCAACATTTCGGTGCGACATCCGGACGGCGGCTGGCTGATGACGCCGACCAATGCGTCGCTCGGCGAACTCGATCCCGCGCGCCTATCGCGGCTCGATGAGGCAGGAACGCTGATCGGCGGCGACAAGCCCACCAAGGAAGCCTTTCTGCACCGGGTCATGTATGCGCGGCGGCACCAGGCCGAGGCGGTCGTGCATCTCCATTCGACCCATTCGGTCGCGGTGTCGTGCCTGCACGGGCTCGATCCGTGCAATTGCCTGCCGCCGTTGACGGCCTATTACGTCATGCGGGTGGGACGGTTGCCGATCGTCCCCTATTGTCCGCCGGGCGACGAGAGCCTCGCCTGGGAGGTCGACAAATTGGCCGGCGAGCATCACGCCGTGCTGCTGGCGAACCATGGCCCCGTCGTGGCCGGCACCAGCCTCGACAATGCCGTCTACGCAACCGAAGAACTCGAAGAGACGGCGCGGCTGTTCCTGCTGCTTCGCAACCAGCCAATCAATCCCCTCACGCCCGAGCAGGTCGAGGATCTGCGGGCGCGCCTCGGCCTGTGGTAGCCAACGCGCCCTGCCCTTTACCGGACCGTCGGGAAGAACCGGTTCTCGGGGCGCGGTAGGCCAAGGTTCTCGCGTAAGGTTTTGCCTTCATATTCACGCCGAAACAGGCCGCGCCGCTGCAACTCGGGCACGACGAGATCGACAAAATCGTCGAGGCCGCTCGGTACCGAGGGAAACATGATGTTGAACCCATCGCATCCCTCGCCGTCGAGCCATTCCTGCATCCGATCCGCGATGCTGGCGGGCGTTCCGACAATCTCGTAGCCGCCATAGCCGCCTACGAATTGCGCCAATTGCCGAACCGTCAGGTTCTGATCGCGGGCGAGATCGACGAGCTTCTGCCGGCCGCTCTTGCTGGCGTTGCTGTCGGGAATCTCGGGCAACGGGCCGTCGAGATCGAAGCCGGACACATCGGTGCCGAGCCGCATCGACAGGTTCGGCAAGCCGCTGTCCTCATGCACGAGGCTGTCGAGCAGCGCCTTCTTGGCCCGTGCCTCCTCCATGGTGGCCCCGACGACCACCAGAACGCCGGGCAGGACTTTGAGATGATCGGGGTCGCGGCCGATTGCCGTCATCCGGCTTTTCACGTCGGCGTAGAAGCTCTTCGCCTCGGCGAGGGTGAGCGACACGCTGAAGATCACTTCGGCGGTTTCGGCAGCGATCTGCCGCCCGGCTTCGGACGCGCCGGCCTGCACGATGACGGGCCAGCCCTGGACGGGCCGCGCCACGTTCAGCGGCCCGCGGACCGTCAGAAACTCGCCCGTGTGATTGAGCACATGCAGCTTCTCCGGATCGAAGAAGATGCCGCTTTCGGTGTCGCGGATGAAGGCGTCGTCAGCCCAGCTATCCCACAAGCCGGTCACGACATCGTAGAATTCGCGCGCCCGCCGATAGCGCGTGGCATGTTCGACATGCTCCTCGAGCCCGAAATTCATAGCTTCGTGCGGGTTGCCGGAGGTGACGAGGTTCCACCCGGCCCGGCCATCGCTGATATGGTCCAGCGAGGCGAATTTGCGGGCAATGTGATAGGGCTCGTTATAGGTCGTCGAGGCCGTGGCAATGAGGCCGATATGATCGGTGACGGCGGCGAGCGCCGGCAGCAGCGTCAGCGGATCGAGCGACGCCACCGTGCCGCTCCGGCGCAATGCCGCCATCGGCATGTTCAGAACCGCCAGATGATCGGCCATGAAGAAGGCGTCGAACCGGCCGCGCTCCAACGTCTGTGCGAACCGCTTCAGATGTTTGAAGTTGCTATTGGCGTCCGGAAAAGCCCCCGGATAGCGCCACCACGCCGTGTGGATGCCGACCGGGCGCATGAAGGCGCCGAGCCTGAGTTGCTTCTGCAGGGTCATGGGACAAGACCTTCGATCAGGGCTAGCCGTTGAGGCATATCGGGCGAGTAGACGGCTCGCCGGAGACGCAAGTCAACGGCGGTCCGCGTCGCATCGGCACCGCGATCTCCAACGCCGGCGGCCAGACCGCTCAGTCCCGCCCGATGCTCCGCCGAAGCAATCCGGCCAACGCTTTGCCCATATCGGCCTGCAGCGGCAGATTGTCATTCGGACTTCGATAGAGGGCAACGACCATGTCGCGCCGCTGTGCTTCGGGAAGGCTCAGGCTGACGAGCAGATCCCGACCTCGGCTGAAGGAGACATGCCCCCCGACGGTTTGCAGACCGTCGAGCACGAGATCCACCGCCGTCCCGATCGTCAGGTCACGATGCTCCTGAGCGAGGCTGAGGCTGGCATCGACCGTCGAAAGGCGGTGAACCGAACAGGGAAGAAGGAGCCCCGTTTCGGTTCGCAATTGTCCGACATGATCGGTCTGGAACAGTTCCTCGCGATGCAGGCGAGGTTTTTCGAAACAGACGATACAGGCGACGCCGGCCAGCAAAGACGATATGCCCGCCCAAACCAGATTGAGGATATCGACAGGCGTCGCCTCCGTCGGGGCGTTCGGCCCGATCAACGCCCAGATGATGGCGCCGACCGACACCGCGCAGAGACCGCCGAAAATCCGCAACATGTCCCACCGCACGATCGTGCGGGAGCGGTCACCCCCCTTGTCGGTCACCTTGAAGGGGCGACCGAACGGGCGATACAGGCAAGTGATCAGCGTCCAGGTGACCGCCACGGCCGTGACCATGTGGGTCACCTCCATGAAGATCGGCAGGGTCCGCCGACGCGACACCCAACCGCTATAGGCGTAGAAGGCCAGCAGCGCCGGGACCGCATGGCCGAGAAAATCGACGTAGTCGGCCTCGAAGGCCGGAATGCCGAAAAACCAGTAGACGGCCGGTGCCAACAGCATCAGCACGATGAACGGCTTGCACAACCAGTTCAGAACGCCGTGCAGGTAATGGAGCCGCTGCACCATCGTGAAATTCGCGCCGCGAAACGGACCATTGCGGAGCAACGCGACCTGAATCGTGCCGAGGCACCACCGCGCCCTCTGTGTGATATATTCGGGCAAGCCCTCGGCCGCGAGGCCAACGCTGAGGCGCTCGTTCAGCCAGCGCGTGACGTAGCCGTGGCTCATCATCGTATAGGTGAGATTGATGTCCTCCGACACGGCTTCATGCGGGAAACCGCCGATCTCGTTCAGCCGGTCGCGGCGGACCAGAAATGTCGTGCCGACACAGAAGGCCGCGCCCCAGGCATCCTTGGCGGGCTGAAACACATCGAAGAAGATCCGCTGGTCGTCGATCCAGGCTTTCGACGCCATGAGATTATGCTGGATCGGGTCGGCGTTGAAGTAAAGCTGGGGGGTCTGCACCACCGCGATCTTCGGGTCGCGGAACAGGCCGACGGTCCGTTTCAGCAGGTTGGAATGCGGCGCGAAATCGGCATCGAGCACGAGAATCAGCGGGGCGGCCCGCGGCCCGGCGGTGAGGCGGAGGCCATTGTTGAGATTACCGGCCTTGGCCCATTCGTTGGAGGAGCGGGTCAGATAATTGACCCCGAGTTCGTTGCAATACTCGCGCAACCAGGGTCGCCGCGTGTCGTCGAGGACCCAGATGCGGACATCCGGATAATCGAGCGCGCGGGACAACAGCACCGACTTTTCCAGCACGTCGACCGGCTCGTTATAGGTGCAGATGAAGACATCCACCGGCGGCCAGCTGTTGGCGGCATCGATCTCGGCTTCCGCGACATCGGCGGTGGCGGAATGATCGGTGTGGCGCAGCAGGATGACGATCGACATCAGCGTGTAGAGGATCGCGATGGCCTCGAAGACGAAGTAGAACCGCTGCCAGATCGCGCCGAAACCGAACTCGAAGCCCGGGATGGTGTCGAAGAGCCGCCATGCCGTATAGGCCACGATCAGGATTGCGGTCAGGCCGCCAAAAATGGCGCGGTCGACCGCCCGCACCGGGTCGAGCAGCTTCGACAGCGCGATGCAGCCGCAGAGCACGCCGAGATCGGTCATCAGCACGGTCGCTGCGTCGGGAGAAGCATCGACCATGGTTCAGTTCACCTTACGACCGGTAAACGGATTCCAGCGGAGGGCCGCCAGCGTCGCCCATGCCGTCGCACCGATATGCGGACGGTGGAAATATTCGAAGTCGCCGCCGTTCTCGGCTTCGACCTTCAGCCCGGTCGGGACCGTGCCGGCACTCGTTGCATAGAGCAGGCCTGATGGCGCCGCATGAGCCGCCAAGCCATTGAGCAGGCCATCCGCGATCGCATCGGCACCGACGGACCGGAAAGCGAGCGAGGCTTGCGCGGATCCCTCGGTCCATCGGTTTGTGCCGAAGCCCGCGAAAGTCATACCATCGCCGCGTCGCAGATGCGCGTCGGCGAACCCGAGGGCTCGGCGCCAGGGGGTGGGCGCATCGGGGACGCCGAGGACCGGCCATAGCTGAACGTCAAGCGCGAGATGATCCCGCGCCGCATCCTGGCCCTCCGGCGTGGTCCCCAGCAGGAAGAAGCCCGCGTCCGGCTGAAAGCGGGATGCGACGAAGCCGGTCGCGCGGGTCGCCATGGCGGTTTCGGCAGGATCATGCGTCAGCCGGGACGCCCAATGCGCGGCGGCCGCAACATCGATATTATGTTCCGTCGACTGCCACGTCAGCACCTGCTGAGCCGTGTCGAAACCTGTCACACCGCCGGCATATCCGGGAGGCCCCGGGGCGTCGGTTGCATGAGCCCCGATCCATGTCAGCACATGCCGCGCCGTGGCGAGGTACGAATCCGCCGCTGTCACGGGGCCGGCGGCCGTCGCCTCGTGCATCGTGAGGAGGGCGAGCGCCACCCAGGCGACATTGCCCGTCGCGCTGCCGTCCTGATAGGCGTCCTCATACCAGCGTCCGGCGTCCCTGTCCCACCATCCCGGCAGGTTGGGAGGCGCATCGGCAACCAGACCGGCGCGGTAGCCGTTGCGGATGCGTCCATCGGTAAAGGTTCGATCTTTCCGCCCGGCGATCACGAAGGCGTCGGCGATGCGCCCCGCCCGCGCGCGGTCCCCACAGGCCACGAGCGCGATAACCGAAACGGCATTGTCATAGGAGAATGCCGTCGTCCGCAACGGACCAGGCAGATCCGTCTCGCCCGGGCCGGGTGAATAGCTGGCGACGAACACAGGACCGGAGGGAGCCGCCGCATCCACCGCGCGGGACAGAGCGCGACACAAGCCGAACGCGAGACCGCCAGCCGGAATCACCGGTCGTGTGTCGGCGATGGCCGGAAGCGTCAGGCCGAACGCGCCCATCGCGACCGACATTGCGGCCGCCGTTGCGGCCGCAATGGTTCGACCCATCAGTGCGAGCGTCCCGTCGTCGCGACGGAGGCAAACCGGGTCGATGCCGGGCGGGTCTGCGCGTCGGCGGTGTTCCAGAACAGAGCCCGGCTTGCCAGATGCCACAGCATCGAGGTCGACGGCACCCAGCCGTTCTGGCGGGTCACCGTCACCCAGCGGCCGACGTCGCAGGTTCCAGGGCCGCCATCGGCCGTCTGCGACCGCAGCGGCGCGTCCGGCTTGACGAGAACGTAGAGCTCACGCCGCTCGGTCTGCGGGAACGGGACCGCATAGGTTTCGTCGACCTTGTCGCTCGTCTTGGGCAGCACTTCCATCACGGTGCCGGCCTGCTTTCCGGATGGGCCGGCGTCGATCGAGACGCGCGTGCCCGGAGCAAGATTGCCGCCTTGGCGATACGAAAAAATGGCGACCACAAAGGAATTGTCGCAATCCACCATACGGGCCAACGTATCGCCGGCTGTGACGTGACGGCCGAGCGACGCGCCGACACTGAGCACCTCGCCCGAGTCCGGTGTGCTGACGGCGGAATGTTCGAGGCTGGCGAGCCGCATGTTTTCGGCTAGAATCAGCCGCGCGCGAACCGCCGCCTCGGACGTGACTTGGGCCTCCTTAATGGAGAGGCGCTCGATATCGAGCGTCATGTCGTTCTTCTTTTGCACCAGGGTCGCAATGTCGTGGACATCGTCGCCGACGAAAATGCCATGGCGAATGCTATCGAGTTGCGCCTGCTTCTGGACCAGCTTGGAGGTGACGCTGTCCTTTTGATATTTCGAGGCCGAATATTGCTGAGCGGCTGACTTCGCCATGGCCGGTGCCGCCACATTACGAGCCACCATGTCGGTTTGCCGCCCGGCCACCAACCGTTTTTCCTCGACCGAGGCGCCGGCCGAGCCGATCTGAGCTTGCAGATCCAGCACTTGTTGCGAGTAACGGTCCTCGATCGCCGTGGTCTGACGCGCGATCTCGTCGGTCAAATCCGATACGAACCGGACTTCGCCTTCGCGCTCGGCACGCAGGGCCGTCAAGCGGCTCTGTGCATCGTTGAACTGGCCGTCGAGCGTGATGAGAGTGGAGCGGTCAACCCGCTTGTTGACCACTTCGATGCGCGGGTGAACGTCCGAACCCGCTCGCGCCGACAACAGAGTGACCTCGCCGTCGATCGGCGCCGTCAGCAAGGAAACCGGAGCGTTGACGACGGCTCGGTCGGATTGATCCGCAACCAGGGGCGGAAGCACAGACGTCAGGATGAGCGCCGCAAGGGTTGCTGACACGGTCAGCGCGATCCCACGCTTGAGGTTGATCCAGCTCCCCGGATTGGTCGCGATTCCGGCAGGCTTCCCGAGATCGGGCTTCAGGGGTCGTGCGGCCTTAGCGTCCATCTGTAGCTCCGAGCGCGTGCGGCGCAGCAAGGGGCGTTTCCTACCAGTCGAAACGACAAGTCATTGATCCTTGAGCATCTTCGAGGCAGATCTCAGGATTAAGTTTTTATTAAAATCGTGTTTAAAGACATTAGAGAGCATGTCAATGCTGCATCGCGGCAAGATCGGCGTCGGCCTTCGGGTAAGCGGAGTAATCCATTATTTGTCGGATAAGATAATTAATCGGCAACGTGAGATTACGTTGCGTAACCTAGCGCTTTTTGAGATCACCAATACTGCATATGACTGATGTCACAGGCGACAAGCACATTCCAGCCTGAGCAAAATCTTACGTGAAGCTTAAGCTTGAGCTTGGCCAATATAGCCCGAAAGCGGCGATGTCGTCGAAATAGCTGACGACCGCGCGGGCTTGTTCAAGCCGGGCCGGCCTGTCGCCGAAGTGCTTGCTCGCGAATTTGGCTCAGCGACAGGCCAGGCGTGATCGCATCCGCATCGATCTTAAGATGGACGATACTCGGCATTTCGGAGGCACGCGCTGCCTCGAAAGCAGCCGGAAAGTCGGCCGTCCGCTCGACTGTGACGCCATAGCCGCCGAACGCCCGCGCATAGGCCGCAAAATCCGGATTGCGCAGATCGGTGGCCGAAACGCGACCCGGAAACTCACGCTCCTGATGCATGCGGATCGTGCCGTAGCTGCCGTTATCGGCAATGATCGTCACGATCGGCAAGCCATATTGGACCGCGGTTGCGAAATCCTGTCCGTTCATCAGGAAGTCCCCATCCCCATTGATCGACAGCACGAGGCGATTCGGGTGAAGCCGCTGCATCGCAACGGCAGCCGGGATGCCATAGCCCATCGAGGCGGAGGTCGGCGCGATGTGGCTGGCGAAATGACGAAACCGGTAGAAGCGATGAATCCAAGCGGCGTAATTGCCCGCACCGTTGCAGAGAATCGTGTCGGTCGGGACGTGGTCGCGCAACCACACCATCACGGCTCCGAGATTGACATCGCCAGGCTGCGGGGTCGGCACCTCCGACCAGGCGAGATAATCCCGATGCGCGTCAGCCGTCGCCTCGCGCCATGACGACACCTGTTTAGGTTGCAGGCGATCGAGCGCTGCTGCGAAGCGAACCGGGGTCGCATGGATCGCAAGATCGGGACGGAACACGCGCCCGAATTCGGACGGCTCGGCATAGATATGGACCAGCGTCCGCTCGGCCGATGGCGGGTCGAACAGCGTGTAGCCCTGGGAGGGAATTTCGCCGAAGCGGCCGCCGCAGAGCAGCACGAGATCGGCGGCCTTGACGCGGGCGATCAGCATGGGGTTGGGCGCGAGGCCGACATCCCCGGCATAATTGGGATGCAGCGCATCGAACAAAGGCGCGCGGCGGTAGCTGGTCGCGACCGGCAGGTCGAAACGCTCGGCGAACCGCTGCACGGCCGCGCAGGCCTCCGGCGTCCATCGCGTGCCGCCGAGGATCACGAGCGGCCGTGCGGCGCGGGCCAGAAGCGCCTCGAGCGCGTCGAGATCCTCGTGCCCGGGCGCCGTCTCAACCGCGCGATAAGGCGGAGCAGCCTCGAGCGACACGCGTTCGTTCAGCATGTCCTTCGGGAGGCTCACGACCACCGGACCGGGGCGTCCGCTTAGCGCGGCCCCGAAGGCCCGATTGACGATTTCGGGCACTCGAGACGCCTCGTCGATCTCCACCGTGAGTTTGGTCATCGAGCCGAATACGGCCTTATAGTCGAGTTCCTGAAACGCCTCGCGCCCCCGGACGCCGCGTTCGACCTGCCCGACGAACATGATCATCGGGGTGGAGTCCTGGTTGGCGATATGGATCCCCGCCGACGCATTGGTGGCGCCGGGGCCGCGCGTGACGAAACAGACGCCGGGCCGACCTGTCGCCTTGCCGACAGCCTCCGCCATCATGGCGGCGCCGCCTTCCTGGCGGCAGACCGTCACCGTGATGGCGCGATCCCGAAATGCGTCGAGCACGCCGAGAAAAC
Organism: Lichenihabitans psoromatis; assembly: GCF_004323635.1. NCBI lineage: Bacteria > Pseudomonadati > Pseudomonadota > Alphaproteobacteria > Hyphomicrobiales > Lichenihabitantaceae > Lichenihabitans > Lichenihabitans psoromatis. Next base: position 842,052 of record NZ_CP036515.1, read on the forward strand.
TTTCGCCCGGCACGCAGAAGACATGCTCGACCCCATTGGCGATCAAGAGATCGACCAGGACCTCGGCGGCGGTTCGGCTGTTGGCGGCGTTCAACATCGCAATCTCGTCCTCTCAGCGCATCATACAAGATTGCGTCGAAACACAACGGCGACGCGCTTCAAAGACGACACATGCCTCACGCGGACAGATATTCGCTTCACCATGTCGGGCAAACCGTGTTGTTGGCCCCGTGCTGATGCAGTATAGACAATGTTAACAAAACCTTAGGCGATGCTTCCATGTCAGTACGGCCGACCATCCTGGCTCAAATCGAGCAGGTTGCCTCCGAGCATAAGAAAACCCTCGTGCCGCTCACCGACGACACGGTTCTGCTGGAATCCGGTCTCGATTCGCTGTGTTTCGCGATTCTCGTAGCGCGCCTCGAAGATCACCTCGGCTACGACCCATTTACGGCGTCGGACGACGTTTATTTTCCCGTGACGCTGGGCGACTTCGTCAAGTTCTACGACGATGGGCACCACTAAGCCCGCAAGCCTTCGCGACGCGCTGCGTCGGAGCGGACCGCCCGACGATGCGGCGCTGCTCGGAGCCGATGCGCGCGTACCGCTGACCGCGATCGCGACCGGCACCTGCTTCGACCACGATCCCGCTTTATTGGCGGGTCGCTCCATCATGCTGATCACGCGCACGCAATCGACGGCGGCCCTGGCGATGCTCGATTGCGACGGACTGGTGCGCCGCATGGTTTTGTGCCCGCCCGATCTCGATCCCGCCCACATGCGCTCGGTGATGGCCGACGCGGAAGTCGACACGATCGTGACCGACCGCGAGGTCGCGACCTTCAATGGCCTCGGGGTCAATGCCATCGTGCGTTGCGGCACCATGCTGCATCCCGCCGATTGGGACCGGATCACTGCGACCGCGCCGCACGTCTCGACCGAGTGGGTGATGGCGACCTCCGGCACGTCGGGCCTGCCGAAACTCGTCGTCCACGACATTGCGGCGCTCACCGGCGCGATCGCATCTTCGGTGGGTCAGACCCAGCAGGTCGTCTGGGGCACCTTCTACGACATCCGGCGCTATGGCGGCCTGCAGATCTTTTTGCGCGCCATCCTCGGAGGCCGGTCGCTGGTTCTTTCGCAGGCCGGCGAACCCTTGATCGATCATCTGACGCGCCTGAACGCGGCCGGGATCACCCATCTTTCGGGAACGCCGTCGCATTGGCGCAAGGTCCTGATGTCGGCCGAAGCCGCGATCATCGCACCGACTTACGTCCGCCTGTCGGGCGAGATCGCCGATCAGGCCGTCCTCGACAGCCTCGGCGAAACCTTCCCGGGCGCCAAGGTCGGCCATGCCTATGCGTCGACCGAGGCGGGTGTTGGCTTCGAGGTCAACGATGGCCTCGAGGGCTTTCCAGCAGCGCTGCTCGACGCGACGGGGGGCGCCCTCGCGATGCGGATCGAGGACGGCTCGCTCCGCATGAAATCGAACCGGATGGCGAGCCGCTACCTCGGCGCCGACCCGCCGACCCTGATCGACCCCGACGGGTTCGTCGATACCGGCGACATGATCGAGCGGCGCGGTGACCGCTGTTATTTCGTCGGGCGACGCGGCGGCATCATCAATGTCGGCGGCCTGAAGGTGCATCCCGAGGAGATCGAGGCGGTCATCAACCGGCACGATCAAGTCCGCATGTCGCTCGTGAAAAGCCGCCGCAGCCCGATCACGGGCGGGATCGTGGTGGCCGAGGTGGTCCTCATCGACGCTGCACTCGATGAAGGGACGGTGCGCGACGCGATTATCGCGACCTGCCGCGCCAGCCTGCCGCCCCATAAGGTGCCGGCGATGGTGCGTTTCGTGACCGCGCTCGAGGTCACGCCCGGCGGTAAGCTGGCCCGCCCCGGCACCGGGGCGGACCCCGCGGGGAACGCCGCAAAGGATCGGGCATGAGCGCGATGTCGAAACCGGCCAGGTCCGTGCTGGTCACGGGGGGGAGCCGCGGGCTCGGGCTCGGCATTGGCCGTCATCTCGCGAGCGAAGGCTATCGCGTGATCGCGGTGGCGCGCCACGACAGCGAGGATTTCGCGCGCATCCGGGCCGAGGCAACAGCGGCCGGACCGGGCGCCCTGCTGTTCGAGCCCTGTGATCTTGGTGACATCGACGCTCTCCCGGGGCTCGTGCAGCGCATCCGGCAAGCGGTCGGCCCAATCTATGGTCTCGTCAACAATGCGGCGATCGGGACCGAGGGTCTCCTGGCCATCATGCACCAGAGCCAGATCGAGACGCTGGTGCGGCTCAACACGCTCTCGCCGATCGTACTGACAAAATATGTCGCTCGGCAGATGATGTCCGAGCAGGAGGGCCGCATCGTCAACGTGTCGTCGATCATCGCCTCGACCGGCTATAGTGGCCTGTCGGTCTATGGCGCCACCAAGGCCTCGATGCTGGGGTTCACGCGTTCGCTGGCGCGCGAGGTCGGGCGGCTGGGGATCACGGTCAATGCGGTAGCGCCCGGCTTTATGGACACCGAGATGACGGCCGGTATGGACGACGCGCAGCGCCAGCAGGTCGCGCGCCGCAGCGCCTTGCGCCGCCTGCCGGAGATCGAGGATGTGGCCCGGATGGTGGCGTTTCTGATGGGCGAGGGCGGCCGCAACATCACCGGCACGGTCATGACGGTCGATGCGGGCAACACGGCCTGACGTCTCTCAGAGGCGAAGCTCGCCGCGGGCGATACGGGCCTGAAGCGGGACATCGAGCGGCACGTAGGCGCCCTGCGCCATGTCGTCGAACAGCAGCGGATCCTGTACGAGCGCGGGATCGAACCCCGCTGTCGCGAGCGCAACCGTCTTCTGCTTGAAGGTTTCGGTCATCTCGAAACGCGCGCAGAGCCGCAGGAAGAGCGGCCGCGCATAGGCGGGCAAGAGCGTGCCGAGATGCTGCCGCAAGTCGGCCGATTCGAAGTCTGGCGTCACGACCAGAGCCGCCATCCCGGCCCGGCCATCATGATGCGGGACGGCGACGCCGAACACCACGGCATCGACGATACCCGGACAGGAGGCGATGGCGGCCGCCACCTCGGTGGTGGCGACGTTCTCGCCTTTCCAACGGAACGTGTCGCCGAGCCGGTCCACGAAGGTGAAGAAACCTTGCCGATCCATTCGCATCAGATCGCCGGTGCGGAACCAGGCATCGCCCGGCTTGAACACGTCGCGCAGCACCTTGCGGTCAGTGTCCTCCACGTTGGTATAGCCCTCGAATCGACCCGCACGGGCGACCTCGTCGGCCGAGATCCGGCCGATCGCCTCGCCCGGCTCGTCGCGCGCGCAGCGGAGACAGAAACCCGTCTCGTCCCGCAGCGGAAGACCGGTCGACGGATCGTGTTTGACGATGGCGGCCGGGAACCGCGCCGCCATGAAGGACGGGATGCGGCCGATCGCGCCGGGCTTGCCCTCGACATTGTAGAGCGAAAAATTACCCTCTGTGGCGGCATAGAATTCGAGGATCTGCGGAATCGCGAAACGGCTCTTGAACGGCTCCCACACGTCAACCCGCAAGCCGTTGCCGCAGACCATCCGTAGCCGGTGATCCCCCTCATGGCCGGACGGCGGGGCCTTGACGAGATAGCGGCAGAGTTCGCCGATATACTGGAACAGCGTGCAGTCCCAGCGCTGGATCTCGTCCCAAAATCGGGTCACCGAGAATCGTTCGGCGATCACGACTGAGCCACCGTTGACCAGCACCGACCCGGTCGCCACGATGCCGCCGACGCTGTGGTAGAGCGGAAGACAATCGTACATGCGGTCTAGCGGCGTGGTCATCATCATGCCGGCGAACCAATGGCTCCACATCATCACGCGGTGATGGCTGACGCGCGCGGCTTTCGGCAGGCCGGTCGTGCCCGAGGTGTAGATGAGCAGCGCCGGATCCGCTGTGGTGACGCCGCCCCGCTCGACTTCGCTGAGCGGCTCACCCGACCGGCCGAGCAGATCGAGATCGAGCCGCGGCAGCGCCGCATCAGCATCGCCATGCAGCCAAACCACGGGAGCAAGACCGGCGGGCAGCAGCGACGCGGCTCCCTGCCAGGATGGCAGCAGCTCCGCCGCCACGATCGCATGGGCCGGCGCGGCCGCCGCGACGCTATGCGCCAAGGCGGCCCCCGTGAGATGCGTGTTGAGCAGCGCCACGACCCCGCCGACGCGACTGATGCCGATCCAAGCCGCGAGATATTCGGGGCGGTTCGGCATCAAGAGCGCGACCCTCTCGCCGGGCCTGATGCCCTGCGCCAGCGCCCATCGGGCGTAGCGGGCCGAGCCGTCGGCCAGTTGCCGGAACGTGTAACTCTCCCGATCGGACAGAACCGCCGGCGCATCGCCATGGATCGACGCGAGTTCCGCCACGACATCCCCGAACACGCGGTCGGGACGCTGGTCCACCTGAGCCGCCATGGCCAAGGCCGCGACCCAGCGGTCGAGCGTCGATGGCGGTTCGGCGGCGGTGCCCTCGGCTGAATCAGTGCTGGCGGTCGAGATCATTGAGACATCCGTCGGTCGAGGCGTCGATCTTGACCGGTGAGCCTTAAGACGACGTCTCGATCGGCCGACCAGCCGTCTGCGGCGTCATCCCGCGTCGCTCGATACCGTAACTTAACGATAGTGACGCGACACACGACAGCTCGATCGAAAGTAACGCTTGTTTCGGTAGGATGGCGTAGGGGTCGGGTCATCGGCACGCGCGTCCGAAACGACAAGCGCGGCCGGGATGGCGGATCACCCCCCGACAGGATTCTTCCGATGCGGAACGAAACGATTGCGATCCACGGCGGGTTCGACAACGATCCGGCCACCAAGGCGGTCGCGGTGCCGATCTATCAGAACGTCGCCTATACGTTCGACTCGGCCGATCATGGCGCCGCCCTGTTCAATCTCGAAACCGACGGCTTCCGGTATAGCCGCATTAGCAACCCGACCGTCGCGGTGCTGGAGAAGCGCGTCGCCGAACTCGAAGGCGGCATCGCGGCCCTGGCGGTCGCGACCGGTCAGGCGGCGCTCCACTATGCCTTCGTCAACGCGGCCGACCACGGCGGCAATATCGTCTCGGTGCCGCAACTTTATGGCACCACCCACACGCTGCTGGCCCACGTGCTGCCGCGTCAAGGCATCCACGGCCGGTTCGCGGCCTCCGACCAAGCCGCCGATCTCGAGGCGCTGATCGACGACGACACGCGTGCGGTGTTTTGCGAGAGCATCGGCAACCCGGCCGGCAATATTGCCGATATCGAGGCCATCGCGGCCGCAGCGCACCGCCACGGCGTGCCGCTGATCGTCGACAACACGGTCGCGACCCCCATCCTGCTGCGACCGCTCGATTACGGCGCCGACATCGTGGTCGAGTCGCTCACCAAATTCATGGGCGGCCATGGCACAACCATGGGTGGCGCCATCATCGATGGCGGCCGCTTCGATTGGGTCGCCAATGCCAAGCGCTTCCCCGCCTTCACGCAAGCGGACGACTCCTACCACGGGCTCGTCTATGCGGAGCATTTCGGCAGAAGCGCCTTCGTGGCGCGCTGCCGGAGCGTCTATCAGCGGACCACCGGCGCCGTGTTGGCGCCGATGAGCGCCTTTCTGCTGTTGCAAGGCATCGAAACGGTGGCGCTCAGGATGGAGCGGCATGTCGAAAATGGGCGGAAGGTCGCCGAGTTCCTGGTGAAGGATCCGCGCGTCGACTGGGTCAGCTATGCCGGCTTCGCCGACAGCCCCTATCATGCGCTTGCGCTGAAATATCTCGGCGGCCAGGGCTCCTCGCTCATGACGTTCGGGGTCAGGGGCGGCCTCGAGGCCGGCAAACGGTTCTACGACGCGCTGGGCCTCATCAAGCGCCTCGTCAACATCGGCGACGCAAAGTCGCTCGCCTGCCATCCGGCCTCGACGACGCACCGCCAGATGACGCTCGACGAGCAGCGCGGGGCTGGCGTTCGCCCGGAGATGATCCGTCTCAGCATCGGGATCGAGCATATCGACGACATTCTCGAGGATCTCGACCAAGCGCTGGGCGCGACCGCCAATGCAGCCCGTCTTGCGCGTTGAAGGGAGCCGCGAGAGTGCCGCTCTGCCTCGATGATCGTGCCGCCGAGCCGGTCGTTGGTGGCGTACCGCCTGACGATGTCGGCACGCGTCCGGCGCGGGAGGCCGACGCGGAGCGTCACTGCATCGACATCGGCCTCGTCAACAATATGCCCGATAGTGCGCTCCTCGCAACCGAGCGACAATTCGCGACTTTACTGGCTGCCGCCAGCGGCCGGCACCGCATCCGCCTGCATCGCTTGTCTCTGCCGACCGTCGCACGCGGCGACGCCGCCGCCGCGCATATCCAGCAGCATTACGTGCCGTTCGAGCGGCTGGCGGACCGGCCGCTTCGCGCCCTGATCGTGACCGGATGCGAGCCGCGCGCCGCCTCCCTACGTGACGAGCCCTATTGGGACAGCCTGAGACATCTCGTCGATTGGGCGGAACGCAACACCGTCTCGACTCTCTGGTCCTGCCTCGCGGCGCATGCGGCGGTGCTGCACCTCGATGGCATCGAGCGGCGCCCCCTGCCCCATAAACGCTCCGGCGTCTTCGCCTTCGAGCCTGACGGCGACCATCCCCTGCTGGCTGGCGCCTCGCCTCGGATCGAGGTGCCGCACTCGCGCTTGAACGACATCGCCGCGGCCGACCTTCGCCAGCACGGCTACCAGGTTCTGACCGCCTCAACCGAAGCCGGCGTCGACTTGTTCGTGCGCCAGGGCCGCAGCGCCTTCGTATTTTTCCAAGGGCATCCGGAATATGAGCCGGATTCCATTGCCCGCGAGTATCGCCGCGACGTGTCGCGTTTTCTGCGTGGCGAGCGGGCCGACTATCCGGCTCTCCCGCAGCATTATTTCGATCAAGCGACCCGCTTAGCCTTGGGCGCGTTCGAGCAGCTCGCGATGGCGGATCGCACCGCGCTCGCACTTCGCGACCTGCCGCGTCAGCTCGGGCTGCGCGATGGTTTGGCGGCACAATGGCAGGCGACCGTCTTGCCGATCTTCCGCAATTGGATCGACGGATTGGCCGAGGCCGTCTGACCGGCGCATCATGGGCCGTGTCTTACACGCGCACCTGCAAGAACCGGCGCTGGTTTCCTTCGAGCGCCACAGCCGTCAGCACGCCGCTCGCAAAGGCTTTGGTGTCGACATTGATGGCATTGGGCCGCACCTCCGGCGTTTTCACCGGCGTATGGCCGTGAACGATGATTTTTCCGAAATCGAAGGAGGATTTCAGAAAGTCCTCGCGGATCCACACGAGATCCTCCCGGCTCTGCTCATCGAGCGGCACGCCCGGTCGTGCTCCGGCATGACAGAAGAAGTAGCGGCCGACCGTGAAACTGAGCCGTGTCGCCTCCAGAAAAGCGCGATGGGATGGGGACACGCTGCCGCGCAGCGCCGCCTGCCGGTCACTCGTCCGCATGCGCTGCATGGCACGCGGATCAAGGCCGTAGGAGCGGAGAGTCGCGTCTCCGCCCATGCCGAGAAAGCGATCGAGACTGGCCGAACCGCGCAGGACTTGGCCGAAAATATCTTCGTGATTGCCCGTCAGCGTGACGATCGGGGTGGCGAAATCACTGCGCGCCAGCCGGTCGATGACCTCGGCCGATCGCGGTCCCCGATCGATGTAGTCGCCGAGCAGAACCGTGAGCGGCTGATCCACGGGCCGCTCCCGCACGTCATCGGCGATTTTGGACACCATCGCGTCGAGCAGGTCGGCGCGGCCATGGATGTCTCCGATCGCATAGACCCGTGTTCCATCCGGCAGCATGGCGTCGGGGTGATGCCGGTCCACAGCATCAGGATTGGACAGCCTCGCGATCAGCTTGAATGGATTTCCGAAACGCATCAGCACGCCTTTGGTCGAGACCTGTCGACGTCCAAAGACTCCGAAGGTTGCACCGAAAACACTCATCGTGGCCGCGACGCGACACGAAGGGTCGCGGTTATGCTCGTCTTCCGACAGGCGATGACTTAGCCTTCGCCAGCACGTCGATCAGCGTGCACGATCATTGCATCAGCGTGACGTCAAATAATCGGAACGGGAGAAGGCATATGAACAGGATCCTACTGTCGACGATGGCGCTCGTGACCGCGGCGCTCGCGTCGGCCGGCCAAGCCCGCGCGGCGGACCCCGAAAGCTGCAAGACGGTGAAGTTCTCCGACGTCGGCTGGACCGACATCACCGCGACGACGGCCGCGACGTCGGCGATCCTGAAAGGTCTCGGTTACACCCCGCATGTCGACGTGCTTTCGGTTCCGGTCACCTACACGTCGCTTCATAACAAGCAGATCGATGTTTTTCTCGGCAATTGGATGCCGACCATGGAGGCCGACCGCAAGCCCTATGTGGACGACAAGAGCGTCGACGTGCTCGGGGCCAATCTCAACGGCGCCAAGTATACGCTCGCGGTGCCGGACTATCTCTACGAGGCCGGGCTGAAGTCGTTCGACGACATCGCCAAGTTCAAAGATAAGCTCGACAATAAAATCTATGGCATCGAACCGGGCAACGATGGCAATCGGCTGATCCTCGACATGGTCAAGGACGACAAATTCGGTCTGAAGGGCTTCGATCTCGTCGAGTCCAGTGAGCAGGGCATGCTGTCTCAGGTCGAGCGCGCCACCAAGCGGCACGAGCCCATCGTGTTCCTCGGGTGGGAGCCGCATCCGATGAACACCAAGTTCAAGATCGACTACCTGACAGACGGCGACGCGGTGTTCGGGCCGAACTACGGCGGTGCGACGGTCTATACCAACACCCGCGCGGGATATTCGAAAGATTGCCCGAATGTCGGCAAGCTGCTGGCGAATCTCAAATTCACCCTGCCGATGGAAAATCAGATCATGGGATCGATCCTGTTCGACAGCCAGGAGCCCGACAAGGCCGCGACGGATTGGCTGAAGCAGAACCCCGCTGTGCTGACAACTTGGCTCGACGGCGTGACGACGATCGACGGACAGCCCGGTTTGCCGGCCGTGCAGAAGAGCCTCGGCCTCTAACCACCTCGACCTGATCCTCCCCGCCCCGACGCATCGCGCAACGGGGCGGGACCGCGACGCCATCATGGCGCGCTCAACGACACGCCCGGATGCCGCATGGATCAGCTGACGCAAGCCATCATAGGCCACAAGATCCCGATCGGCTTCTGGCTGAATGCCGCCATGAACGGGCTGAAGGACAGCGCCGGCGCGGTCTTCGACGTGATTTCGGACACGCTGAGCGGCCTCATCGACCATACGACGCTATTGGTCGGCATGGTGCCGCCGCTGGTCTTCTGTTTGATCGTGGCGGGACTGGCCTATGGGCTGCGCCGCTCCTGGGGCATCGCGGCCTTCGCGGTGCTGGCTTTGGTGTTTATCCTTAACCAGGGCTATTGGCGCGACACGCTCACGACACTGGTTATCACCTTTTATGCGACCCTCGCGTCCATGGCGATCGGGGTGCCGATCGGCATCGCGGCCGGGCATCGCCCCTGGCTGGCAAAATCGCTGCGGCCGATGCTCGATCTCATGCAGACGCTACCGACTTTCGTCTATCTCATCCCGATGCTGTCGCTGTTCGGCCTCGGGGTCGTACCCGGCATCATCGCGACCGTCATTTTCGCGGTTCCGGCGCCCATCCGAATGACGCAGCTCGGCATTTCCAGCGTGCCGTTGCCCTTGCGCGAAGCGGGTCAGGCGTTTGGCGCGACACCCTGGCAGTTGCTCACCAAGGTCGAGCTTCCGCATGCCTCCCCGGCCATCATGGAGGGCTTGACCCAATCGATCATGCTGGCCCTGTCGATGTCGGTGATCGCGACGATGGTCGGGTCGGGTGGCCTTGGCGTGCCAGTGCTTCGCTCGCTCAACCAAGTGCGGCCCGCCATGGGGTTCGAGGCCGGGATCGCGATCGTGCTCGTGGCGGTGCTGCTCGACCGGGTGTTCCGACGCCCGTCTCAGACGATCGGGGCCCGCTAAGCCGCGGCGGTCAGACCCTCGTGTCCAATGCGACGAGGCGGACCGCGCGCCGCCGCTCGAACCAGATCATCACCAGCGAACTCGCGATGATGAGGCCCGCCCCGGCAAACACCTGCGCCTTCGGAATATCGGCCCAGATCGCGTAGCCGTAGATAAAGGCCCAGAGCAGCCCGGTATATTCGACCGGCGCCACGACCGAGGCCGGAGCATAGCGGAACCCCTCGTAGAGAAGAAACTGACCGAGACCACCCGCGACGCCGATACCGAACATCAGGGCGAGGCTGAACCAATCCGGCGTCGTCCAGGTCCACAACACCATGATGGCGCAGGCACAAGCGAAGAAGCCGTTGCTGACCAGCATCTGATTGGCCGTCGTCTCCGTGCGGCTGATCATGCGAACCAAAACGACGCTGAGCCCCCAGCAGCAGGCGGCGAACAGCGCCATGCCGACCGGCACCAGGCCGCCAGTCGCGCTCGGGTTCGAGGCCAGCACAACACCGCAGAAGCCGCCAATCACCGCGATCCAACGCGGACCGTCGACCCGCTCGCCCAAGACAAAGATCGACAGGACGACCGCAATGATCGGTGCCGCGAAATAAAGGGTCGTCAATTGGGCGAGGCCGAGGAAAGGCGCGGCATTGTAGAACGACATCCATGCCGCGAGGATCAGGGCGGCCCGGACCACCAGAGCGCGTTTATTACGGCTGTGGGCCAGCGCCGAAAGATTGCGGCGGCCACCGATCGCCAGCGCGATCGCCACGATGACCAGGCTTCGAAACATCAGGATTTCGGGCACGGGATAATGGCTGACCAGCCATTTCACGGTTGCGTCCTGAACCGAAAAACACGCGTATCCCATCGCGCTCAAGCCAATCCCCTTCATGACCGGCAGGGGAGGCTCGTCCGAAACAGGAGGCATGATGCTGATGGGTCCAGGCCGTCCGTCTCGCTCCGATCAAGGGGCGCGGCGGACCGGGAGAAGCTAAAGGGTCGCGATGGCGCGGTCGATGTCGTCCTTGGTCGGAATGCTCGGCTGCGCGCCCTGCTTGGTGCAGGCGAGGCTGCCGGCCGCCGCGCCACGCCCAAGAGCCGCCTTGAAGTCGAGCCCGGCATCGAGCGCCGCCGCGAAAGCGCCGAGAAACGTGTCGCCGGCGCCGGTCGTATCGACCGGCACGATCGGGAGCGACGCCACCCGATGTTCGACACCGCCCTGCCAACCGGCTGCACCATCGGCACCGAGCGTCAGCACCATATCGACGCCGTGCCGCTCATGCAGGTGGCGCGCCAAAGCAGCCGGCTCGTCGCCGAGGTCGAGCGCCGCGCTGAGCACCGCCGTCTCGTGCTCGTTCATGACCAAAATGTCGAGTTCGGCGAGATAGCTTGTCGACACCGCGCCGGCCGGCGCCAGATTGAGAATCACGCGAGCACCGCGCGCCTTGGCGGATCGCGCCGCGATCTCGCCCTCCTGGTCCGGAACCTCCCGCTGCAGCAGCAGACTATCGCCCGGCTCGATCGGGAGACCCTCAACCTGCGCGGCTCTCGCAGTTGCATTGGCCCCGGCCGCCACCGTGATGGCGTTCTGGCCAATTGCGTCAACGCTGATAAAGGCCGCGCCGGTCGGCTGCGCGGTGCGGACGACGCCGGTCAGATCGACGCCATCGGACAGCAGCAGCGACAAGGCGATGTCAGCGAAGTCGTCGAGACCGGTCGCCCCGACCATGCGGACGGTCGCGCCTGCGCGCTTTGCCGCGAGTGCCTGGTTGGCTCCTTTGCCGCCCGGCACATGGGTGTAGCTCGGCCCGATCACGGTTTCGCCCGGTCCCGGGATCCGCTCCACATGCGTCACGAGATCGAGGTTGATCGAGCCGAAGACGACGATCATGGCGCGGTACCGGCCATGGCCCGCACGGCTTCGACCAGGGCGCGGGCGCGGGCCCCAACTTCCCCGGCCGTCAGACCGGGCTTATAAAGCGAGGAGCCGATCCCGAACCCATGCACCGGGCTGTCGGCCCAATCCTTCATGGTGTCGGTCGAGACGCCGCCGACGACGAGCATCCGCGTGCCTTTCGGCAAAACGGCCGCAATGCCTTTTGCGCTCTTCGGCGTCACCAATTCACCCGGAAAAAGCTTGATCGCATGGGCGCCTGCCGCCAGCGACGCGAAACATTCGGTCGGCGTGAAGCTCCCCGGCAAGGACACCAGACCGCGCTCGCGCGTGCGACGGATCACGGCCACATCCGTATTGGGCGACACGATGATCTCGCCACCCACATTGGCGACATCGTCGACCCCGGTCGGGTCCAACACCGTTCCGGCCCCGACGATCGCACGATCCTTCAGCGCCGCGGCAAGCCGACCGATGCTGACGAGCGGATCGGGCGAGTTCAGCGGCACTTCGAGGATGTGGATACCGGCCTCGACCAAGGCCTCGCCGACGTCCAGCGCCTCGTCGGGATGCAGGCCACGGAGGATCGCCACGATCGGCATCTTGGCGAACCAGTGATTGAAACGATCTTCGGACACGGGATGGCTACTTTCTCACTCGATGGCAGAACCTGCCGGCTCGGCCGGGCGACCTTGAGACGGGATGGACGCCACATGGTCTTGCAAGGTCTAGAAACAGATGCGTCGCCCCACAAGCCCTCGTATCGTCAGGGCGTGGGCTTGCTGGCGGCGTAAAGCCTCCGCAGACCCGACAGTGTGACCTCGGCGGGATCGAGCGTCGTCACGGCGATGCCATGTTGTTCGAATGCCGCCTGATAGACCTCGCGCTGCGGCGACGCCGCCACGAGATGCACGGACCGGCAAGGGCCGAAGAGATCCTGAGCCCCGATCAATTCCTGGCCGATCACGAGGCTCGATAGAAACGGCCGAACGGCGTGGCCATCGATGTCGCCACCCAGCACTTGGCTGCGGGTCTGAAACAGGGATCGGCTCAAACCGCCCTTGAACCGCGCCGCACGCGCCCCGGCCACATGGCCGCTCGCGTCGTCCGGCGCCTCAGCCAGACGGCCGAGGAACGAGCCGGCGATGGCGGCATAGAGTTCGCCTGTCACGAAGGTGGCGAACCGCACGATGCGGCCACCCGCCATTTCGATCCATTTGCTGTGGGTGCCCGGCAGGCAGATCATGCCGTCCGCGAGGCCGACGCCGATGGCCTGAACCTCCTCGCCGCGCATCACATCATAAGCGCCGTCAGGCCAGCGGATGTCGACACCCGGCGCGACGACGACATCGCGTGCGCCTTCGATCCGGGTGAACCCGGCCGCGAGGTCATCCGGCCCACAGGGGCAGGACACATAGGGTGCCTCGACCCAGCCGTTCCGGCTGCCGACCATGCCGGACATGACGACACGGAGGTGGGGATCAGTTGCGAACCAGGGCCCACAAGCCGCCTCGAGAGCAGCCGGGAAGCCGCCGGCCGCAATGCTTTGGACGCCCTGGTCGGAGGTGATGCGGTCGAGAACCGCGCCGTCCTGCCCGACGAGGCTGGCGCGCATGCGGGTCGTGCCCCAATCGACCGCGATCAAGGCCGGTTTGTCGATCTCGCTCATGATTTTGCGATCCTACACCCAGCCGCCATCGGCGACATATTGCTGATTGGTGCAGGCCCCCGATTCATCGGAGGCGAAGAAAAGTGCCACACGCGCCATGTCGTCGGGGACGAGCTTTCGCTTCAGGCACTGATGTTCCATCAGTTCTTTCTCGCTTTCCGGTGTCAGCCACAGCGACACCTGCCGCTCCGTCATGATCCAGCCCGGCGCGACGGCGTTCACGCGAATGTTGAATTTGCCGTAATCGCGGGCGAGCGAGCGGGTCAGGCCGAGAATGGCGGATTTCGCGGCCGTGTAGATCGGCATGCCGCCCTGCCCGACCATCCACGAGGTCGAGCCAAAATTGACGATGGATCCACCGCCCGCCGCCTGCATGTCGGGCAGCACCGCTTGGGCCGCAAAGAACTGGTGCCGCAAATTGACGGCGATCCGATCGTCGAAATACTCGGGCGTGACCTCGGGCGTGGCATGACGTTCATCATGCGCCGCATTGTTGATCAGGATCGTGATCGGTCCGAGCGCCTCGCGTATGGTACCGATACTGCGGCGCAGCGCCTCGATATCCTTCAGGTCGCAATGCTCGTAGTGAACCGTGTGACCCTGATCCTTCAACTCGGCAACGAGATCGTTGGAGGGGCCATCGGCGATGTCGATGAAGGCCACCTTGGCATGCTGCTCGGCCAACCGTCGCGTGATCGCCGCACCAATGCCACTGCCGCCCCCCGTGATCAGAACGACCCTGTCGCGCAGGCTTGGATAGGTCGCGATGGCTGTCGTCATAAGGGTCTCCGGCTCGGCACATGCCCGCTTCGGCGATCCGGCGGCACATTGATCGGACGCTTAACCCGGTCGGGACCGAGCCGCAATCCCGCCTCATCCGGTCGCGGCGCTCAGCCTTTGGCTTCGCCCAATGTATCTGCCATGGTGGCGCGGCGGCTTCCGAGCGGCTTTCCACCATGGCCGGTCGTATCCACCGCGGTCTGGTGCTCCATTTCGGCATTGATCTCGGCCCCCAGCAACACGATGGTAGTCGAAATCCAGATCCAGGTCATGAAGCCGATCGCACCCCCGAGTGACCCATAGGTCTCGTTGTAGCTTCCGAAGCTCGAGACATACCAAGAAAACAGAGCGGAGCCGCCAAGCCACGCGACGGCCGAAATGGCGCTGCCCCAACTCACCCACCGCCACTGCGCCTTGGCGCGGCTTGGTCCGTATCGATAGAGCAACGCCAATGCACCCGCCACGATGAGCAGCATCACGGGCCAGCGTCCGATCGCCAGGATGGTCACCAAAGCACCGCCCAAGCCGACGAGATTAAACAGGATGGGCAGGACCACGACCGCGGCGATCGCCAAGAGCAAGAACGCGATTGCGCCGAGCGTGAAGGTCAGCGAGAGCGCGTTCAGCACGACAAAGCTTCGCTTTTCCGTTTCGTCATTGACGACATTGAGAGCGTCGAACAGGGCCTTCATGCCCGCATTGGCGCTCCATAACGAGATCGCAAGACCGGATACGAGAGCGAAGCCGAGCGTGCCGCCGGGCTTCGAGGCGATACGCTTGACCTGTTCGCCGATAATATCGACAGCGCCGCCGGGCATCATACCTTGCAGCGAATTCAACTGGTCGTTGATGGTCGAGGCATTGGCGAACAAGCCATAGAGCGACACGAAGGCCGCGATGGCGGGGAACAAGGCCAGGAGCGCATAGAAGGTTACGCCGGCCGACACCGCCAGAATTCGATGGCTGCTGAGATCCTCGTAGGTCCGCCAGAGCACATCTGTCCAACCTCTCAGCGGAAGATCGGACGGCGATTTGGCGTCCCGACCTCTGCCGTCGTTGACGAGGTGATGGTTGGCGTTCGATCGCGGCTGGTCCTGCGATGAACCAGCATCGCGAGCGCCGCTATTGCTTTTATTGGGCAGGCGCTTCGCCTGCAGGTCGCCCCGTGCCGGACGCGTCGAGGCAACGAGGGCTAAGCCCGCAAAGGCCGCGACGGCCCACCATGAACCCGTCGATGACGTCGCTTCCAGACCCGACGGGCCAAAATTGGACGGCTTGGTGGCGCTCTTCTCAGCCATGAATCGACCCGATCGATAATTTCACTGGATCGATGTCCAGCCTTCGCTCGGGTCAAACCTCTTTTGCGCCGGTAAGTTGCCTTGATCGAACGGTGAAACCGCCATCCGACCACGACACTCTTGCTGTCGCCTCAGCTGCGCGGCGGCAGTTGGCCGTTCGGCGTATATTGATCGACCGCGCTCGGAAGCTCTTTCGTAAGCCGCGCCAAAATCTCGTCGCGCGAGAGCCCGGTTTGCTTGGTCAGCGTGTCCAGCGTGTCCTGACCAATCGCCTGTTCGATCTGATGCGGCGCGACGGGCTGATTGGCGCCCGACTGCACCCAGGAATTGGCTGTTTCGCCATGCCCGCTCTGCTTGAAGCGGTCGATGAGATCGTTCAGCCCCCCGCCGAGAAAACCGCCCACGTCGGACCCGCCGACATGACCGAGGACCCCGCCGAGACCTGGCTGCGGCGGCTGGCCCGGCGTTGCGGGCTTGGCCTGACCGATACCCCCGAGCATTTCCGCGATCTTGTCCCGATTCTGAAATCCTGCAACGGCCAGCAGACCCAGCAGCGCCGTCATCGATGGAAAGCCTTGGCTCATGATCGTTTTCTCCCTGGATGTTACATCGATTAATCGCCTCGTCGGAGCGGTTGTTCCCGGGTCGCCGACAAGCTTCACGGCCAATCGCTGCTCGAATCGGAGTTCCGATCCCCGCGTGACCGATAGGTTGCGGCCCCCTCAACGCCAAGATTTGGCCCATGCGCTTGCGGCGAAATGTCATCATGGCCATCGCCGAACGTTAATCGCTGGAAAAGCAAAATGTGATGGCAGATCATCCCGCCTGCGTAGCGGTGGCTGTGCCATCGACGTGCACCGATGGGGCATAACCATGGACACTCGTAAGTATGCTGCAGAAGCGATAGGGACCTTTTGGCTGACGTTGGGGGGATGTGGCAGCGCTGTGATCGCAGCCGGATTTCCGCAGGTCGGCATCGGGTTCGTCGGCGTGTCGTTCGCCTTCGGCCTCACCGTTCTCACCATGGCTTATGCGATCGGCCACGTCTCCGGTTGCCATCTCAACCCAGCCGTCACGGTCGGCTTGGCGGCGGGCGGACGTTTTCCAGCGGAGCAGATCCTGCCCTATGTCGTGGCTCAGGTCGTCGGTGCCATCGTCGGCGCCGGCGTTCTTTACGTGATCGCGAGCGGCGCGCCTGGCTTCGATATCGCCAAGGGGTTTGCGGCCAATGGTTACGGCGAGCATTCACCTGGGCAATATAGCCTCCTGTCCTGCCTTTTCACCGAGATCGTGATGACCATGATGTTCTTGTTCATCATCATGGGGTCGACCCATGGCAAGGCCCCTGCCGGTTTCGCCCCGATCGCGATCGGGCTCGGATTGACCCTGATCCATCTCATCAGCATCCCGGTGACCAACACGTCCGTCAATCCGGCACGCAGCATCGGTCCGGCCTTGTTCGCCGGGCCTTGGGCGATCGGCCAACTCTGGTTGTTCATCGCGGCTCCCCTGATCGGGGGGGCGCTTGGCGGCTTCATCTATCGTTGGCTCAGCGTCACCCCGTCGGGCGACGTGGTCGGCAATCCGGCGCCCGCCGTGTCGAGCTGAACCGAGGCGCGATTGCCTCTGAGAGTGTCGTCGATCCTGCGACGCGATTCACGCATGCAGCACCCATCGGATCGATTGAGGGATGCTGCCTTGTCGGACAGCGCCTGCGCTTTCCTAGGTGCAAGCCGTCGACACCGGACCGACAGCGGCGGTTTGGTGCCGGCGCTCTCGCGCTGTGGTCTCAACGCTATCGGTTCGGTAAGGCGATCGACGTCGGGGTTATGATCTATATGGTGCCGACGGGCGGCGCGCTGCCGCAGCCGAGCGTCCCGTGGAAGAGACCCTGCTATGATCGACCCTTCGCGCCTCGGCGCTGACGCTCTCGCCCATCTGCCGACCGGCGTCGCGCGGCCCACCTACGACCGGACGAGCGTCGAGAGCGGCATCGTCCATCTTGGGATCGGCGCCTTTCACCGCGCCCATCAGGCGATCTACACGGATGCCGTGCTGGCGGCAGGCGACCGACGCTGGGGTATTTTGGGCGCGTCGCTGCGTAGCCCTGAGACACGAGACGCGCTGACCTCTCAGGATGGTCTCTATACGATGGCGGTCCGCGATGCCGCTGGCGAGAGCCTCCAGGTTGTCGGCAGCATCACGCGCCTGCTGGTCGCTCCAGAGGACCCGGCGGCCTTGCTCGCCGCGATGGCGGCCCCCGCGACCCGCATCGTCTCGCTGACCGTGACCGAGAAGGGCTATTGCCACCGGCCCGCGACCGGCGAGCTCGATGAGGATCACCCGGATGTCCGGCATGATCTCGCCCATCCCGATCGACCGCGTTCGGCGCCGGGGTTCATCGTCGAAGCGCTGCGGATGCGCCGGGCCGCTGGCCTCCCAGCCTTCACGGCGCTCTGCTGCGACAACCTTCCCCATAATGGCGCCACGTTGCAGCGTGTGTTGTCCCGTTTCGCCGCGCTGCGCGATCCCGATCTCGGCCGCTACGTGGATGGCGAGTTGCGTTGCCCGTCGACCATGGTGGACCGGATCGTTCCGGCCACCACGGATGCCGACCGCGCCAGCATCGCGGCGGCTCTCGGCTGCATCGATGTCTGGCCGGTTGTCACCGAACCTTTTTCGCAATGGGTGATCGAGGATCGTTTCTCGCAGGGCCGACCGGAGTGGGATCGCGCGGGCGCCACCTTCGTGTCCGATGTCGCCCCCTATGAGCTCGCCAAGCTCCGCCTCCTCAACGGCAGCCACTCGACGCTGGCTTATCTCGGCTATCTGGCGGGTCACGAGACGGTCGCCGACACGATGGCGGCCCCCGGTTTCGCGGCACTCGTCCGCGGCTTGATGCTGCGGGAAGCTGCTCCGACCCTTCCGGCAGTGCCGGGGCTCGACCCAGAGAGCTATGCCGCCTCGCTGATCGAGCGCTTCCGCAATCCGGCACTTCGCCACCGAACCTGGCAGATCGCCATGGACGGATCGCAGAAACTGCCGCAGCGGTTGCTCGGCACGGTGCGCGACAGGCTCGCGGCCAGACAGCCGATCGCGCGACTGGCGCTCGGCGTGGCCGGGTGGATGCGCTACGTCATCGGCACCGACGAGCAGCAGAGGCCGATCGATGTCCGCGATCCTCTCGCCGACGATCTGCGGCGCCGAACCGCCGGCCTCACCAGCGCCGAGGCGATCGTCGCAGTGCTTTTGGCCGTCGAGCCGGTCTTCGGCCCCGATCTGCCGCAAAGCCTGGTGTTTCGCTCGGCCGTCGAGGCGGCACTATCGTCGTTGTTGCACGATGGTGCCGCCGCGACGGTGGCGCAGGCCAGCGCGTGAGACAACGGCAGCCGAGGCGCTGATCGGAAAAGCCCGACGCGGCTTGTCACCGCCGCTCGGGACGACACGACCACGGGATTTGGAAAGATGTGCGGCGGGACACCAGGACGCGTCGTCGGCCGATATCTAGGCCGGATCGCGTATGAGGGCCCAATCAAGGCTTAACTCAGGGCCGAGGTCTGAGAACGGCAGCCAACGTCGTCAATGCGACGACACTTGCTAATAAAGCTTGGAGACCAAGGTCTTCTACACAGTCCGCGATAGACTGTGTACTCAAATTTTTGGGGCGTGATGGTGGGCGCTTTAGGTCTCGAACCCACGACCCGCTGATTAAGAGACTATCAAAAGAGGAAGACAAGCCCAGACAATCAGTGACACGAACTTGTCCGATCTGGATCTCTGTCCTCTTGCAAGTGCCCGAATGTCAGCTATTGTCTACGACAAGGGGTAACAGCCAAATCTGTTACCCCGCTCCCACCCGCGTGGGAGCAACAGATTTTGCAGGTCGACATGGGCAAGGCTCTTACGGTACGCGCGATTGACACGTTGAAGCCGGGCTCGTCCCGGCGCGAGATCCCCGATGGATTGATCGGCGGCCTCTATCTCGTGGTTCAACCATCTGGAGCGAAATCGTGGGCATGCCGCTATCGGGCAAACGGGACCCCGCGGAAACTGACGATAGGCGCCTACCCCGGCATCGACCTGAAGTCGGCTCGAGAGCTCGCCCAGCGCGCTCTGGTCGATGTTGCGAGCGGCGGCGATCCCGCTGGAGTGAAGCAATCGGCGAAGACAAAGGCAATCCCGCCATCAGATCGTGATCTCGTCGAGAAGGTCGCCGCCTCCTTCGTGGAACGATACGTCAAGGCCAACACGCGCGCATCCAGCGCAAAAGAGACCGAGCGCATTTTGAACCGGGAGATCACTCCGAAGTGGAAGGGACGTCGTCTGGGTTCGATCACCCGCGCTGAGATTCACGAGCTCCTCGACGGTATCGTGGATCGAGGCTCGCCGATCCAGGCCAACCGGGTTTTGGCGGCGACCCGCAAGATGTGCGCCTGGGCTGTCGAGCGTGGCCTCATCGAGGCATCGCCGTGCGACAAGATCAAAGCTCCATCGGCCGAACGGAGCCGAGACCGGGTTTTGTCGGACGCAGAGTTGAGAGCTGTATGGGACGCCTGCGGAGCGATCGGTTGGCCCTTTGGCCCCTTGGTCAAGATGCTGGCCTTAACGGGGCAGCGCCGGGAAGAGGTCGGCAGCATGCGATGGTCTGAGGTCGATCTCGACGCCAAGCTGTGGACGCTGCCCCGCGAGCGATCCAAGAACGACCAGGCGCACACCGTGCCGCTCAGCGACCCTGCGCTCCAGATGCTCAAGGCCCTGCCCCATGTCGGTGAGTTCGTGTTCAGCACGAACGCTCGCAATCCCGTCGCCGGCTATTCCAAGGCGAAGATCAGGATCGACGCCCTGATCGCGGAAACCGCCGAGGGCAACGCCGCCCTCCCCGCTTGGGTCTTTCATGATCTTCGTCGCACTGCCGCGACCGGCATGGCGCGTCTGGGCATCGCTCTACCCGTCGTCGAAAAGGTGCTGAATCACACTTCCGGCAGCTTTGGCGGCATTGTTGGCGTCTACCAGCGCCACGGTTTCTCGGACGAGAAGCGGACGGCGCTTGAAGCGTGGGGGCGTTTCGTCGAACAACTGGTGAGCGGCACGCCGGCCGGGAATGTGGTCGAGATGAGGTTCGCTTCGTGAACCGCTACGACCACGCATATCGCGCCCTATTACAGCGGTTACCGGCTCCTGTTAACGACAGTGCTCGTATACGTCAAGATCAAGCCGAGATGGCGCTCGTTCAACATCGATTTAACGGGTTTGGCCCTGATGATGATGAAGAACTCTTTCGACAATTCGATTTCGAAAACGTTTCTGAGTATTGGATATGTGCTCTATCTGAGCCCATGATACCAGCTCTTTTTGCACATCAGTAAAGTAAACACTTTCTTTCTGCTCAACGCTGGAACAGTTTTCAGCCACATGTATTGGCGGCCTTACGAATCGCTCGTCTAGAAAATGAGCGTTGGTTTATTGAGGATCTTGCAACTCCTCCCGCAAGTCGGGATGATCTTTCGACTTTGAAATTGCACCCGCGCGAGGCCGCGTTGTGGATGCTTGGCAAACCGCGCCAAAAGCATCTCGTGCCACCAAGCTTGTCCCGCCACTTATTGCGACCATCGAGCAAAGAAGATCATACGGCTTCGGGAGGCCGACCACCGGGCACGGGGTACGATGCAGCCGACAAGCCGTTTGCCGAACAGATGCTGCGACATCATGCAAGCGGAAGGGCCTCATCGCTGACTGAAGCGGCAAAACAGGTGGTCGGGCGAGATGCTGCAAGAGCACCCGGCTATGGTACCCCAGATTCTAAGATCCGACGGCTAGTAAATCGGGCGAAGAGGCTTACGAACGGAGAATAACGCAGACTCCGTTTTGCAACATTTATTCTGCCGTTCGGTGCCATCCAGAGTGTGTCCGTCATCTTCAAGACGAGGCAGCACATGTCTACCGATAAGCAGAACACGTATCTTCCCCGACCTCAAACGGCACGCCGCTATGGCGTAACCGAACGCAGCATCGCGCGCTGGACACTTGATCCCGATCTCGGTTTCCCACAGCCGATGAACATCAATGGCCGCCTCTTCTTCGCGGTCGAGCAGCTTGAAGCTTGGGAAAAAACCCGCGCCGTGACCTTCAACAGGAAGGCAGCCTAAACTCATGCGCCTAAAAGCACGAAACCCCGCGAACACGGTGGTTCGGCAGGGTCTCGAATGGAATAGCTCGCCAGCAACATCCATCCGAGAAATTAGCTCCAACCACTCCGAAATTCAAGCAATCCGGTGGCTCGCCCGTCGCGCCAGCGTCTCATTCTCGACCGCCACAGCGATCGCAGCGGCGAATGGATTCGGGGAGGTGAAGCTATGAAGCGCCATCCCGATGCTTTCGAGATTGCCCTCATCAATGCGACTGTTCGTGTGTTCGCGCGGCGGGCCGACGCGCTTCGCAAGCGTGCCGCCGCCCTGACCACCACCACCAGCGACGCCGCAGGGCGGACTGTCACGATCTACGAGCCAGAGGCGGTCGTGATGCTCAGCACCGCCGCGCTGTTCGAAGCCTGCGCCTGCGATGTTGCGGGGTGCGCGGCATGAGCGCCTCCATCCTCCTCTTGCCGAAGGTCAATCGCTGCGTCTGGACTTTGCTCGACGTGGATGGCGTGCTTCGCAGTGAAGATCGGAGGATCTCTCAATGAGCCTCCAGCTCCTGCTCGCTCGCGCTGATTTCGTCCAAAATGCTCGATCCTCTGTCGGCTATTGCCGCGCAAGTGGGATCGATTGGAACGCAACCTTGCCGGCGACCGGCGGCATCTTCATCGCCAGCATCGTAGCCGAACCCAGACGGCGCTTCCGCTTTCAAGCTGATGGAACCAAGGCCGCGGTAATCGAAGCGATTGCGGCTGACGCGGAGAGCGTCACGGATATCGTCGCGTGGCCTGTCGACGACCCAAATTGCGTGCTCACAATGTTTGGCACCAGCGTGCTTGGTGAAGCCGCTGCAGCCAACCCCAGCACCTTCTTCGACAACCGGCCGCTGCGGTTGTTCAGATCGCCGCTCGGTTGGCTTCAGGCTGGCTGTGATGGCGCAGTGATCCTCGATCTCCCGCGCGCCGCTAGATGGCTGCGGGACATCGACGGTCGTCTCGCCGCTGAGGATACGGCTCACGCATTGCAGATCGAAATGGCTTTGCTAGCCACGATCAAAGTCGGCCGGATCCTGGTGCCTCGACGCCACCGGGTGGCCGCTTGTGATCGGCCCCCATCGGGTGGTCCGGGTTGATTGTTAGTTCATGGTCGGCCTGGGCGCCACCCTGAGCATGGCCGGCGGAGATGGTCGGGGTTTCGCAGCCGGCCATGCGGCGAAGGCGGGCACGAAGACCTCCGGCGCCGGGGGCTTGTAGCCGATTGATCCGTGCGGGCGCACAGTATTGTAATGCCTTCTCCAGCTTTCGATGATGACCTGAGCTTCCTTGAGCGAGTAGAAGATCTCTCCGTCGAGCAGCTCGTCTCGGAAGCGAGCGTTGAACGACTCGACGTAGCCGTTCTCCCACGGGCTGCCTGGGGCAATATAGGCGGTCTTTGCTCCAACCGCCGTGATCCAGTCTTGCACAGCCTGGGCGATGAACTCGGGGCCGTTGTCCGAACGGATGTGACCAGGCACGCCGCGCAGGATGAACAGGTCGGACAGAACGTCAATGACGTCGGTCGAGTTGAGCTTGCGCGCGACCCGGATGGCCAGGCACTCCCGGGTGAACTCGTCGACGACATTGAGGGTCCTGAACTTGCGGCCGTCATGCGTGCGATCCTCGACAAAGTCGTACGACCAGACGTGATCGCGGTGCTCGGGCCGGAGGCGAATGCAGGAGCCGTCGTTGAGCCAGAGACGTCCCTTCTTCGGCTGCTTGGCCGGCACCTTCAGCCCTTCGCATCGCCAGATGCGCTCGACCCGCTTGTCGTTTACCAGCCACCCGGCATCGCGCAGCAACGCCGCGATCTTGCGATAGCCGTAGCGGCCGTACTGCCGCGCCAGCTCGATGATGTCGCCCGTCAACGCCTCTTCGTCGTCAAAGCCCCGCGGCGCCTTGCGCTGCGTCGAGCGGTGCTGACCGAGCGCCGCACAGACGCGGCGCTCGGAGACAGGCAAATGCTGTCGCACATGCTCGATGCAGACGCGCCGGCGCGCGGGGCTCAGAAGTTTCCCGAGGCCGCCTCCTTCAGAATCAGCTTGTCGAGCGTGAGGTCGGCGATCGCCTTGCGAAGCCGCATGTTCTCCGTCTCCAGCTCCTTCAGGCGCTTGACCTGGTCAAGCTTCAAGCCGCCGAACTCCTTCCGCCACCGGTAGTAGGTGACCTCGGTCACCCCGATCGAGCGAACCGAGTCCGCAACGGTCTTCCCCTGTGAGACCAACACGTCGACCTGACGCAGCTTGCTCACGATCTCTTCAGGCTTCGGTCGTCTTCCCATCGATCCATCCTCCAGGCTCGAAAGCCATACATCGGGATGGACCACTTCAAGGGGGGACGATCAGAAGAGCCTAGCTAAATCTGCTGATCGCGGCGTGAACCGACTTCGCGCAGCCACTATGCGATTTCGCGTGCGATGCTACGCAAGGTATCGTCGTGGCGTCCGATGTAAGGACATCAACACCGCCCGTAACGGCCTGCGCTATCGTGAAATGCATAGGGTTCTTAGCGACGCGCCCAACTTTACTTCACGGGGGTTGTCGTCCGTCTCAGAACGACAGGCTGATTGCGACCTGCGGGCTGATGGACGAGCTCGTATTCTTGCCTGCCGCCGAAAATGCAGCACCCACGATGATGCCCGCTGAACTGGACCAGTTGTACTCGATCGCTGGTGCGATAACCGTGCTGCCGTTCGTCACGTTGCCCGTTTGCACGACGACATTCGCCAGAGTCGAGCCGGTTAAGGCGAACCCACGGCCGTAATTCTGGATGACGTCGAGAGCTAAAACCCATTTCTGGGTCAAGCCATACTCGGCACCGATGCCGACATCCGCGGTGAAGCCTGGGTTCACGCGACCGTTGAACCCGGGAAGCGTTCCGTACACGCTCCGTCCCCTGACCGATACGCCGTCGACGGCTTCGTAAGCCGCGCCAAACAGGCGGAGCCGCATCGGATGATCGCCCCAGGTGTCGAACAGCGATTGCAGCAGCAGGTCTTCCTTCAGCGTATAGGCGCCGGTCCCAAGTCCATCCAGCGCATTGCCAAGGTGATCGTAACTCCCGAGGGGGAAGCTCATCCCGAGACCGGCCGTAACAGACGGCGACCCGGTCTTGCCGTTCTGATCGATAAACCGGTACTGCAGTTCGACCGGGAGATCACCGAGGCCCGAACCTTGCGATGTACCTTGATCCGACTGGGCGCGCGTGAAGGATGGAAGCGTCTCAATTGTCAGGCGGTCCGTGAGGCCGTATTTGAAGAGGGTCACCGACTGCGCCTGGGTCGGATCGTGAGTCGTGGCGCGTTGGGTCCCTCGGCCGTTAAAGGCTCCCGTTGTCAAGTTGAACAAGCCGTAGGGTTCGATCTCGAACGCGCCCGCTTTCGACAGCGCCGGCGAAGGCGCTTCGAGCGATCCCGTGAACCATTGGTCCCGCACGGCCTGATCGGCCTCCTGGGCGAACGTCGAGCTGGACGCACCGGCGACCAGGGCCACGACGAGAGCCCTCACCAACCTGCATCCGCGGCCCATTCGATAACGGGGAGGAACAAGCGTAGGACCGAAGTGAGCCCCGGCGCCCCTTTGATCGTCAGTCATTATTCCCCCCCTCTGAGTTTCAAGCTGCCGCTTGCTCCCGCGAACGGGATCGAACTTGCGCGTTCGCGCGCGTCACGACGTCCGGGGCGGTCGGGCACGCCAAGGACCTGGAGACGACCCGGACCAGCGGAAGCCGTCTGCGCAGGCGATGCGGGGGATGATCAAGCATGCGGGCTGATCGCGGCGAAGGCGGCGACGAACAGGGGGCCTAGAAGCGGCAGCACCACGTTGGCAATGGCGTAGGTGACCGTATAGCCCACTACAGGAACCGAATTGCCGGCGGCGGCCTCGGTCGCCTTGATGGCGGGCGTGCTCGCCTGCTGGCCGGCGATGGCGCCGCACAGGATCGCAGGCTCGATGTGCAGGAGATAGCGGCCGATGTAAACGGACGCGATCGTCGGCACCAACGACACCAGGACGGCGGAGACCGGCAGTTCCCAGCCCCGGCTCTTGAGCAGCGTCAGGACGCTCGTCGCCGACGTCAGGCCGATTGCGGCGATGTAGACGGAAAGCCCGAGATCCTTGAGAACCTGCGACGCCGCCGGTGGGAAACGACCGAACGTCGGCCGCCTGGATCGGAGCCAACCAAAACCGAGCCCCGACAGGAGCGCGCCGGCGCTCCCCAACGAAAGCGGCACGCCCGCGACGGGAACG
The DNA here is from genome assembly GCF_004323635.1 of Lichenihabitans psoromatis. Classification (NCBI taxonomy): domain Bacteria; kingdom Pseudomonadati; phylum Pseudomonadota; class Alphaproteobacteria; order Hyphomicrobiales; family Lichenihabitantaceae; genus Lichenihabitans; species Lichenihabitans psoromatis. The sequence goes on from NZ_CP036515.1 coordinate 868,128, forward strand.
GTGATCATGCCGATCAGGATGCCGAGGACGAGCCCTCCTCCCAGGTAGACGAAGTCCGTGACGTCGCTGGGCGCCTCGGCCTCGCCGAGAAGACGCGCGGCCCGTGCGACATCTTCCGGCTTGCCGAACAAGCGAAGGACGTCGCCGGTCCGCACCTTCGAGCCGGGCAAGGGAGGAAGGCTGCGATCCAGACGCTTGACCCCCGCGAGGAACACACCGCGACAGTCGGACGCCCGGAGGAACTCCTCGATCTTGCCCACGTCGGTGTGATGCATTGCGCCACGCGTCAGCACCACATCGCGGGTTTCGACGATGAAATCGACGTCCCCAGGCGTGCCGAGTTCCGGTCCGAACACACGCGCCGCATCCGTGAGCGCCAGGCGAGCGCCCAAGACGGCGACCTCGTCACCGCTCGCAAGCAAGCCGTCGCCCTTCACCGCAACGGACGCGTTGCCTCGCCGGATACCTTCGACCGTCGCGTTGCCGCCCAAAGCGGCCTCGACGGCCGCCACGGATTTGCCGGCACCCGCGACGACGCGAAAGGCTCGGCTGCCGAATGCCGGGAATGAGTGTCCTTGATCCGGATCGAGATTCTCGTCCGCTCCGCCGAGCTTCGCCATCACGCGGCGCGCCTCGTCACGCAGGTTGACGCCCAACAGTCGGGGCGCGCCCTGGCTTGCAAAGAGCACAATGGTGATGAGGCTGAAGATATAGGACAACGCGTAGGCGGTCGCGACGTTGGCTTGTTGAATCTTGACCGCGTCGGCAGCGAGCCCCAACCGACCGATCGCCTCGCTGGCGGTGCCGACCATGGCGGATTCCGTCGCCGAACCTGCCAGCAGCCCACTCGCGGTGCCTACGTCCAGCTTGAAGAGCCAGGTCGCCACGAAGACTACGACGATGATCAGCACGACCTCGACTCCAACGAGCAAGCCCCAAGTCCACGTCGTGCGATCGACGCTGGCGAAAAATTGCGGCGCAACCGAAAACCCCAAGGCGTAGATGAACAGCGTGAACATGAACCGCTGGAGGCTTGGATCGATGAACACCCCGACCTGGCCGATGATCAGCGCCGCGATCAGCGTTCCCGCCACCCCGCCAAGTTGGAATGGGCCCACCTTCACGGATCCGATTGAATAGCCTAGTATTAAGGCAGCAAAGATCGCAAGCTCTGGCTTACCGGCTATGATCTCCTTCAGCGTGATCAGCACCTCATGCAACATCGCTTAAACCTGTATTTAGAGGGATGTTTGCGCGTGACCGTACCGGGATCGAACAAGTCCATTGCGGTTCAAGCTTCGATCATAAGGACGCTATTCAGCAACTGCACGCGCTTGCGAGAATTCCTGGAAATACTCGTCAGCTAATCGTCGGATTGTCGAACCGATTTTCGTGTAATCGTATTCGTTGAGGTTCGCGAGCGAAGCACGAGCCGAGGGATGCAGCGTCCCGAATCCCTTGCCGGGCAGCAGCACAACGCCTCCCTCGTCGGCCAGCCGGAACAGCATTTCCAGCGGTTCTTTCTTGGCGAGCATCCAGCGCGCGAATGCGGCGCCATGAAGCTCGGTTGCGATCGCTTCGAGGTCGAGCAAAGTGTAGTAATCCGTTCCGTTTGCATCGTGCGGCTTGGCGACGCCTAACTCGCGATAGAGCGCATCTTGGCGGCGGCGGATGATCCGCTTCATGGCCTCGTCGTACGACCCCTCCTCGTCCATCAGTGCGAACAGCGCGAAGAGCGCGATCTGGATCTGCTGCGGGGTCGACAGCCCTGCCGTGTGGTTCTGCGCGACGGTCCTGCTGTCGGCGACCATGCGGTCGATGAACTTGAGCTTCCTCGGTTCGACCACCAACGTGCCGTAGCGCGCATCCAGCATGGCCTTGTCGGCTTCCGGCAGCGCGGCGAGGCGGCGATCCAGGATCGTCTCCCGATGGGTCGCCACGACGCCGAGCCGCCACCCGGTCGCGCCGAAATACTTCGAAAACGAATAAACCAGGATCGTGTTGTAAGGGCACGTCGCGAACAACGAGACGAAGTCGTCGGCAAATGTTCCGTAGACTTCGTCCGCTATGATGAGGAGGTCCGGACGCTTGCCCTTCACGATCTTGCCAATGTGGCGCAGGCCGCTGTCGTCGATCTTAACGGACGGTGGGTTGCTGGGATTGACGACGAAAAACGCCTTGATCGTGGGATCGAGAAGCTTGTCGAGTTCAGCATCGGAATACTGCCAACCGTTGGACGAGTCGGCGTTGACATTGATTTCTACCAATTGAAAGTCGTTCAATTGAGGGATCTCGATGTATGGCGTGAAGATTGGCATGCCGATGGCGATCTTGTCGCCCGGCGACAGCAGCCTGTTCTCTCGCAGCGTCTCGAAGACATAGGTGATACCGGCGGTCCCGCCCTCGACCGCGAATAGGTCGATTCCGCCGCTCGGCAAAGGCGCGCCGAACAGCTCGCGTTCGAGATAATGCCCGACGACTGCTTCGGTGATCGAGAGCATGCGGGGCGGCGTCGGGTAGCTACAGGCAAGGATGCCAGACGCCAGTTCGTGCAGAAATGCCGCCGTCGAAAGACCGATCTGGTCGCGGACGTAGGAAACGGCCGCGTTGAGGAAAGCGACCCCGGCAACAGACGGATGGGCCGCCACGAAACGGTCGAAGCGCGCCTCGATCCCCTCCAGCCGTGGATGTCCCCCGACGCCCTCCGGCATGTAGGCGAAGGAGCGTTCCGCCTCCTGCATCGCGAACAGGCCGAGCTGGAAAAAGCCATGGCGCGGGACCGTCGCGAGGAAGTTGGGATTACCCCGTCCCGCATTGAGCATCAGGCGCTCCGCGTGGCTTGAGGCGAGGCTCGTCAACTTGTCCTTCAGCTCGAACGGACTGAGCTGAGAGAGGCTGCCGTAATCGATGGTCTTCATGGCAATGTCTTTCGGGCAGAGCATCGGCTCGTCGTCTCGGCGCTCGCTACCAGGTGTCGAAGTCGGCTTGAATTTCTGCGAGGGAGGACGGCTTCAGCAGTGCCAACTTCAACAGGATGCGGGCCTTCGAGGGCTTGAGTTCCGCGGAGGCGACGAAACGGTCCTTGTCGTCGTCCACCTCGGCGTTTCGCATGGTGAACCCAGCGACGACGCGGGTGCTGCGGACGACGACGACGCCCTTGGCGCTCGCGTCCCGCAAGCCTGCGAGCGCCGCCTCGGTGACGTTGCCGTCGCCGACGCCGGCCATGACGATGCCCTTGGCGCCGGCCAAGACGGCATGGTCGATGAGATCCCGGCCCATGCCGGCATAGGCGTAGAGGATGTCGACCTTCGGTAACGCCGAGATGCCCGCGATCGGGACCATGGGTTGCCGAAACGCGCTGCCGGCGCAGCCGTCGAAGACGACGGGATGGCCTGTGTCGACCGCGCCGACCGGACCGCGATCGACGGACGTGAAGGCGTCGGGCCGGGTGGTGTCGGTCTTGTAGACATAGCGCGCGGAATGGATCTGATCGTTGAAGACAACCACGGTGCCGCAGGCCCTGGTCAGCGTGCTGCCGGCCACGGCGACCGCGTCGTAGAGATTCGCGGGCCCGTCGGCGCCGATGGCGGTGGCGGGTCGCATCGCGCCGGTGAAGACGATCGGCTTGGGCGTGTCCACCGTCAGCGCGACGAAGAAGGAGGTTTCCTCCATCGTGTCGGTGCCGTGGGTCACCACGATGCCCGTCACGGCATCGGAGCGCTCCAATGTCTCAAGGCGCTTGGCGAGCGTGAGCCAAGCGGCGTCGTCCATGTCCTGGCTGGGGATGTTCATCACCTGTTCGCCGGTCACGTTGGCGATGTCGGTCAGTTGCGGCACCGCCGCGATGAGCGAGGCGACGCCCAGTTCGCCGGCCGTGTAGCCGTGCTGCTCGACGTTCGCCTGGGCGCCCGCGATTGTGCCGCCTGTGGCGGCGATGAACACGTCGGGCTTGAACGGCGCCGCGGCCCATGCCGGGGCCGGTGCCAGGGCGCAGGTCGCGGCGAGCAGGATGCCTCGGGAGAGCCGGATCACTTCGAGGCCGCCGCGAGCGGATAGCTGATCTTGGAAACCTGGCTCGGGCTGCGGCCTTCGGTCTCCCAGTCGAACGGCTCGAAGTCCGAATCCGTGGCCTTCCAGGCCTTGCGATGAAAGGCGAAGATGAGGAACGGGATCGCGACTTCGATGGCTGTGGCGGCGACGAGAAGGCCGACGTAGATGGCCGGGCTACCGGTCGCGATCTGCGCCGGCGGCATGAAGCTCAATCCACCGGCGATGACGGTGCCGAGCAAACCGATCACGCCCACGACCCATATGCCGACGTTGCCGCCAGGAATGCGGAACGGGCGCGGCTTGTCGGGCTGGGTGTAGCGCAATCGCAGCGCGGCGATGAACATGACCAGGTACATCGTCAGGAACATGATGTTCGAGAGCTGCCCGAGGATCTGGAACGTCGATTCGACGGAGGGCAACACGGTGAAGGCGAGGCAGAGGATGGTCCCGATGGCGCCTTGCAGAAGCAGGATTCCGACCGGGATGCCGTGCTTGTTGGCGCGTTGGAGAAAATGCGGCAGGTAGCCCGCCTTGGCGACCGCGAGCAGACCCGTGGAGGGGCCGGCGACGACGACGCTGACCTGCCCGAGCACCCCGAAGGCGACCATCGCGGCCATGACGTTGCCGAGCCAAGGCACGCCGAGCGAGGCCCAAAGATCACGGTAGGCGGTGAGCAGGCTTTCCGAGAGGTTGATCTGCTTGAGCGGAATGACGATGGCGACGGCGAGCGTGCCGAGAACGAAGATCACCACGGTCATGACAGTGGCAATGAGGATCGAGAGCGGGTAGTCGCGCGATGGATTCTTCAGGTGCTTCACATGGACGGCTTGCGTCTCCATGCCGGCATAGAAGAGGAAGATGCTCGCGGCCAGGACGAGGTTGCCGGGCTTCGTGAGGTCCGGGATGACCCCGGTGTCGAGCGACATCTGGATCGGCTTGCCCATGATGACGTAGACGGCGGCGAGCAGGATCAGGATGGCGCCGGGCACAATGGTGCCGAACGTGCCGCCGAGCGTGCTGAGCTTGACGGAGGCCTCCATGCCGCGAAAGGTGAATAGCGTTATGGCCCAGAAGGTGGCGAGCAGCACCATGACGGTGTAGAGCTTGTTCTCCGACAGCGCCTTGTCGAAGCTCTGCGGCCAGAACACGTAGGCCAGCGCCGAGGCGCCGAAGATGAGCACCGTTGGCAGCCACATCATCCAGGCCTGCCACTGCCAGTAGACGACAGCGAAACCCCACTTGGGACCGAAGGCTTCGCCGATCCAGCGGAAGACGCCGCCCTGTTGCGGGAATGTCGCGGCGAGTTCCGCCGCGACGAGGGCGACCGGCACCAAGGCGACGACCGCAGCGAAGATGAAATAGAAGATCGAGCTGAGGCCGTATTCGGCCTCGGCTGGAAGGCCGCGCAGGCTGACCACCGTCGTGAAGTTCATGATGGCGAAAGCCATCACGCCGATCACGACCTTCTTCTTGCCGATGGCCGGAGCGTTTGCGGCGGAATGGTGCGCAATCGCGCTTATGGGTGCGTCAACCGACGACATCGTGAACCTCTCGTCGAAGAAGGATTTGGGCCGGCGTTAAGCCGGCCTTCGATGGGAGTTGCCGTGACCGCTACGCAGCCGCCAAGACTCTGCTTTTCATCACTTCGTCGCGCGCCGCCTTTACGCAGCGGACCACGTGCTTCATGATCTGAGGCGTCACAAAGGGGTTCATCGGGAACGATTTTAACGCGAAAACCACCTCGTCTGAGTCATGCTCGTCACGATTGTATTCGGTGGTACGGAAGCCGGTAGTGAAGCTCATCCATGGCGTGAACTGACCGTCGATCTTCTTGCCGGTGCGATACCACTCGAACAGCAGATTTCCGACCGCTTCGGTCAGATGATTGTGCTTGATCAGATCGGGGCGACCGCCCGGATTCGTCAGTTCCTTGTGATACTGCGTCTTGGCATCGACGCCCTCGGGATAAATACGATAGAGATTGATCAGCCCGGTATCTTCGGCATTGACGCATACCATATCCGGCTCTTCTGCTAGAAGGTCATAGAGATAGTATTTAGTCTCCAGAATTCCACCAAGCAACGACTGGAAACCCTCGATGCCGAAATACTTCAATGTTGCCCAGGCCGCCAAGGCACCCTGCGCGGTCCTAGAAGTTTCAAGCGTATAGTACATCGGATTGAAAGGCGTCCGTACCTGAAGGTAAGCATCCTGACCGCGCCGATGAAGGGACTCGAATTCATCGGCATCCTTATAAAGGAAGCAGCTACTGATATATGGCGTATATCCCACCTTGTGAAAATCGATGCCAATGCAATCCGCATGCTCGATCTCCCTCATCATCTCTCCGTTCTGCTTGAGAATCGGCAGAATTCTTTCGGAAAAACCAAGGGGGTTCTTCTTGACGTCGTAATCCTTGAAATAAATCCAGGACCAGCCAACGACGGCATCGGCGTAGAGGACCGTCTTGCCGAAGCCTTCGGGGTTGGGATAGCGATCAAGCAGCACCCGCACCTTGCCGATCGGGTCGAAACAGCTCGAATCGGTTGTGCCCATCGTGCAGACGACCACGGCCACAGGCGTCTTGGACGCAGTCAACTCTTTCAGAATGCGCTCAAGATCGATCACATCCATCTGATTGGTGGCGATGTCTGTCTGCACGCGAATGACGTTGTCCTCGCCAAGGCCGGACCAGTCGCTGCAATTAGACTGACAGTAGTGAGCCTGCTCCGAACAGATGACCTTTGCATCCGTTCGAACACCTTTTTTGCGTGAGTCCGGCAGAACACGGGTGAGGCCGTATTTGAGTCCGTAAAGCCAACATCCGGTGCCGCCGAAGGTAAACAAGCCGCCCGCTGTTTGCGCGTCCCATCCGATCAGGTTTGCCAGCATGCCGGCGCTTTCGAGTTCGGCACGCTGGACGTTCCACGAATATTCACCCTCGATCAGGCTTGCGGCAAAGACCTGAGCCATCATCGATGCCATGATCGCAGCAGTATTTCCCTGCGGCAGCACGTTGCACATCGTAAGGGGACTGCCCCAGTTGCCAAGACCTTGGAACATGTCCACGACCTGATCGAGCACGTCATCGATCGGCCCCATCTCCTGGGCGATCTTGACGTCCTTGACCTCCGGATAGGTCCAGGTCAGCTCCGCATTGTCACCAAGATAGGCCGGACCGCCTTTTTCGGGACGAAGCATGTCGAGTTTAGCGGTGAACTTGCCGATTTGTTCGGCCAAAGGATCCTTGCCGCCGCGATATGGCAACGGAAACCCGCTGGTCGCCTCACTACGGTACTTCGCCCACTTCGGAGCGTGAGGATGAGCCAAACCGTCATGGTCCCAGTGGCGCTCATAGTCTTTGGGTTCCGCATGGCTCGGTGCGGCCAACGGAACGCCTTTATTCAGCGGAGTAATCTTGTTCATAGATGTTCTCGCTAAGTTGCTAGAAATGCCGCGCATCCAAGCTCATGGAGGGCGATCGCATGACGACAGAAGAAATTGTGAAAGGTCCACTTATGGTGACGACGTCATCCGTGGCGGCGACTCCGCTATGGGAGGACGTGACGCTCAGCTCCCAGGCTTACTCGTCCTGCGGACATCGGGAGTTGATCGTCCTTGTGCATGAGTCCCGCGTATGCAAGACGTGGGCGATTTGGCGCCTAGACGCAATTGCGGGATGCTCCTCTAAGAAGAAGCTAAACTGTTTACAAGTATCTGAGATCCTCTTTTTAAGAAGCGCCCAGAATCAGAGACTAACCAGAGTGCCTCACCAGGGCGCGTACCAACTTTGCGGAACGACTATGCGTAAATGCGTTCACTCGGGGTTTGTTTGATCGCGCCCAGCATCGAGAGATCAACCCGAACTGATCTCAAGCATGGGAACGATTGACCCGCTTCGAGCGGTTGTCGCCGCGCCTCTCTTGCTATGCGACTGCACACCGGGAACCGACCGATATCATTGTCAGAGGCCATTGGCCGAGATCGACGAGACTGGGTTCGGCCCGCCCTTCGCTCAGAACCATAGCGACGCCAACCGGAGTGGCTGTGGAGTTGCTTCTCGTAGAGTTGGTGGATCATGGCCACCCGGTCCCCAATACTGACTGCTTCTTGCCGTCTCGCGATCCAGGTCCAGCCTGATCTCCCGGCTCGTCCAATTGATTGCCTTTACGGTGTATGGCAAGATGAGAGGCTGCTGCAATGCCACCCAATTCCTGATGTCTACGATGATGTAGCTAACCTCACAGTTTGCGTGATCGCCGACGAAGTTCTCAACACGGCCGATCTAGCCGTCGATGGCGTGAATGTGGTAGCCGGTGATCTCAGCGAGACTGCGAAGTTCTGGGTCGCCTTCTTCGCCAACGATAAGGCAGACGTCAGCGCTTCCCCGGAGGTACGGATGGCGTCGTTATCAGAACAAAAATTCAGCCTTGTCGTTCTTCGAACTCTGGTCGTTCTCTACAAGCAACTGAAATGGGTAAGTAACGGTATCGAACGCCCCTCCAGATTAGCATCTCCGAAGGGCCGGACTCAAGGCTGAAGCCGTTGAGCGATCAGACGACTAAGATGTCGTTCTCGACGCCGGTCACGCCGGGAGCGCACCAAGCGGTGTTGGCCGCGACCCATTTGTCGTCGAAGGTCGGCACCGTTCCAGTGAGCCGGATTGCGCCGCCCGCAGCAGTGACCGAGACATTGTCCTGGTAGAAGGACCATGAGCGGTGGAGAGCGCGCTTGATGTCGGCTGAGATATCCGGTGCGCTGGCGCGCGGCCTGAGCGTGATCTGGTTGGACACGCCGACAACGCCGGACAGCCGGCGAAGATCGTCGTGTGCCGCATCCTTTTGATACTTCCAGTCGACTAAGCCTGTCAGCGTAAGCCAACCCTTCTCAACCCGTACCTTGATCGCGTCCTTGGGTACGGAGGTGTCCCATACCAATCGCTCGATCGCGGCGGCCCCGATCTCCTCGTCGGTCCGCTTCACCTCAAATGGGAGCCGAACATCGAGTTCCTCCGCAACGGCCTTGACGCCCTTGACTCTGCCAGCAGCCTTCTCAGCAGCATACTTCTCGGAATAGGTGCTGACGTGCCCGCTCAGCGTCACGACGCCGCCTTTTGCGGAAACGCCAATATGGGCGGCGGTCACGCTCGGCTCCCAGGCCAGTTCGTCTTGCACGAATTTCTGAAGCTGACTGTCGTTGTTCATGGGTTTTCTCCTGTGAAGATTATTGACGCTCTCAGTGCACGGGCGCTGGTTTGGCAACTTCCCGTCAGAAGGATGTCGAGGCCGCAAAAAGGACCGCAACGACTTTCGCTGCCTTTGCTGCCGTGACTCAAGCCTATGCAAATTGATCGACCGAGGTGCGAACCGACTTAGCGGAATGACTATGCGAAAATGCCTACGCTATCGCCGGGACGTCGCCGCGGCCGAAGACGCGATGCTAGATCACCTGGGATCGACAGAGCGCGGGAGAGCGGTCGATCCGCCACTCCGCGTCACGCCGAGACGAAGGGGGGTCCGTAAGGACGTCGGCGGCACGTATTGTCCCGCGCCTGCACTGCTTCACGGCTTGACCTTGATGCCGGATGAAGTCGGATTGTACGCCATCTCCGGAGCAGTATGAATATTCCAGCTCGTTCAGACATGCGTCACGCTAAAACGTCTTACATCAGTGGTCGAACCAAGCCTGTGTCCAAGCACAAAAGCCTATATCAAGAGCCTGTCGCGCATCGTGGGTTACCTGATCGAGAACAAGTCTTTTGCAATTCCGTTCCAGCCAGAATTCCAATAAGCAATTTCGCATATCGAGTATCGAACATTCGCGGGCCGTTGCCATGGATATTTTTGTCTATAATCGCACATTGGCCAGCGTCATCGGGAACCGAAAATAGGTCAAATGACATAATATTTTCTGCAAATGAACCTATCGGTTGTCTTCTCAAAGATCCGTGCGGTCTCGACGCAACCAGAATGATCTCACGTAGCGTTTTATACCTGCGATCGCCCCGCAAATCCCAACGTCTTTAACCAGGAGCTAGCTATGCTGGATTGGGACGATCTTCGTTTCTTTCTTTCGATTGCGCGTTCGGGGAGTTTATCGAGTGCCGCGAAGCACTTGCATGTGGCGCAATCTACCGTCGGGCGCCGCCTCGCTTCGCTGGAATCCAGCCTCGGCGTCCGCCTCCTGAACCGGACGCCGGACGGCTACGTAACCACGATGGCCGGAAATGACATTCACAAGCAAGCGGAACGCGTCGAGGCGGAGGCGCTAGCTCTGGAGCGCCAAGTGGTGGGCCGTGACACCCGCATGGCTGGCCTCGTCCGTGTCACATGCGCCGAGACGATTGCCAGCAATCTCATTGCGCCATGCCTAGGAACGTTCCCAGACTTGCAACCTGACATCATGATCGACCTCATCCCCAATCCTCGGGAGCTCAGCCTCTCGATGCGCGAGGCGGATATTTCCATCCGGCTCCGGCACCCCGACCAGCACGACCTCATTGTCCGGCGGATCGGCACGCTTGCCTTCGGGCTCTATGCCAGCCCCGGCTACCTCGAAAGGCACGGCGAATGCGACTACGATGCTGGCTGCGCTGGCCACCGCCTGATCACCCAGCTCGAAGGGATTCAAGACGCGACGCAGACGGACTGGCTCGCCGAGCTCGCGCCCCGTGCGCGCGTCGCTATGCAGACCAGCAGCCACGCCGCCGCACTTGCTGCCGCTAGACAGGGCGGTGGTTTGGCTAGTCTAGTCCGCTATTGCGGGGATAACGACCCCGGACTGGTACGGCTTCGGACCCCCCCGCTGCCGTCCAAAATCCCCAGCACCGGCATCTGGCAGGTCGTGCACAAGGACAATCGCGACACACCTCGCATTCGGGCAGCTCTCAACCACATCACGAAATGGGTTCGTCAACGCAGCGACGAACTTGATCCGATGCAGGATCAACTCGAACCCGCGTCAGCGTCTGCATGACGCGAGGGTCGTTGCGCTACGCGACGGATGCGCGACGGGCCGGTGAACGTCCCGAAACTGACCGAGTCCGAACCTCAGCACCTCCACATGATCATATCGTCTTACGGCGGCTTTGCTACGACCAACATCTGGGGGCGGAGCACACGAAGAATTAGAATACTGGCTCTCACTTGATGATCTGCTCCAAGCATCCAACGTCGACGATATTAGGTTCACGGCCGATATAACCGACTGACTCCAGTTAGCAGCAACGCGAAAATGCACATGTCGTGTCGCTTGGCGCCTGATACGTTACCCGAGCACCTCAGCCGAGCTGAGTACAACGATCCCTAATCAATCGGTCAATTGTCGCACATTCATCCTCTGGTCATTGTGGGACGAATACCCAGATTCCCGATCTGCAAAACGCAAATGCTCTGAGGTCGTATCTTGATAATAGAAAGTAAAAGCGTCGAAAGGGAGCGTCGAACCAAAGACGCACAAGCGCTTCATGAAAGCGAGGAGCGTTTTCGCCAAGTCGTCGAACACGCACCTAATGTAATGGTCATGACCAATCATCTTGGAAATATCGTGCTTGTAAACTCCCAAGCCGAGGTGACCTTTGGCTATAATCGAAATGAACTGATCGGCTGCCGGATTGAAATGTTGATTCCGGAGCGGTTCCGAGCCAATCACCCGAGCTTAAGAGGCGCGTTCTTTGGACACGCGACGTCTCGCCCGATGGGGGTAGGGAGCGACCTTTTTGGGCTGACTAAGGACGGCCGCGAATTCCCGGTCGAGATCGGACTGAACCCAATCGAGACAGAGACTGGTACCATCGTGATCTCGTCGATCGTCGACATTTCGGAGCGGAAGCGGCTTGAAGCCAGACTTCGGGTTGCGGATGAGGCCGTGCACCAAGCGCGAAAGATGGAATCTCTTGGACATTTGACGGGCGGTATCGCACACGATTTCAACAATGCCCTGACGATCATCATCGGAAATCTCGATATTGTTCGGCGGAGTGGTGAGATCAAGACACAGCGGATCCAGCTCGCTCTGCAATCCGCCACGCACGGTTCCGCGAACGCCGCGAAGCTCACGAAGCAGCTTCTCGGGTTTTCACGACAACAGAAGCTCGATCCTGAGCGCCTCAGCTTGAACGTGCTAATCAAAGGGATGACCGGCATGCTGGTCCTTACGCTTGGAACCGGTATCTCGCTTGAACTTGTTCTTGCCGAGGATGTCGGAACGATCTCGACAGATGCTAGCCTCCTGGAAAACGCGTTGCTTAACATAGCGATCAATGCGCGAGACGCGATGCCCGACGGCGGTCGATTGAAGATCGTAACATCGAATAGCTACTTAGACGCGAGCGACGCGATTACGGAAGACGCGTTGCAACGACCTTTCTGCTGTCTCGTCGTTACCGATACGGGCTCCGGAATGACCAAGGAGACGCGCGAGAAGGCGTTCGAGCCCTTTTTTACGACCAAGGGTATCGGAAAGGGGACCGGCCTCGGACTGTCGCAGGTCTACGGCTTCGTCAATCAGTCCGGCGGGTGCGTTCAACTAGAAAGCGAGATCGGGCTCGGTACAACGTTTCGGCTACACTTTCCACGCCTGGACTCCGAGGTCATTCCGGCAAGCTTTTGAGACGGAGCATTTCCAACTGCAATGCGAGCGAGCGGCGGTAACCCGCGTCGCTTCGCGCCGACGCAAAGTTTGCGACCGCAAGCAGGCAGGTCATGTTGGGACCGCTCACCCAGTCGGTCAGGACGATCGCCTCGCGCGCCATCAAGGGGGCGGCGGCGAACAGCATGGCCAAACCCGCGGCGATCAGCGGATGAACCACGTTCGCGGCCATGGTCTGAATGGCTGCACTCGCACCCATACGGATCTTCTTAGCGGAGAGGATCAAGCCGATCAGGAATAAGGCAGCACCACCGGACACTGGAGCCATCAAGGCCAAGGATTTGACGGTCAGGTCCGGCAAGCCGAAGCCGCTGATCGCAAACATCATCGCCAGGACCGAAGCCACCACGATCGGCTTGCGGAAGGCGCGCAAAAGCACTCCGGCGAAATCACGCCTGCGGGTTTTTGCGACGTAGCCACGAGGATCACCAGGGTTAGGGGCGAAAGCACAATTGCTCGCAGGCGATTGAGACCTCAACCGTCACGACGTAAGCGGGACCCAGCGAGGACGTGATCAGCGGCAGGCCGGCTGCGGCATAGTTTGGCAATGAGGTCGTGCAGGCTTGGACGGCGGCCTCGCCTGGCTCCACGTGGAAGACTCGGCGGGCCAGAAAACATAGATCGCCGCTAAACCAGCAGTATGAACAGGCAAAGGATCGCGGCCAGCGGTGCCTGAGCCAAAATGGTAGATCTGATCGCCTATGCGACGGTCGCCGGCGGAACCGAAAAATCCATGACCGTCGCGTTAATTTCGGCCACTTGGCTGTTGTCTACGTCGCGAGTCCAACCCTCCAGATAGCCAAACCCAAGACCAAAGACTACTAGGATAAGAGCGCCGAAAATGATGGTCAGCATGCCTATCCTGTGTAATGTTCGATAAAGCGCGTTCGCCATCATCGAATTTACTCCAATGAGCATCGCGAAAAATTTCGGGATCGAGTCACATAGCAACTCGATCGAGACCCCGTTAGTAATCCATGCCACCCATGCCGCCACCACCACCCATAGGCATCGCGGATGCGCTGTTGGGCTTGGGCGCATCAGCGATCATGCTTTCCGTCATGATCAGCAGGCCCGCTACCGAGGCCGCGTTCTGAAGTGCGGTCCGAACGACTTTCGTGGGGTCGACGATGCCGGCCTCGATCATGTCGACATATGTCTCGGTCTGGGCATCGAAGCCGTAGGTCAGCGAATCGCTTGCGCCAATCTTTCCGACCACGATCGAGCCTTCCAAGCCAGCATTGTCGACGATCTGGCGGATCGGGGCTTCCAGCGCCTTCAGCACGATCTTAATACCGGCTTGGACGTCCGGGATGTCGCTCTTGAGCTTGCCGACCACGCGCTTCGCCTGCAGCAACGCGGTGCCACCGCCGGAAACGATGCCTTCTTCAACGGCCGCGCGGGTGGCGTTGAGGGCGTCGTCGACGCGGTCCTTCTTCTCCTTGACTTCGACTTCAGTCGAGCCGCCAACGCGGATGACCGCGACGCCACCGGCCAACTTGGCCAGACGCTCCTGCAGCTTCTCTTTGTCGTAGTCGGAGGTTGTCTCTTCAATTTGCGCCTTGATCTGCGCGATGCGGCCTGTGATTTCCTCCTTGGACCCGGCGCCGTCGATCAGCGTTGTCGTCTCCTTATCTATGCGGACGCGTTTGGCTCGGCCCAGCATGTCGACGGTCACCGATTCAAGCTTGATGCCCAGCTCCTCGGAGATCATCTGCCCCTTGGTGAGAATCGCGAGATCCTCAAGCATAGCCTTGCGGCGATCGCCGAACCCAGGCGCCTTGACGGCTGCGATCTTAAGGCCACCTCGCAGCTTGTTGACCACGAGCGTCGCGAGAGCCTCACCCTCAATGTCCTCGGCGATAATGAGCAGTGGCTTACCGGTTTGCACGACGGCCTCAAGCACCGGCAGCATGGCCTGGAGCGACGAGAGCTTCTTCTCGTGGATGAGGATGTAGGGATCCTCGAGCTCGGCAACCATCTTCTCGGCATTGGTGATGAAGTAGGGCGAGAGATAGCCACGGTCGAACTGCATGCCCTCCACGACATCGAGTTCGGTGTCGGCCGTCTTGGCTTCCTCGACCGTAATGACGCCCTCGTTGCCGACTTTCTGCATTGCCTTGGCTATCATCTGGCCGATTTCCGTGTCGCCATTGGCCGAGATCGTGCCGACCTGCGCGACTTCGTCCGACGAGTTGATCTTCTTCGAGCGTGCTTTGATGTCCTCGAGGGCTGCCGTGACGGCCATGTCGATGCCGCGCTTGATGTCCATGGGGTTCATGCCGGCCGAGACGTATTTGACCCCTTCCTGGATCATGGCCTGGGCTAGGATCGTGGCGGTCGTGGTGCCGTCGCCGGCGATGTCGTTCGTCTTCGAGGCCACCTCGCGCACCATTTGGGCGCCCATGTTCTCGAACTTGTCTTCTAGCTCGATTTCCTTGGCGACTGTAACACCATCCTTGGTGATGCGGGGTGCCCCATAAGACTTGTCAATGATGACGTTGCGACCCTTGGGGCCAAGCGTCACCTTGACCGCATTGTTGAGTATTTCGATGCCGCGTAACATGCGATCGCGAGCATCGGCGGAGAAACGGACGGTTTTGGCTGACATAAGATACTCCTGAATCTTGTAGGTTCACCGAAAAAGGGGAAGGGAACCGGCGGTCAGCCGACGACGCCCATGATGTCGCTTTCCTTCATGATGAGAAGTTCTTTGCCGTCGATCTTGACCTCCGTGCCCGACCACTTGCCGAACAGCACCTTGTCGCCCGCCTTGACGTCGAGGGGCATCAACTTACCGCTTTCGTCGCGACCGCCGGGGCCAACCGCGATGATCTCGCCCTCCTGCGGCTTCTCCTTGGCGTTATCCGGAATGATGATGCCGCCTTTGGTCTTCTCCTCGCCATCAAGGCGACGGACAACGACGCGGTCGTGAAGCGGGCGGAACATCATGATGTCGTTTCCTTGTGGTGATCGAGGCGACACTTGGAACACGTCGCGAAGTCGGTCGGTCGATCCAGGACCCGACGCATGATCCCCGTTGCGATCATATTATCCCCGGCCGAGCCTTTTTGGGTCGAGCGAGTCCGGGGACTCGCTATGCATAAACGCACGCCACCGCGCAGACGCGATTTACGCTCGGTTACAAGCCGAGTCACGGCTGTACGGATCACGGATCCGAGGAAGCTTTCGCATTCTGATCGGGCTGCAAGGCGACCCAGGTGCTGAGATCTCCGACGGCAGCTCGAAACGCGACGTTGAGGGCCTTAACGGAGGCGAGGTCGTCCGAAGCGCTGCTGGGTTCTCGACCCTCAAAGAGCCGCATCGCGAGAACGTGGCCAGACGCTGACAGCAGCTTGGCCGAGAAGGTTACGTCGGCCATGCGGTCCGGATCGGTCGAAATATCAAAGCGCCGAAGATCGAGTTGCATGGCGAAGAACACGAGCAAACCATCACAAACGCCGACGACCCCGCGACCGAGGGCCTCGATCCAGGCCAGCTGTTGCGACCTAAGCGGCGGAACCGCTTGGCGCCCGTCAGCTTGGGTGACCATATCGAGAAGCGCTCGATACCGATCCGGGATGGCTTTGACCGACACCGACAGCCCGGTTGGTCGTGGGCCGGCGATCAGCCGGTTGAGCAGGCAGGCCCCGTCGGCTGTTAGGCACGATGCCGACATGGCACCGAAGGCCCGCCTTATATAACGACGATGTCTTTTACTACGTTGGATGATCAAAAGGTGTCGCTTTGCTGACACGCGAACTGACTTCGGTGAGCAACTATGCGTATTCGCACCGCCGGGAGACAGGACCATATAAAACGTTCGTCGGCTTAGGCCGCTTTCGGTGGCAACACGTTGCTCGATATCTTCTGAGGATGGGTCAGCCCACCTCCAATCGTCAGTCCAAGCGGGCCACGTCCGACCGAAACCGTTTGTCCGTCGTGGATTTGGCCCGCGAGGATCAGTTCGGCCATCTGGTCCTGGACATTCTTTTGGATCACCCGCTTCAGAGGCCTGGCACCGTAGGCCGCGTCGTACCCTTTGTCAGCCAACCAGGCTCGCGCCTCGAGACTAAGCTTGAGGATGAGTTTGCGGTCGTCGAGCAGCTTCTGAAGGCGTGCAATCTGGATATCGACGATCGCGCCCATTTCCGAGCGTTGCAGCCTGTGAAACAGAATGATTTCGTCGATTCGGTTGAGGAACTCCGGCCGGAAGTGCAATCGAACCACGCCCATGACTTCGTCGCGCACCTTATCTGTGTCCTGGCCTTCAGGAAGATTGACCAGGAACTCGGACCCAAGATTTGATGTCATGATGATAAGGGTGTTGCGGAAGTCGACGGTCCGGCCCTGGCCATCGGTGAGCCTGCCGTCATCAAGAACCTGCAGCAGCACGTTGAACACGTCCGGATGCGCCTTTTCGACTTCGTCGAATAGAACGACCTGATAGGGCCGGCGCCTCACTGCCTCGGTCAGTGCCCCACCTTCCTCGTAGCCCACGTAACCCGGAGGCGCCCCGATCAATCGGGAGACGGAGTGCTTCTCCATGTACTCCGACATGTCGATGCGCACCATCGCGGCATCGTCATCAAAAAGAAACGCGGCGAGCGCTTTCGTCAACTCGGTCTTACCAACACCTGTGGGACCCAGGAACATGAAGGAGCCTAGGGGACGATTGGGATCCTGGAGCCCCGCGCGCGCGCGCCGGACAGCCGTCGAAACCGCCCTGACGGCTTCTTTTTGCCCGACAACACGACGGCCGATCGCCTTCTCCATCTGCAAGAGTTTTTCCTGCTCGCCCTGCATCATGCGCTCAACGGGGATACCCGTCCATCGAGAGACGACCCCAGCGATGTGACTGGGCGTCACCGCCTCTTCCATCCCGCCGTGCATCCCGTCGGCGCTGCCGGCCTCGAGTGTGGCGAGATCCCGTTCGAGGCTTGGCACAACTCCGTACGAGAGTTCGCTGGCCTTTGCCCAATCGCTCGCTCGCTGCGCATTGGCCAGTTGGGTTCGGGCCTCGTCCAGTTTCTTCTTCAGGTCGGCAGCGCGCCCCAACTTGTCCTTCTCGGCTTTCCAACGGGCCGCAATCGCGTCGGACCGCTCTTCAAGGTCCGCGAGTTCCTTCTGGAGCCGCTGGAGCCGGTCTTTTGACGCTGCGTCATGCTCTTTCTTCAAAGCTTCTGCCTCAATTTTCAACCGCATCGCCTCACGATCGACGTTGTCGAGTTCTTCCGGCTTGGAATCGACCTGCATTCGAAGACGGGAACCGGCCTCGTCGATTAGGTCGATGGCCTTGTCTGGAAGAAAGCGATCGGCGATATAACGGTTAGATAGGGTGGCGGCTGCAACCAGGGCCGCGTCCTGGATACGCACGCCGTGATGCTGTTCATATTTCTCCTTTAGACCGCGAAGTATAGAGACGGTGTCCTCGACACTTGGCTCTGCAACGTAGACCGGCTGAAACCGGCGGGCGAGAGCGGCGTCCTTCTCGACGTATTTGCGATATTCCTCGAGCGTGGTGGCGCCAACGCAATGGAGTTCTCCGCGAGCCAAAGCGGGCTTCAGGAGGTTCGAGGCGTCCATGGCACCATCCGCCTTTCCGGCGCCGACGAGCGTATGCATTTCATCGATGAACAGGACGATGCCGCCTGCCGAGGAAACGACTTCCTGCAGAACGGCCTTGAGACGCTCCTCGAATTCGCCGCGAAACTTTGCTCCTGCGATGAGAGCGCCCATATCGAGCGAGAACAACTTCTTGTCCTTCAAGCTCTCGGGCACATCTCCATTGACGATGCGAAGTGCAAGCCCCTCAACGATGGCTGTCTTTCCAACTCCAGGCTCGCCAATCAGCACAGGATTGTTCTTGGTCCGCCTTGATAAGACTTGGATGGTCCTGCGAATTTCCTCGTCACGCCCGATCACTGGATCAAGTTTTCCGTCGCGCGCCGCTTCGGTCAGGTCGCGTGCATATTTCTTGAGGGCGTCATAGGCATTCTCCGCCGTTGCGCTATCTGCCGTGCGCCCCTTGCGCAACGCTTCGATGGCCTTGTTGAGCGCGAACGCATTAACGCCGACACGGGCGAGTATCTTGCCGACTTCGCTGTCCTTCTCAATCAAAAGGGCTAGCAGTAGTCGCTCGACGGTGACGAAAACGTCGCCTGCTTTCTTTGCCGCTTTCTCAGCGGTTTCGAAGACGCGCAGCACGTCGCGGGTCGCCTGTGGCTGGGACGCGCTTCCCGAAACCTGCGGCATTTTACCGACCTCAGCATCGACTAGTCGTCGTGCTTGCTGAGCATCTCCGCCGGCGTGGTCGATCAACCCGGCGGCCATGCCCCCAGGGTCGTCAAGAAGCGCCTTGAGAACGTGCTCCGGCCTAAACTGTGGATTCCCTTTACTCAATGCGATTGCTTGCGCCGCATGAAGTATACCTTGTGCCCATTCCGTGTATTTTTCGATGTTCATCGCACAACCATTCTTTGCTAGCTTGATAAATCTAAATCATTTATTTTCATCTTATCACGATTGCATATCAATAATTTTAATATCAACTGAGATAGGTTATTTAATACGATATAGGTATCGTAATTAAAATAAAACTCGCATATTCGTAAAATAAATATGTGAATCTACAACTTAAAAATTCTAAGACGCGCAAACTGTATCGAGTATTAGTACGTAATTATGACGTGAACATTTTTCACTAATATTATAAATGGCTCGCATTGCATCAATTGATACGAGTTACACAAGCAGTTATTTCGCGATAGTGCCTATTTTGCGCGCACCCATTATTCATTTCCGGATGGCTTAATTTTCTGCCTGAGCTGCATCACGTGACGGCGATGCTTTTGCCACGCAGGCGTGTCTCCCCGAGCACTTTATTCAACGCGACGAGCATCTTTGATGTACCTAAGAGCGCTGTTCTCAGAAACCGTAGCCCCGCCAGCCGTAATAGTTGTGCAGTTCCTTTTCATAGACCTGATCGATCATGGCGATCGGATCCCAGTGCGGGCTGGACTTGACGGTCGCAAGATCGACGTCGAGCATGATCCCGCGGCGTTTCCAACTCACGGCTTTGACCGCATAGGGAGATATCAGGACGTGAGCGCCGGGCCACCAATTTTTAGTATCCACGATAATGTAGCGGACATCCCAGGTGCCATCGTCGATTAGGAAGTTTTCGGCGTGGCCGATCATCCCGTCGGTGGCATGAATGTGATAACCAGTGACTTCCGCAAAACTGCGGAGATGCGGGTCGCCGCCATCCTGGAGCGGCTCCTCGTCGAGCACATCTCCTGGCGTGCCGCCGCCAAAATAGCCGGAAACCGCCAAGGGACCGCCGAGCGCGCCCGCCCCGAAGGAACTAGGTCCCCACATCGGGTCCGGCCCGTAGTATTCATAGAGGCCGGATTCCATTCGGACCGAAACAGGTTCGTCCAGCGCGGACGGCGGGCTCGCTTCGACCTGGGCTTTCGTCAAGCCGAGGCGCAGCACCTCGTTAACATAGTCCGACGTCCGAATGGCTGATGGATGGACCAGCACCTTGCGGCCGGTCAGCCAGGAACTAACGTCGACCACGAGCCATCTCATGATCCAAGTCCGGTCGTCGAACAAGACGTCGTGGATTGTCCCGATCGCGCCTTCGTCACTAACCTCGACGGCATAACCTTTGAGCGCTGAAATCGCGATAAGCATGAGTGTATCCTTTCGAGCGACTATATCGCCCGTCCTTGATGGAACGTTTTGGAGGGCTCGCAGGGCTGGCCCGTTTTCGCGTTCGCCCTAAGCGTTTCCGCATGTCGGAAAGCGCGTTTGGTGGCCGCAACGCCTGCACGTCGAGACTATGTTGAGGCGGTGGCGCCGCGCCGCATGTCCAGGCCTTCTGCCGCGGCTCCGCTCGCGGGGCCAACAAGGGTCATCTGTTTGTGACGAACCAAGTCGAATACCATCGATATATGGGATCTCCTTCACGGGCCCGCGATCACGACCGACGATGCGCCGTGAGTGCTGGGCGGTCACCACATGATCTTCTGGTCACTCCCAGCTACCACGCATTCATCTCGCATTGAGCTCCCAAAAAAGGCAATCGCCATGCATGCGATGATACTGAAGACGTTGCGGCAGCCGCTTCAATGGTGCGAGTTGGCGGATCGTGTGCCTGGGCCGGGCCAGGTCCGTGTCAAAGTCGCAGCCTGCGGCGTTTGCCGCACGGACCTTCACGTCGTCGATGGCGAACTGGCGGACCCAAAGGTGCCGATCATCCCTGGCCATGAGATCGTCGGCCGCATTGATGCCGTCGGGCCGGGCGTGATGCATCTGCGGGTGGGCGAGCGCGTCGGCGTGCCTTGGCTCGGCCATACCTGCGGCACCTGTCCGTATTGCGTCCGCCATGAGGAGAACCTTTGCGACGATCCGCTATTCACCGGCTTTACGCGCGACGGCGGCTTTAGCACGGCTGTGGTCGCCGATGCGCGCTTCGCGTTTCCGCTTGGCGAGAAGGGCGAGGACACCGCTCTCGCCCCACTGCTCTGCGCCGGACTCATTGGATGGCGCTCGCTATCGATCGCCGGCAGGGGCAAAAAAGTCGGGCTCTACGGATTTGGCGCAGCGGCCCACATCATCGCGCAAGTCATGCGTTACCAGGGTCGCTCGACCTTTGCCTTCACCAAGCCTGGCGATGTCGCGATGCAGGCCTTCGCGCGCGACCTCGGGGCCGTCTGGTCCGGCGGATCCAACGAGATGCCGCCCGAGCCGCTCGACGCCGCCATCATCTTCGCGACGGTCGGCGACTTGATCCCGCTAGCGCTAAAGGCCGTTCGAAAAGGTGGCCGCGTCGTTTGCGCCGGCATCCATATGAGCGACGTGCCGAGTTTTCCCTATCGGCTCCTGTGGGAGGAACGGCAGCTCTTCTCCGTCGCCAACCTGACCCGGCGGGACGGGCTTGACTTCTTGGGCTTGGCGCCGAGCATGGGGATCGACGTGAAAACGACGCTTTATCCGCTCCAGCAAGCCAACCAGGCGCTTGCGGATCTTCGTGCGGGGCGTTTCAAAGGCGCTGCCGTTTTGGTCCCCTGATGTCCTGGCCGGAAGGCGATGGGTCACGCCTAGCGTCGAAGGTCAGGCGGCTGCGTCGATCGAGGCGACGCGAACCAGCTTCTTGTTCACGAATTCTTGGATGCCCATACCCGACAACTCGCGACCGTAACCGGAATTCTTGATGCCACCGAACGGCAGGTCAGGGGTCGTCCAGGTTGGGTGGTTGACAAACATCATGCCCGTGTCGACACGGCGGGCTACCCGCTTGCCGCGTTCGACATCGCGGGTGAAGACCGACCCGCCCAGGCCGAAATCGGAATCGTTGGCGAGCGCGACGGCCGCATCCTCGTCCGCGACACGAAAGAATAGCGCGACTGGCCCAAAGAACTCCTCGCGGAAAGCCGGATTAGCGCGGCCTATCTCGGCCAAGATCGTAGGCTGCATGAAGGCGCCCTGACGATCAAGCCGCTTGCCGCCAAACACTACGCTGGCTCCCGAAGCGACAGCACGATCGACTTGGTCGAGCAAGGTCACCAGAGCCGCCTCCGTCGACAGCGGCCCAAGCGTCGTCGACGCCATCATCGGATCACCGGGCATTAACTCCGACAGCGCGGCTTTGAATTGCCGCAGGAAGGGGTCGGCGACCGCCTCGACCACAATGAAGCGCTTCGCGGCCACGCAGCATTGGCCCGTGTTGTTCATCTTGCCCCAGACCGCCCACGCGACAGTCTTCTCGATGTCAGCGTCGTCGAGGACGATGAAAGCGTCGCTGCCGCCGAGCTCCATGGTCGACTTTTTGAGATTCCGGCCGGCCCGTGCCGCGACGGCCTTGCCGGCCCTGACGCTTCCGGTTAGGGCAACGCCCTTGATGCGCGGGTCGTCGATCGCGCGACTGACTTGATCGTGCGTGATGAAGAGGTTGGTATAAGCCCCAGCGGGCGCACCCGCCTCCGCAAACAGGTCTTCGAACGCCAGCGCGCATTGCGGAACAGTCTCCGAATGCTTCACCATCACGACGTTCCCGGCCATCAGGTTCGGCGCGGCGAACCGCGCAAGCTGATAATAAGGGAAATTCCATGGTTCGACGCCGAGCAGGACTCCGAGCGGCGTGTTCTCGACCTCGGCCTCGCCCGTTTCCGGATGCAAGATTTCCGGCGCGAGGAAGCGTTCCGCGTTCTTGGCGTAGTAGTCGATGATGTCCGCACTGAGCATCACCTCGCCCCTGGCCTCTGCGATCAGCTTGCCCATTTCGAGCGTGACCGGGCGGGCGAATTCATCGACGCGCGAGCGCATGATCGCTGCGGCGCGACCGAGGATGGCGGCTCTCTTGGCAAAGGGGATGCCGCGCCAAGTTTGGAAGCAACGGTCCGCCGCTGCCAAGCGAGCCTCGAGTTGTATGTCGGTCAATTCGGGAAACGTCCGCAGGCGTTCGCCATTATACGGGTTCACGCTCTGGTAGTTCATGACATCGACCTCTTCGTTGAAGGTGCGCTTGCTCGATTGATGTCGCGGTCGGAGAACCCGCTCCACCTTAGCAACCGCGAGGGGCCGCTAAAGCCCACGCAGTCTGCAGCTGTGCCGGCGGTTAGGCTCCCGGCAAATCTGAAGCCAAGTCATACTCGACGTCGGACGACCTCACCCGACCGAGTTCGAAGACTGACTATGCGGATATGCACGCGGTTCGCCGAACCCCTAGAGGCATAAGGGATTTGCAGATGAGGCCGTAGTGATCGCATGATCTCCGAGACCTTGCGGGAGCGCAGACCAAATGGCGGACGATCCCTACAACGTGCTTGGCATCGCGCGTGCGGCGACCGACAAGCAGATCCGTGCCGCGTTCCTCAAACTTGCAAAGACCTCGCACCCCGATCTGCATCCAGGCGATGCCAACGCGGAAATTCGCTTCAAGGCCGCGACGGCCGCGAACGACCTGTTGTCGAACCCCGAACGGCGCGCCCGATTCGACCGAGGCGAAATCGATGCTGCCGGCCAGGAGCGACAGCCGCCAGGGCCGCCACCGGGACAACGGTCCTACCGCGAGCATGCCGAAGGCGCAGCCGGTACTCGCTACAGTTCCGGCTTCGACGATGACAATCTCGGCGACATCTTGTCCGGCATGTTCGGATCGCGGGGACGCGCCGCCCCGCGTCGGGAGGGCGACGACCGCCGCTACTCGCTGATCATCCCGTTCCTGGACGCCATTCGGGGCACGTCGCAGCGCCTTTCGCTACCCGAAGGCGGGAGCCTGGAGGTCAGCGTTCCGCCCGGCTTGGAAAGCGGCCAGACCTTGCGGCTGCGCGGCAAAGGCGGACCGGGCGAGCCGCCCGGCGATGCGCTCATCGAGGTCGAGGTTGCGCCGCATCCGCTGTTCCGGCGCGAGGGGCGCGACATCCATCTCGAGCTGCCGGTTTCTCTGAGCGAAGCCGTGCTGGGCGGCCCTGTGACCGTGCCGACCATCAGCGGCCCGGTCACGATGACGCTCAAGCCCCATTCGGATACAGGAGTGAAACTTCGCCTGCGCGGCAAGGGCATGCCAGCCAAGGGCAGCAATCTGGCCGGCGATGCCTATGTGACCCTGAAGGTGATGCTGGGGCCGGCCAACGAGGGATTGGCAACCTTTCTGCGCGACCGGACGGACTCGCCCGCCTGGGATCCGCGTCAAGGCATGGAGGCCTTCTCATGATCTCTTTGGACGTGCTGATCGTCACGATGGCTGGGTTGCATCGAGCAGAGGTCGAACATTGGATCGAAGCGGATTGGCTTCGTCCCGCCGCCCTGCAAGGAACGTGGCTGTTCGACGAGATCGACGTGGCCCGCCTCCGACTCATCCGGGAACTCCGGGACGATCTCGGGTTGCGGGAAGACGCGATCCCAATCGTGCTGCGGCTCCTCGATCAGCTCTACGACGAGCGCCGGCGGCTCCTCGTCTTGCGCGACGTCTTGGATCGAAACGCCAGCAAAGAGGTCCGCGAAGCCGTGCTTGAAGCCCTAGAGAGATCAGCCGAGACCTGATGACAATCCGGGTGATACGCTGAACGCGTGCTGTCGAGCTCTTTAACGGCCTGGACCACCTTGATCGTTTCCGCATATCCGGTCATCTTGTTTGCTTGTCTCTCAAAGGCGATCAACGCCTAGCATGGCGTTCTTGAGTCGATCAAAAGTCGAACGAACGGGCCATTTCACTCGGACCGTCGGCTTCACAACCTCCTGCAGCGCGCCTGTCGGCGGGTGCGACCCGGCGGTGACTAGATCGGAATGACACGCGATGGTTGAGCCAGGGATCGCCGATAGGATTGAACCAGCAATCAGCGTCTTACGGGCCAACTCGATGGATGCGTCGCAGGCCATGACCTTGTTCGTGATGATCGTGGCCACCCTTTACTTCGGCCGGGAGGTCCTGGTCCCGATCACACTGGCGCTGCTGCTCGCGTTCCTCCTCGCGCCGCTCGTCGCCCTACTCCGCCGCCTTCGCTTGGGCCACGTGCCGTCGGTGCTGCTAGCGCTTATAGCTGCGTTGTCGGTTATCCTGGCCCTCGGGGCCGTGATCGGTTCACAAATCGGTCAGTTATCGGTGGGTGTTCCTGAATATGTTGTGACGATTGAAACCAAGATTGCCAAGGTGAACGCTTACACGGTCGGCCGGCTGGCGGACCTTGCGGACCGCATCGGGTCGCAGCGATCCAAAGCGGCAGCGCCTCCGCCCGCCAACGCTCGCGAAGGTGTCTTTCCGACGCCGGATTCGACTGCATGGTTAGAGACGGGATCGACCCCCTTGGATTTGGCCCGGCGCTTCGTCTCTCCCGTGCTCTCCCCGTTTCTAACACTCGGCCTTATCTTCATCGTATCAGTGTTTGCGCTTCTGCAGCAGGACGACCTGCGGGACCGCTTGATCCGTCTGCTCGGTCCAGATGACATCGCGCTGACGAAGCTCGGGATGGAGGATGCCTCGCAACGCTTGAGCAAGTATTTCTTGTCCCAATTGCTGGTCAACACGGCGTTTGGCACCGTTGTCGCAATAGGCCTTCTCTTCGTCGGAGTGCCCAACCCGGTGTTGTTTGGGATCCTATCGGCTCTGCTTCGCTTCATCCCTTACGTAGGGTCGCTCGTCGCGGCCTTGCTGCCGATGTCGCTCGCTGCTGCAGTGGATCCAGGCTGGTGGCTCGTGCTCTGGACTGGGGTGCTCTATCTTGCGATCGAAAGTGTAACCGGGCAGATCATCGAACCGCTACTTTACGCGCACAACACCGGCCTCTCGCCTTTTTCGGTCGTGGTGGCAGCGATCTTCTGGTCGTGGCTGTGGGGACCGATCGGCTTGGTTCTATCCACCCCGCTGACAATGTGCCTCGTCGTCGTCGGACAACATGTCAGCCGGCTGAGATTCCTGGACACCATGCTGGGCGATTGACTGAGCGGCCGCCTACCCCTCCCGCGCGGACGCGGTTCGGTTGGAGCAGCCGGAGATGTGATCTCCGGCTGCGACGTGGCGCTCATGCCACGCGTGGTTCGACACAATCTGGTTGGCTCGCCACCTTCAAAGCCTGAACGCGCCGCTCGAAGTCCTCCACGCCTTGCTGGCCAACTGCGCTTTGTAAAAGCTGCACAGCGATCGCCTTCACAGACGCCAGCATCATTTCTCCGCGGTACTCGAGTTGCTCAAGATGAATCCGCAAGCGGCTCTCCACCTCCTTGTCGCGACTGATGTCGACGAAGGAGGCGAAGTGCTGGACGGTTCGGCCATCTCGGTCGCGGACGGCGGTCACAAAGACTGTGACCCAAACCGGCCCATGGTCTTTGCACCGACAACGAACCTGGGTCTCCAAGCCACGTCCGCCAGCGAATGCCGTTCCAATCTCGGTCAGGGCTTCGGGATCGGTGCCGGGTTCGAGCAAAGACTCGAAGGGCTTTCCAAGCAGTTCATTCTCATCGAAGGCTGTCAGAGTGAGAAAGGCTTGATTGACGAAGATGATGGGATGGTCCGACCCCTTGGCGTTGCTGAAGACCATCGGCATCCGGGTCGTTTCGGCAGCCACCACGAAGGGTCCAAGCTTCTCCCTATACGCTTCGACGTCAGCTTCGGCCGCCCTTTGTGCCCCCGTAGTGGAGTGGGCCCCTGACAATGGACAGGTTGGCGATCGTCGATTGACCGGAGGTCGGGCTTTCGAAAGATGAAAGTCCATGAGTCAACACCGAACCCACAGCGTCGAATTCAAGCGACAGGTTGTCCAGGAGTACCTGGCTGGCGAGACCCTGCATGGTCTCGCCAAGCGCCACGATCTGTCACGCAACCTGATCCGGATCTGGGTAGATAAGTTTCAGGCGGGGGCGCTCGATCAGGACCTGGGCGCGGCAGACCTTCTGCAGGCCTATGAGGCGCGCATCGCAGCGCTTGAGCGGCTGGTCGGAAAACAGGCTCTCGAGCTGGACTTTCTAAAGGGGGCTTCTCATGCATCTCTCCGGCCGAAAAGCGTGCCCGTGTCCTTAGCAGGCCCTGCGGCTTGTCTGTCGCAGAGGGGTGCCGGCTGATGGGTCTTGCTCGCTCCACGTTCTATGACGGGCCGGTGGCTGCCGTCGACGAAACCGCCCTTGTCGAAGCGATGTGGCGGATCTGCGAAGAGTTCGAGCGTTACGGATGGCGTCGTGTTCGAGCAGCTCTTGGGCAGCAGGGTCTCGTGGTCAATCACAAGAAGGTCCGCCGGCTCATGCGCGAGCATGACCTGCAACCGCGGATCCGACGGCGCACAACCATCACGACCGACAGTGATCACGATCATCCCATCTTCGCCAATCTGACACAGGACATGGCGCTGAACGGGCCAGACCAACTCTGGGTCGCCGACATCACCTACGTTCAAGTGGTCGGCTCATTCGTCTACGTTGCCATTGTCCTCGACGCCTGGTCGAGAAGGGTCGTGGGCTATGCCATGAGCCGATCGATCGATGCCCGGTTGACCCTGGCGGCTCTGAGGGCTGCCGTTGTGGATCGCAAACCGTCGTCCGGTTGCGTGCATCACTCGGATCGAGGATCGCAATATGCTGCCAAGGTCTACCGCGACGAACTCGCGGCCCGCGGCCTCAAAGGATCTATGGGAAGACGTGGCAATCCATACGACAATGCCAAGGCCGAAAGCTTCATGAAGACCCTCAAGGTCGAGGCGGTCTACCCGATGGCCTTCGAGACGTTCGAGGATGTGGCCGAACACCTTCCCCGCTTCATCGAAGAGACCTACAACGCTACGAGGCTGCATTCTGCCCTCGGCTATCTCAGCCCAAAACAGTTCGAGGATTACTTCACCCGGCAGACGGTCAAGTCGGCGGCTTAAAACCGTCCACCGGAAGGGGCCCACTCCATAGAGTAGTCTAAATCTGACATGGTCAGGTCCTCCCGTCGGGGCTGAAGCTCCGTTCGGCATCTGTGTCCTTCTCGTGAAGGTGGATTTAGCCGAGCAATTTTACTAAACGCATCGGCTCTTCGGCTTGCACCATGCGAAAACGCTTAGTCGCTTCGCATCGACCGTTCGTAACGGGGGCGCGCGTGCGTGTCATTATAGGTGCGAGGTCATGAGGCCTCTCACCGCACCGGACACATTGTCGTGCGGGCACTTTCCGCAGCATCCATCAAGCGAGCGGAAATTGCCGACCTGAACGACAGGGCCGCGACCTTAAGGAGAGGCCATGACCATCCGTCGAATCCTGATCCCCTCGACCACCGAACATGACTGCGACCAGAGGTTGGCGATCGGCCTGGAACTCAGCCGTAGGCTCGAGGCACATATTCAGCTGCTTTTTGTGCGCGACGATCCAGACCGAATCTTTCGCGACCTCCCGGATCTGATCCGCGCTACCGGCGTCACCGTGAAACAGATCGAAACCGATGGAAAGCAGGCGGCCGAGCGGAACAGGACGAGCTTCGAACGCGTATGCGACAAAGCCGGTATCCGCAGCGACGGCAAGTTCGAAGACCTACACGCAACGTTCGGCGACTGGATCGAGAGGGTTGGCGACATCGAGCCGGTCGTCGCGCTCGCGGGTCGGGTAAGCGACCTCATCATCGTCAACCGTCCGGCATCGACCGAAATGGGCTCGGAACGGATCTTCGATGCAGCGGTCTTCTCGACGGGCCGCCCCACTCTTGTCGTGTCGCGGAAAATTCCCGACTCCGTGCTTCGTCACGTCGTGATCGCCTGGAACGGAAGCCTCGAAGCGGCTCGCCTGATCGGGCATTCTCTAGACCTGCTGCACGCCGCCGATCGCGTGTCGATCATCACGGCCGCCATCGGGCGAAGCGCCGAGACTGTGCCCGCCGATCTGACCACATATCTAATGTGGCATGGGATCCGCGCCCACGAATTAACGGCGACATCGGCGTCGTCAAACGTGCCGGAAGCGATCCTCGCCTGTGCGACCCGTGTCGAAGCCACAATGCTGGTTATGGGCGCCTATACGCATAGTCGCATCCGGCAATTTCTCTTTGGAGGCGTGACGCATCACGTCCTGAACCATAGCGAGATACCGCTCTTGATGGAGCATTGAACCGGACGTGGGATGAGCGGATGCGCCTGTTACGCAGTTGTCCCGCCCCGCATACAATATCAAATCCCAAACAACCACACGGGGACGCCATGTACACGATGCACGACACGCCAGAACACAACAACGGCGGCGCGGCGGCCACACCGCACTTTCATGCGGTCGTCTGGCTAGATCACCACGACGCCAAGATCATTCACTTCAACTTGACCGCGTCGGACGAGGAGGTCGTCAAGCCCGGAGACATACCGCTCCACCTGCACATCAAGGCTGGCAGTGCGTCGGGAAAACATGGGACGTCGGAAAAGGGCTTTAACCGCGATATCGCGACCGCGATCGGAGGAGCGCAGGCGGTCCTCATCATCGGGCCTTCGACCGCGAAAACTGAGTTTATTCATCACCTGCGCAGACATGCGCCG
Source organism: Lichenihabitans psoromatis (assembly GCF_004323635.1). Taxonomy (NCBI): domain Bacteria; kingdom Pseudomonadati; phylum Pseudomonadota; class Alphaproteobacteria; order Hyphomicrobiales; family Lichenihabitantaceae; genus Lichenihabitans; species Lichenihabitans psoromatis. The sequence goes on from NZ_CP036515.1 coordinate 897,812, forward strand.
CAGATCGCCGCCCATGTCGCTGCAGTGGAGACGTCGGCGCGGCTTACTGACCAACAGTTGCTTGCGGAGGGACGCCGCTTCTTCGTTGCAGCGGACCGGATGACCCCTCAAATCGTGTGATCGAGGAGCCATTGCTTTGGTCCGATCTCCACTTAGAAGAAGCACGCGATCGGGGTTTGCGTCGGGGTGAATTCAAGCCGCCGTCTCTGAGAGATCACAAGGGATTAATCGACTCTGGAGCTTTCAAAGTCGATCAGCCGCGAGGCAGAAACGCGGAGTGGGGCATCGCTGCTCTCCCCAAACATACCGGTCCAATCCGACGCGAGCAAATGCGCATAGTCGGAAGCCGAACTCGGCGTCTTGTAGCCACTCTTTCTGATGATCTGGCTGGCATCGACGAACCCGATCCTGAGCTAAATCCAGTAACGCGTCGGCGACCGACTGGCCGCCGTCCCGCACGCTTCACCAAGAACGGAGACATCATGGCATCGTACATGCAAGCGGCCGTTGTAGAGCGGTTCGGGAAACCCTTGGTATTTCAGGATGTTGTAGTGCCGACGGTCGGTCCCGGTCAGATCCTTGTCAAAACTGAAGCCTGCGGAGTCTGCCACACCGACCTTCATGCGGCACAGGGCGATTGGCTACTGAAGCCCACTCTTCCGTTCATTCCCGGCCATGAGGGGATCGGCCGGGTCGTCGCTGTCGGAGCCGGCGTGACGATCGTCAAAGAGGGTGACCGGGTGGGCGTACCCTGGTTGTATTCGGCCTGCGGCCACTGCGAACATTGCCTGTCGGCTTGGGAGACGGTGTGCGGCGAGGCGCAGTTCGGGGGCTATACGAAGAACGGAGGTTTCGCCGAATACATTCTGGCCGACCCCGATTATGTCGCCCATATTCCGGATGGTCTCGCGCCCCGAGAGGCCGCGCCTCTGATCTGCGCCGGCGTTACCACTTACAAGGGCATCAAGGTGTCTCACGTCCGGCCGGGTGAGTGGATCGCGATTTCGGGCGCAGGAGGCCTCGGGCATTTGGCAATTCAGTACGCCAAAGCGATGGGGCTCCAGGTCTGCGCGATTGATATCGACGAAGGCAAGCTAGCCCACGCAAGGAGGCTCGGTGCGGATCTCGCGGTCAACGCCCAATCCGAAGGTGCCGTTGAAGCGGTTCGGAGGGGGACCAAAGGTGGCGCTCATGGCGTGCTCATTACCGCGCCGTCGCTCCGCGCCTTCAAGCAGGGAATCGGCATGGCCCGGAAGCGCGGCACCTGCGTCTTGGTCGGATTGCCGCCCGGAGACTTCCCGGTTCCGCTTTTCGACGTCGTGGCCAATTGCATTACGATCCGCGGCTCGTTTGTCGGGACACGCGAGGACATGGCAGAAGCGTTGGCCTTCGCAGCCGACGGCAAGGTTAAGGCTGATATCGAGGTGCAACCGCTTTCCGCCATCAATTCGGTTCTGGACCGGCTCGAGCGCGGCGACGTGCCATCCAGGGTGGTGCTGGACTTCGAAGCGGCGGGATAAGCGGTGGTGGATCGGCGACATTGATGAAACTGCATGCCGGCGAGTCCGGATCGTTCTGGGATGACGCTCTAGTCGGTCGCGGCGGCTCCCAATCACGAACTTATCCACGTGAGCCGGCGGTCTTGGGTCGGCCTGATTTGGCGCTTCCTGTCTTCTTTCTAGGTATGGGTGTCTACATCTCGGCGCTCGGCTTGCACAAGCTGGTACCGGTGCAGACATCCATCTTAATGCAGTTCGCCCTGTAGACGCCGGTGTCATGTGGGCCGGCTGGCCCTTCTTCGCGCTCCTCTCTCCTCAGGGGATGTAGAGGTTGCCCGACTATCACGAACCGTTGTCTCGACCGCCACCGTTACAGCGAGGCTAGCGAGATGGGTTGACCGACGCGTGAATCGCCTTTGCGGAACGACTAAGCGAAAATACGGAGCCCCGAACGCGTGGGCGTCGTCGTTGTTGTTGCAAAGCAGGCGCCGACGATGCCGAACTAATAGAGCTCTTGCTACTAACAAAATAGGTCTACCAAAGCGCCTATTGACTCAATCCCGTGCGGGACAAGATCGAAGCTACGTAGTCGCTTTCCACGGCATCGTCTCAGTCACTAAATTCACAAAGTTACTAATAGATGTCTCCTTAGAGAATTTTACTTTAACTGCGCATTATAAGCGGGCACTT